>NZ_JBFALC010000037.1:0-95824 GCF_040656035.1 Streptomyces sp. NPDC050211
GGTGGCCGGAACCATGAAGGTCCGGCCACCCCGGCGGCACGTTTCTGCTGAAGCGGCCGAGCGCTCAGCCCTCCTCGGCGTGGGAGACCGCGCGGCGCGCGTCCGCGTCCAGGACGCCCCAGCTGATCAGCTGCTCGGTCAGGACCGAGGGCGACTGGTCGTAGATGACGGCGAGTGTGCGCAGGTCGTCCTGGCGGATCGAGAGCACCTTGCCGTTGTAGTCACCGCGCTGCGACTGGATCGTGGCCGCGTACCGCTGCAGGGGACCCGCCTTCTCGGCCGGCACATGGGCCAGCCGCTCCAGGTCCAGGACCAGCTTCGGCGGCGGCTCGGCGGCACCGCCCGGCGTGGTGCCCGGCAGCAGCTCCTGCACCGGAACGCCGTAGAAATCCGCCAGCTCGGCAAGGCGCTGCACGGTCACGGCACGGTCGCCGCGCTCGTACGATCCGACCACGACCGCCTTCCAGCGTCCCTGGGACTTCTCCTCGACACCGTGGAGGGAAAGGCCCTGCTGGGTGCGGATGGCCCGGAGCTTGGCCCCGAGCTGTTTGGCGTATTCGCTGGACATATAGCTCCCCGGCACTGTGTCGACGCAGCTGGTGTGGTTCCATGCCGCGCGGCTGGTAACTCACTGTGAGGTTACGCAGCGTGACTCTTCTGCGTCAAGCCGAATGGTCCACACCGACTCTTCCGTGGTATCAGCATCTGATTACGCCAAGGGGGTGATCAGGGCAGTCGTCGCGGCCTGCTACCGTGGATGGCGCAATTCCGGCGTCCTTTAAGGTCCGTCCCGTGAGGCGGAGAAGGAGCTCCGTTTTAAATGGACAAGCAGCAGGACATCCAGCAGGACTCAGAGCGGTCCGAGGCCCGGCCCGTTCTCGAAGGCCCTGACATCGCGCGGGTGTTGACCCGCATCGCCCACGAGATCGTCGAGCGCGCCAAGGGCGCCGACGACGTGGTGCTCCTCGGTATCCCCACCCGAGGTGTCTTCCTCGCCCAGCGGCTCGGCCGCAAGCTCGAGGAGATCACCGACCGGAAGATTCCGATCGGTTCGCTCGACATCACCATGTACCGCGACGACCTGCGCATGCATCCGCCGCGTGCGCTGGCCCGTACGGACATCCCCGGTGACGGAGTCGACGGCCGCCTCGTCGTCCTCGTCGACGACGTGCTCTTCTCCGGCCGCACCATCCGCGCCGCGCTCGACGCGCTGAACGACATCGGCCGTCCGCGCGCCGTGCAGCTCGCGGTCCTCGTCGACCGCGGCCACCGTGAACTGCCCATCCGCGCCGACTATGTCGGCAAGAACCTCCCCACGTCGTTGCGGGAGACGGTCAAGGTCCAGCTCGCCGAGGAGGACGGTCGCGACACCGTGCTGCTCGGTGTGAAGCCGACCCAGTAGCAAGCGGCCAGCGTGTGCCCCGGTATGCCCTGGCATACGCCCGCTTGCCCGGAATCTCCCAAAACTGAACTGCCTTACGGAGCCTGAAAGATGCAGCGTCATCTCATCTCGGCCGCCGACCTCACCCGCGACGACGCCGTCCAGATCCTCGACACCGCCGAGGAGATGGCCCGGGTCGCCGACCGGCCGATCAAGAAACTGCCGACCTTGCGCGGCCGTACCGTCGTCAACCTCTTCTTCGAGGACTCGACGCGGACCCGGATCTCCTTCGAAGCGGCGGAGAAGCGCCTGTCCGCCGATGTCATCAACTTCTCGGCCAAGGGGTCCTCGGTGTCGAAGGGCGAGTCCCTGAAGGACACCGCCCAGACCCTCGAAGCCATGGGGGTCGACGCCGTCGTCATCCGGCACGGCGCCTCCGGAGCGCCGTACACCCTGGCCAACTCCGGCTGGATCGACGCCGCCGTCATCAACGCCGGCGACGGCACCCACCAGCACCCCACGCAGGCCCTGTTGGACGCCTTCACCATGCGGCGGCGCCTGGTCGGGCGGGACGCCGGGATAGGGCAGGACCTCGAGGGCAAGCGCATCACGATCGTCGGCGACATCCTGCACAGCCGCGTCGCCCGCTCCAACGTCGACCTGCTGCACACCCTCGGCGCAAACGTCACGCTCGTCGCCCCGCCCACCCTGCTGCCGGTCGGCATCGAGACCTGGCCGTGCGAGGTGGCGTACGACCTGGACAGCACGTTGCCCAAGTCCGACGCGGTGATGATGCTGCGGGTCCAGCGCGAGCGGATGAACGCCGCCTTCTTCCCGACCGAGCGCGAGTACTCGCGGCGCTACGGCCTCGACGGCGACCGCATGGCGAAGATGCCCGAGCACTCCATCGTGATGCACCCCGGGCCGATGGTCCGCGGCATGGAGATCACCGCCGAGGTCGCCGACTCCGAGCGCTGCACCGCCATCGAGCAGGTCGCAAACGGAGTCTCCATCCGGATGGCCGTCCTGTACCTGCTGCTGGGCGGCAGCGAGCCGGCCGTCAGCCACCCCCGTACCGAGGAGAAGTAAGACAGATGAGCAAGATCCTGATCCGTGGTGCGAAGGTGCTCGGCGGGGAGCCGCAGGACGTCCTGATCGAGGGCGCGCAGATCGCGGCCGTGGGTACCGGTCTGTCGGACGAGGGCGCCGAGGTCGTCGAGGCGGGCGGCAAGGTGCTGCTGCCGGGCCTCGTCGATCTGCACACCCATCTGCGGGAGCCGGGGCGCGAGGACTCCGAGACCGTGCTGACCGGTACCCGTGCGGCGGCGAGCGGCGGCTACACGGCCGTGTTCGCCATGGCCAACACCTTCCCGGTCGCCGACACCGCCGGTGTCGTCGAGCAGGTGTACCGGCTCGGCCAGGAGCACGGCTACTGCGATGTGCAGCCCATCGGCGCCGTCACCGTCGGCCTGGACGGCAAGAAGCTGGCCGAGCTGGGCGCCATGCACGAGTCGGCGGCCGGAGTCACCGTCTTCTCCGACGACGGCAAGTGCGTCGACGACGCCGTGATCATGCGCCGTGCGCTGGAGTACGTGAAGGCCTTCGGCGGCGTAATCGCCCAGCACGCGCAGGAGCCGCGGCTGACCGAAGGCGCCCAGATGAACGAGGGCGTCGTCTCCGCCGAACTGGGTCTGGGCGGCTGGCCGGCGGTGGCCGAAGAATCGATCATCGCCCGGGATGTCCTGCTCGCCGAGCACGTCGGCTCCCGCGTCCACATCTGCCATCTGTCGACCGCCGGCTCCGTCGAGATCATCCGCTGGGCCAAGTCCCGCGGCATCGACGTCACCGCCGAGGTCACCCCGCACCACCTCCTCCTCACCGACGAGCTGGTCCGGACGTACAACCCGGTCTACAAGGTCAACCCGCCGCTGCGCACCGAGCGCGATGTGCTCGCCCTGCGCGAGGCGCTCGCCGACGGCACGATCGACATCGTCGCCACCGACCACGCCCCGCACCCGCACGAGGACAAGGACTGCGAGTGGGCCGCGGCCGCCATGGGCATGGTCGGCCTGGAGACCGCGTTGTCAGTGGTCCAGGAGACGATGGTGGACACCGGGCTCCTCACCTGGGCCGGGGTCGCCGACCGCATGTCCTTCAAGCCCGCCCGGATCGGGCAGGTGGGCGGGCACGGCCGCCCCGTCTCGGCTGGTGAGCCCGCCAACCTCACGCTCGTCGACACGGAATACCGTGGGTCCGTGGACCCCAAGGGCTTCGCCTCGCGCAGCCGCAACACTCCGTACCAGGGGCGTGAGCTGCCGGGCCGTGTGACGCACACGTGGCTCCGGGGCAAGGCCACGCTCGTCGACGGGAAGCTCACGTGACACCTCTGCATCTGACGCACCTGGCCGCCGATCAGAAGTCGGCGGAGGTGACCGACTGGGCCGCCCGCATCGGCTGGCTCGTCGGCCTCGCCCTCTTCGTCGCGCTCATCTACTGGCTGATGCGTGAGGGCTGGAAGTGGCGCGGCACGCTCCAGGGAGACCTGCCCGAGCTGCCCAGCGCGCCGGACGAGCCCGGTGCGGCGAGACTGACGATGAGCGGCCGCTACCACGGCTCCACCACCGCCGGGCAGTGGCTCGACCGCATCGTGGCGCACGGCCTCGGCACCCGCAGCCGGGTCGAGCTCACGCTGACGGACGAAGGACTGGACGTCGTACGCCCCGGCGCGACCGACTTCTTCGTCCCCCGGGCGGCCCTGCGTGAGGCGCGGCTCGACAAGGGCATCGCCGGCAAGGTGCTCACCGAGGGCGGACTGCTCGTGGTGACCTGGGCGCACGGCGAGCGGCTGCTCGACTCCGGGTTCCGCGCCGACACGGCCGCCGAGCACAACGAGTGGGTCGACGTCATTAACTCCATGATCAACACCAACAGCACGGAAGGCGCCGAACGATGACGACCTCCACCAGGGGAGCCGCCAAGGTTCCCGCCGTCCTCGTCCTGGAGGACGGCCGGACGTTCCGCGGCCGTGCCTACGGGGCCGTGGGGGTCACCTTCGGCGAGGCCGTGTTCTCCACCGGCATGACCGGCTACCAGGAGACCCTCACCGACCCGTCGTACCACCGCCAGGTCGTCGTGATGACCGCCCCGCACGTCGGCAACACCGGCGTCAACGACGAGGACCCCGAGAGCAAGCAGATCTGGGTCGCGGGCTATGTCGTACGCGACCCCGCGCGCGTGCCCTCCAACTGGCGCTCCCGGCGCTCGCTGGACGACGAGCTGCGCCGGCAGGGCGTCGTCGGCATCTCCGGCATCGACACGCGCGCGCTGACGCGTCATCTGCGTGAGCGCGGCGCCATGCGCGTCGGCATCTTCTCCGGCAACGCACTGCCCGACGAGGGCACCATGCTCGCCGAAGTGCGCCAGGCCCCCGAGATGAAGGGCGCGAACCTCTCGGCCGAGGTCGCCACCAAGGAGGCGTACGTCGTCCCCGCGATCGGTGAGAAGAAGTTCACCGTCGCCGCCGTGGACCTCGGCATCAAGGGCATGACCCCGCACCGGATGGCCGAGCGCGGCATCGAGGTGCATGTGCTGCCCGCGACGGCCACGGCCGAGGACGTGTTCGCCGTCGAGCCGGACGGCGTGTTCTTCTCCAACGGCCCCGGTGACCCGGCCACCGCCGACCACCCGGTCTCCGTGATGCGGGCCGTGCTCGAGCGCGGCACCCCGCTCTTCGGCATCTGCTTCGGCAATCAGATCCTCGGGCGCGCGCTCGGCTTCGGCACGTACAAGCTGAAGTACGGCCATCGCGGCATCAACCAGCCGGTGCAGGACCGTACGACCGGCAAGGTCGAGGTCACCGCCCACAACCACGGCTTCGCCGTCGACGCACCGCTCGACAAGGTCTCCGAGACCCCCTACGGCCGCGCCGAGGTCTCCCACGTGTGCCTCAACGACAACGTGGTGGAGGGGCTGCAGCTCCTCGATCGGCCGGCCTTCAGCGTCCAGTACCACCCCGAAGCGGCAGCGGGCCCGCACGACGCCGCCTACCTGTTCGACCGCTTCGTATCCCTGATGGAGGGCCAGCGTGCCTAAGCGCACCGATATCCAGTCCGTCCTGGTCATCGGCTCCGGCCCGATCGTCATCGGCCAGGCCGCCGAGTTCGACTACTCCGGCACCCAGGCGTGCCGGGTGCTCAAGGCCGAAGGCCTGCGCGTCATCCTCGTCAACTCCAATCCGGCGACGATCATGACCGACCCGGAGATCGCCGACGCGACCTACGTCGAGCCGATCACCCCGGAGTTCGTCGAGAAGATCATCGCCAAGGAGCAGCCGGACGCCCTGCTGCCCACCCTGGGCGGTCAGACGGCACTCAACACGGCGATCTCGCTGCACGAGAACGGCGTACTGGCGAAGTACGGCGTCGAGCTGATCGGCGCCAACGTCGAAGCGATCCACAAGGGCGAGGACCGCGACCAGTTCAAGGTGGTCGTCGAAGCCGTCCGCGCCAAGATCGGCCACGGCGAGTCCGCCCGCTCGGTCATCTGCCACTCCATGGACGACATCCTCAAGGGCGTCGAGACCCTCGGCGGCTACCCCGTCGTCGTGCGCCCGTCCTTCACCATGGGCGGCGCCGGCTCCGGCTTCGCGCACGACGAGGAGGAGCTGCGCCGCATCGCCGGGCAGGGCCTCACGCTGTCGCCGACCACCGAGGTGCTCCTGGAGGAGTCCATCCTCGGCTGGAAGGAGTACGAGCTGGAGCTGATGCGCGACAAGCACGACAACGTCGTGGTCGTCTGCTCCATCGAGAACTTCGACCCCATGGGTGTGCACACCGGCGACTCGATCACCGTCGCGCCCGCGATGACACTGACCGACCGCGAGTACCAGATTCTCCGGGACATCGGCATCGCCGTCATCCGCGAGGTCGGCGTCGACACCGGCGGCTGCAACATTCAGTTCGCGGTGAACCCCGAAGACGGCCGGGTCATTGTCATCGAGATGAACCCGCGCGTGTCGCGTTCGTCGGCGCTCGCCTCCAAGGCGACCGGCTTCCCGATCGCCAAGATCGCCGCGAAGCTCGCCGTCGGCTACACGCTCGACGAGATCCCGAACGACATCACGCAGGAGACCCCGGCCTCCTTCGAGCCGACCCTCGACTACGTCGTGGTCAAGGCGCCGCGGTTCGCCTTCGAGAAGTTCCCGCAGGCCGACTCCACGCTGACCACCACCATGAAGTCGGTCGGCGAGGCCATGGCCATCGGCCGCAACTTCACCGAGGCGTTCCAGAAGGCGCTGCGCTCGCTGGAGAAGAAGGGCAGCCAGTTCACGTTCGTCGGTGAGACCGGCGACAAGGAGGAGCTGCTGCGTGAGGCCGTACGGCCCACCGACGGCCGTATCAACGCCGTCATGCAGGCCATCCGCGCGGGCGCCACGCCCGAGGAGGTCTTCGAGTCGACGAAGATCGACCCGTGGTTCGTCGACCAGCTCTTCCTCATCAAGGAGATCGCCGACGAACTCGCCGCGGCGCCGGAGCTGACCCCGGATCTGCTCGCCGAGGCCAAGCGGCACGGCTTCTCCGACCAGCAGATCGGCGAGATCCGCGGCCTGCGCGAGGACGTCGTCCGCGAGGTCCGGCACGCCCTCGGTATCCGACCCGTCTACAAGACGGTCGACACCTGCGCCGCCGAATTCGCCGCCAGGACGCCGTACTTCTACTCCTCCTACGACGAGGAGACGGAGGTCGCTTCGCGTGAGAAGCCAGCCGTCATCATCCTGGGCTCCGGCCCCAACCGCATCGGCCAGGGCATCGAGTTCGACTACTCCTGCGTCCACGCCTCCTTCGCGCTGAGCGACGCCGGGTACGAGACCGTGATGGTCAACTGCAACCCCGAGACGGTCTCCACGGACTACGACACCTCCGACCGCCTGTACTTCGAGCCGCTGACGCTGGAAGACGTGCTGGAGATCGTCCACGCGGAGTCCCTCGCCGGGCCGATCGCCGGTGTCGTCGTCCAGCTGGGCGGCCAGACGCCGCTGGGCCTGGCGCAGGCGTTGAAGGACAACGGCGTACCGGTCGTCGGCACGCCGCCGGAGGCCATCCACGCCGCCGAGGACCGCGGCGCCTTCGGCCGAGTCCTCAAGGAGGCCGGCCTCCCGGCCCCCAAGCACGGCACCGCCACCACCTTCGCCGAGGCCAAGGCCATCGCCGACGAGATCGGCTACCCGGTCCTGGTCAGGCCGTCGTACGTGCTCGGCGGGCGCGGCATGGAGATCGTGTACGACGAGACCCGGCTGTCCGCCTACATCGCCGAGTCGACCGAGATCAGCCCCACCCGGCCGGTGCTGGTCGACCGCTTCCTCGACGACGCCATCGAGATCGACGTCGACGCGCTCTACGACGGCCAGGAGCTCTACCTCGGCGGTGTGATGGAGCACATCGAGGAAGCCGGGATCCACTCCGGCGACTCGGCGTGCGCGCTGCCCCCGATCACGCTCGGCGGCTTCGACATCAAGCGGCTGCGCGCGTCGACGGAGGCCATCGCGAAGGGCGTCGGCGTCCGCGGCCTGATCAACATCCAGTTCGCGATGGCGGGCGACATCCTGTACGTCCTCGAAGCCAACCCGCGCGCCTCGCGCACCGTGCCCTTCACCTCGAAGGCCACCGCGGTGCCGCTGGCGAAGGCAGCCGCCCGGATCTCGCTGGGCGCGACCATCGTCCAACTGCGCACGGAGGGCCTGCTTCCGGCGACCGGCGACGGCGGCGAACTCCCGCTGGACGCGCCGATCTCCGTGAAGGAAGCGGTCATGCCGTGGTCGCGCTTCCGTGACATCCACGGACGGGGCGTCGACACGGTCCTCGGCCCGGAGATGCGCTCCACCGGCGAGGTCATGGGCATCGACTCCGTCTTCGGCACGGCGTACGCCAAGTCGCAGGCGGGCGCCTACGGTCCGCTGCCGACGAAGGGCCGCGCCTTCATCTCCGTCGCCAACCGCGACAAGCGCTCGATGATCTTCCCGGCGCGTGAACTCGTCGCCCACGGCTTCGAGTTGCTCGCCACGTCCGGCACGGCCGAGGTCCTCAAGCGCAACGGCATCCACGCCACCGTCGTACGCAAGCAGTCCGAGGGCACCGGCCCGAACGGCGAGCGGACCATCGTCCAGCTCATCCACGACGGCGAGGTCGACCTCATCGTCAACACCCCGTACGGCACCGGCGGCCGCCTCGACGGCTACGACATCCGCACGGCGGCCGTGGCCCGGTCCGTACCGTGCCTGACGACGGTTCAGGCGCTCGCCGCCGCCGTCCAGGGCATCGACGCCCTCAACCACGGTGATGTGGGCGTGCGCTCACTCCAGGAACATGCGCGGTTCATGACCGCGGCCCGCGACTAGCAGCCCTGAGGGGGACATCGGAAACGGTGTCCCCCTCTTCATGAGGACACAGTGATGTACAAGCACTTCTTCCGTCTGGCGTTCCAGCGGATGGACCCGGAACAGGCCCACCATCTGGCGTTCCGCTGGATCCGCCTCGCCGTCCGCATCCCCGTGCTGCGCACGTTCGTCGCGGCCGTGCTCGCGCCCCGCTACAAGGAGCTGCGCACCGAGGCGTTCGGGCTGCGCATGCACGGCCCCTTCGGGCTCGCCGCCGGCTTCGACAAGAACGCGATCGCCATCGACGGCATGTCGATGCTGGGCTTCGACCATGTCGAGATCGGCACGGTCACCGGGGAGGCGCAGCCGGGCAATCCCAAGAAGCGGCTGTTCCGGCTGGTGCCGGACCGGGCGCTGATCAACCGCATGGGCTTCAACAACGAGGGCTCGCTGGCCGTCGCCGCCCGGCTGGCCTCCCGTACGCCGGTTTTCAAGACCGTCGTGGGCGTGAACATCGGCAAGACCAAGGTCGTCCCGGAGGCCGAGGCGGCCGGGGACTATGTGAAGTCGACGGAGCGCCTCGCGCCGTACGCCGACTACCTGGTCGTGAACGTCTCCTCGCCGAACACGCCCGGCCTGCGCAACCTGCAGGCCGTGGATCACCTGCGCCCCCTCCTGAGCGCCGTCCGTGAGGCCGCCGACCGTGCGGTCACCGACCGCCGCGTCCCGCTGCTGGTGAAGATCGCGCCGGACCTCGCCGACGAGGACGTCGACGCGGTCGCCGACCTGGCCGTCGAGCTCGGTCTGGACGGGATCATCGCCACGAACACCACTATCGCGCGCGAGGGCCTCGGTTTGACATCCGAACCCTCGCTGATCCAGGAGACCGGCGGACTCTCGGGCGCCCCCCTCAAGGAGCGCTCCCTGGAGGTGCTGCGCCGCCTCTACGCGCGCGTGGGGGACCGGATCACCCTCGTGGGCGTCGGCGGCATCGAGGACGCCGAGGACGCCTGGCAGCGCATCCTCGCCGGCGCCACCCTCGTCCAGGGCTACAGCGCCTTCGTCTACGAAGGCCCCTTCTACGCCCGTGCCATCCACAAGGGCCTCGCCGCCCGCCTGAGCACCAGCCCGTACGCCACCCTCGCCGACGCGGTCGGCGCCGACGTTAGGAAGGCCGCATGAGCCCGGAGCCCTTCGGCGCACGCCTGCGCCGCGCCATGGACGAGCGCGGCCCGCTGTGCGTCGGCATCGACCCGCACGCCTCCCTGCTCAGCGAGTGGGGCCTGAGCGACGACATCGCGGGCCTGGAGCGGTTCAGCCGCACGGTCGTCGAGGCGCTGGCCGACCGGATCGCCGTCCTCAAGCCGCAGAGCGCGTTCTTCGAGCGCTTCGGATCGCGGGGTGTCGCCGTCCTGGAGGAGACGGTCGCTCAGGCCCGTGCTGCCGGTGCGCTGGTCGTGATGGACGCCAAGCGGGGCGACATCGGCTCGACCATGGCCGCGTACGCCGAGTCCTTCCTGCGGAAGGACTCCCCGCTCTTCTCGGACGCGCTGACGGTCTCGCCGTATCTGGGCTACGGCTCGCTCAGCCCGGCCGTCGCGCTGGCCCGGGAGAGCGGCACGGGCCTGTTCGTGCTGGCGCTCACCTCCAACCCCGAGGGCCGCGAGGTCCAGCACGCCGTCCGCTCCGACGGGCGGACCGTCGGAGCGACGATGCTGGCACACCTGGCCGCCGAGAACGCGGGGGAGGAGCCGCTGGGCTCCTTCGGGGCGGTCGTCGGCGCCACGCTCGGCGATCTGTCGTCGTACGACCTCGACATCAACGGTCCGCTCCTCGCACCCGGGATCGGCGCCCAGGGGGCCACTCCGGCCGACCTTCCCGGGGTCTTCGGCGCGGCGGTGCGCAACGTCGTTCCGAACGTCAGCCGGGGCGTGCTGCGGTACGGGCCCGACGTCGGCGCGCTGCGGGGGGCCGCCGAGCGGTTCGCGGAGGAGATCCGGGCGGCCGTGACCACCGCCTGAGGCGTTCGAACAGGGTCGTACCAGTCCTCCGATGAGTGCCTCGGAACCGACTTGAGCCTGAATACATTCTCAAATCCGGGGCAGTATGTCGTAAATGTCCGTCTCCAGGGAGGCTGACCAGGACTTTTCCGCTGTTCTCGCTGACTCTGGCGGACTTGGCCGCTAGTCTCCGAGCAGAGTGAACGGGCAAGCGTGTTGCTCGTAGCTCCCCAGGTGTGGGGCGACTAGGTTCCTCACCGGTCCGTATCCGACAGTTCAACATCCGAGGTGACGTAGGCGTGGCTCTTCCGCCCCTTACCCCTGAACAGCGCGCAGCCGCGCTCGAAAAGGCCGCCGCGGCTCGCCGGGAGCGGGCCGAGGTCAAGAATCGACTCAAGCACTCCGGCGCCTCCCTTCACGAGGTCATCAAGCAGGGCCAGGAGAACGACGTCATCGGCAAGATGAAGGTCTCCGCCCTCCTCGAGTCCCTGCCGGGCGTGGGCAAGGTCCGCGCCAAGCAGATCATGGAGCGACTCGGCATCTCCGAGAGCCGTCGTGTGCGCGGCCTCGGCTCGAACCAGATCGCTTCCCTGGAGCGTGAGTTCGGCAGCACCGGCTCCTGAGTCCGGCCATGCGGGCAGGGAGTCCCGGGCATGCCGGGATAGCTGGAATAATCGCTGCATGAGTGAACGTCCGCGGCTGACCGTGCTCTCCGGCCCCTCCGGGGTCGGCAAGAGCACGGTCGTCGCCCATATGCGCAAGGAACACCCCGAGGTCTGGCTCTCGGTGTCGGCGACGACCCGTAAGCCCCGCCCCGGCGAGCGGCATGGGGTCCACTACTTCTTCGTCACCGACGAGGAGATGGACAAGCTGATCGCCAATGGCGAGCTGCTGGAGTGGGCGGAATTCGCCGGCAACCGCTACGGCACACCCCGCAGGGCCGTGCTGGAGCGCCTGGAGGCGGGTGAGCCCGTCCTTCTGGAGATCGACCTCCAGGGTGCCCGGCAGGTCCGCGAGTCCATGCGGGAGGCCCAGCTGGTGTTCCTGGCTCCTCCCTCCTGGGAGGAGCTGGTGCGCAGACTCACCGGACGCGGCACGGAGCCGCCCGAGGTGATCGAGCGGCGTCTGGACGCCGCGAAGGTCGAGCTGGAGGCCGAGCCGGAGTTCGATGTGACCTTGGTCAACACCTCCGTCGAGGACGTGGCGCGCGAGCTGCTAGCCTTGGTGGACGTTGTGTGATCGTTTTCGATCTCATCCCATCTGTCGGAAGGTAGAGCGTGTCCTCTTCCATCACCGCGCCCGAGGGCATCATCAACCCGCCGATCGACGAGTTGCTTGAGGCCACTGACTCGAAGTACAGCCTGGTGATCTACGCGGCCAAGCGTGCCCGCCAGATCAACGCGTACTACTCGCAGCTCGGCGAGGGTCTCCTTGAGTACGTCGGTCCGCTCGTCGACACCCACGTCCACGAGAAGCCGCTCTCGATCGCCCTGCGTGAGATCAACGCGGGTCTGCTGACGTCCGAGGCCGTTGAGGGTCCGGCGCAGTAGTATTTACAGCTTGCAGCTGACTTTTCCACAGGCCCGGCAGCGCGACTGCCGGGCCTGTGGTGTGTAGTGGAGTCGTACGTTTGCCGAGTCCGGGGAGAGACGGTGGACAAGCCCAAGGTCGTTCTGGGGGTCAGCGGTGGCATCGCTGCCTACAAGGCGTGCGAGCTGCTGCGCAGACTCACCGAGTCCGGCCATGACGTGCGAGTCGTGCCGACGGCCTCCGCCCTGCACTTCGTCGGCGCCGCCACCTGGTCCGCGCTCTCCGGCCACCCGGTCTCGACGGAGGTCTGGGACGACGTCCACGAGGTCCCGCACGTCCGTATCGGCCAGCACGCCGATCTGGTGGTCGTCGCCCCGGCGACCGCCGACATGCTCGCGAAGGCGGCCCACGGCCTCGCCGACGACCTGCTCACCAACACTCTCCTCACGGCCCGCTGCCCGGTCGTCTTCGCTCCCGCCATGCACACGGAGATGTGGGAGCACCCGGCCACCCAGGAAAACGTGGCGACGCTGCGCCGCCGTGGTGCGATCGTCATCGAACCGGCCGTGGGCCGCCTCACCGGCGTCGACACCGGCAAGGGCCGGCTGCCCGAGCCCGCCGAGATCTTCGAGGTCTGCCGTCGCGTCCTCGCCCGGGGAGTGCGGGAACCCGACCTGGCCGGACGGCACGTCGTCGTCAGCGCGGGCGGCACCCGCGAGCCCCTCGACCCGGTCCGCTTCCTCGGCAACCGCTCCTCCGGCAAGCAGGGCTACGCCCTCGCCCGTACCGCCGCGGCGCGCGGCGCCCGTGTGACGCTGATCGCCGCGAACGCGGCCCTGCCCGACCCGGCGGGTGTGGATGTCGTGCCGGTCGGGACGGCCGTACAACTGCGTGAGGCGGTACTGAAGGCCGCTGCGGACGCCGACGCGGTCGTCATGGCCGCCGCGGTCGCGGACTTCCGCCCGGCGACCTACGCGGCCGGAAAGATCAAAAAGAGAGACGGCCAGGACCCGGACCCCATCGTGCTGGTGCGGAATCCGGACATCCTCGCGGAGATCTCGGCCGACCGCGCCCGCCCCGGACAGGTGATCGTCGGCTTCGCCGCCGAGACGGACGACGTCCTGGCCAACGGACGCAAGAAGCTGGCACGCAAGGGCTGTGACCTGCTGGTGGTGAACGAGGTGGGGGAGCGCAAGACGTTCGGCGCCGAGGAGAACGAGGCGGTCGTGCTGGGCGCCGACGGCACCGAGACCCCCGTCGCGCACGGCCCCAAGGAAGCCCTGGCCGAAACTGTGTGGGACCTGGTGGCCCAGCGGCTGCTGTGAACGTTTCATTCGCTTCACGGCTCTCCCACGCCTCGGACATAGAGGCGTGGCACCCCTGGCCAAGGTCACCGTGGATTGGGCAGAATGCCCGTGCCGCAGGTCACCGTGCTCCCGAGTGGCGAGACAGGAGGACCGACGGCCGAGCCGACCGATAAACTGTTCTCGGACGGAGCCGGGCGCAGCCCCCGAGCCCGTCCGACCATGATCAGCCAGCAGCCGCTGCAACCCCAGGGAGCGTTGTGTCCCGTCGCCTGTTCACCTCGGAGTCTGTGACCGAGGGCCACCCCGACAAGATCGCTGACCAGATCAGCGACACCATTCTCGACGCGCTTCTGCGCGAGGACCCGACGTCCCGGGTCGCCGTCGAGACGCTGATCACGACCGGCCTGGTGCATGTGGCCGGCGAGGTCACCACCAAGACGTACGCGGACATCGCGACGCTTGTCCGCAACAAGGTCCTCGAGATCGGCTACGACTCCTCGAAGAAGGGCTTCGACGGCGCCTCCTGCGGTGTGTCGGTGTCCATCGGCGCGCAGTCCCCGGACATCGCGCAGGGCGTCGACACGGCGTACGAGAACCGCGTCGAGGGCGACGAGGACGAGCTGGACAAGCAGGGCGCGGGCGACCAGGGCCTGATGTTCGGCTACGCGACGGACGAGACGCCGACGCTGATGCCGCTGCCGATCTTCCTGGCGCACCGTCTGTCGAAGCGCCTGTCCGAAGTCCGCAAGAACGGCACCATCCCGTACCTGCGCCCCGACGGCAAGACCCAGGTCACCATCGAGTACGACGGCGACAAGGCCGTCCGCCTCGACACGGTCGTGGTCTCCTCGCAGCACGCGAGCGACATCGACCTGGAGTCCCTGCTCGCCCCCGACATCCGCGAGTTCGTCGTGGAGGCCGAGCTGAAGGCGCTCCTGGACGAGGGCATCAAGCTCGACACCGAGAACTACCGCCTGCTGGTCAACCCGACCGGCCGCTTCGAGATCGGCGGCCCGATGGGCGACGCCGGCCTCACCGGCCGCAAGATCATCATCGACACGTACGGCGGCATGGCCCGCCACGGCGGCGGCGCGTTCTCCGGCAAGGACCCGTCCAAGGTGGACCGTTCTGCCGCGTACGCGATGCGCTGGGTCGCCAAGAACGTCGTGGCCGCGGGTCTCGCCTCCCGCTGCGAGGTCCAGGTCGCCTATGCGATCGGCAAGGCCGAGCCGGTCGGTCTCTTCGTCGAGACCTTCGGCACCGCCAAGATCGACCACGAGAAGATCGAGAAGGCGATCGACGAGGTCTTCGACCTCCGCCCGGCCGCCATCATCCGCGACCTCGACCTCCTCCGCCCGATCTACGCCCAGACCGCCGCATACGGCCACTTCGGCCGTGAGCTCCCCGAGTTCACCTGGGAGCGCACGGACCGCGTGGACGCATTGCGGCAGGCGGCGGGGCTGTAGGTCTGTAGGTCCCACGGCTTTCTGCGAGGCCCGGTGCCCCTTCGGGGCGCCGGGCCTCGGTGCGTTTCCGGCCCCCGGGACCTCGGGCGCCGCTGGTTGTCAGTGGCGTTTGGAAGAATGCAAGGGTGAGCAGCGAGAACGGGCAGGGGGAAGGTGGCGTGGAGGGTGCGCCGCCTGAGCAGCTCGCGCTCATTCGGGAGAGTGTGCGCCAGGCGAAGGCGCCGCGGGCGAAGCCGCGGACGTGGCGGGGGGCCGCGCTCGCGAAGGAGCTGCCTGTTGCGCGGGTGCTGGTGGACAAGGGGGTGCTGCATCTTGATCGGTACTTCGACTACGCGGTGCCCGAGGAGCTCGACGCCGAGGCGCAGCCGGGGGTGCGGGTGCGGGTGCGGTTCGGGGCCGGGCGGCATCGGGTGCGGGACGGGCGGCGTGAGGGCGGCGGGCTGATCGACGGGTTTCTCGTCGAGCGGCGGGCCGAGTCCGACTACGCGGGGCCGTTGGCCGCGCTGGCCCAAGTGGTGTCGCCCGAGCCCGTGTTGAGCGAGGAACTGCTCGGACTGGCTCGCGCGGTCGCCGATCGGTATGCGGGGAGTCTCGCCGATGTGTTGCAGCTCGCGGTGCCGCCGCGCAGCGCGCGGGCCGAGCAACGGCCGTCGCCCGAGCCGTTGTCCGCGCCCGGGGTGCCGGATGTGGGGTCATGGGCGCGGTACGAGCGAGGGGGCGCGTTTCTTGAGGCGTTGGCCTCCGGGGGTGCGCCGCGTGCTGTGTGGAATGCGCTGCCCGGTGCCGATGCTTGGAGCGATGAGCTGGCCCGGGCCGTTGTGGCGACGCTCGCCTCCGGACGCGGGGCGCTGGTCGTGCTGCCGGACGGGCGGGCCGTTGCGCGGGTCGACGCCGCGTTGACCTCGCTGCTGGGGGAGGGGCGGCATGCGGTGCTCACCGCCGATGCCGGGCCCGAGAAGCGGTATCGGGAGTGGCTGGCGGTGCGGCGGGGGTCCGTGCGAGCCGTCGTGGGGACGCGGGCCGCGATGTTCGCACCTGTGCGGGATCTCGGGCTCGTCGCCATCTGGGACGACGGCGACGACAGCCACAGCGAGCTGCATGCGCCGCAGCCGCATGCGCGTGAGGTGCTGCTGCTCCGGGCCGCCCAGGACAAGTGCGCCTTTCTGCTGGGCGGTTGGAGCTGCACGGTGGAGGCCGCGCAGCTCGTGGAGAGCGGGTGGGCGAGGCCACTGGTGGCGGCGCGCGAGCAGGTGCGGGGCGCCGCGCCGCTCGTACGGACCGTGGGTGACTTGGATCTCGCGCGGGACGAGGCCGCGCGGGCGGCACGGCTGCCGAGCCTTGCCTGGCAGGTCGTCAGGGACGCCTTGCGCACCGGGCCGGTGCTCGTGCAGGTGCCGCGGCGGGGGTACGTGCCGCGGATGGCCTGCGCGCAGTGCCGGACGCCGGCGCGGTGCCGGCATTGCGTCGGGCCGATGGAGGGGCAGGACGCCGGGGCGCTGCGGTGCGGCTGGTGCGGGCGCGAGGAGGGCGCCTGGCACTGTCCGGAGTGCGGGTCGTTCCGGCTGCGGGCGCAGGTCGTGGGGGCGCGGCGGACCGCCGAGGAACTGGGGCGTGCCTTCCCGGCCGTTCCGGTGCGGACGTCGGGGCGTGAGCATGTGCTGGACACCGTCCCGGGGGCTCCCGCACTGGTCGTGAGTACGCCCGGGGCCGAGCCGGTTGCCGAGGGCGGATATGCGGCGGCCCTGCTGCTGGACGGCTGGGCCATGCTCGGGCGGCCCGATCTGCGCGCCGGCGAGGATGCGTTGCGGCGGTGGATCGCCGCGTCCGCGCTTGTCCGGCCGCAGGGGGAAGGCGGCACCGTGGTGGTCGTCGCCGAACCCACGTTGCGGCCCGTGCAGGCGCTGGTGCGGTGGGATCCCGTCGGCCATGCGGTACGGGAGCTCGGTGAGCGCGCCGAGCTGGGGTTTCCGCCGGTGTCGCGGATGGCTGCCGTGACCGGGCCGGGAGAGGCCGTCGCGGAGTTCCTGGAGGCGGTGGAACTGCCTCGGGAAGCCCAGGTGTTGGGGCCCGTGCCGGTGCCTGCCACGGCCGTGGGGGGACCGCGGCGAGTGGGGGCGCCGCCGCCCGGGGAGCACTGGGACCGGGCCTTGATCCGGGTGCCGCCGGGGCGGGGGGCTGCGCTGGCCGCCGCGTTGAAGGCCGCGCAGGCTGCGCGGATGGCCAAGGGGGGCGGGGAGGCGGTTCGGGTTCGGATTGATCCGCCGGACATTGGGTGAGGGGAGGGGGATGCATTCTGCGGGCCGGTGGGGGCTGGTCGCGCCCACGCGGCGGAGCCGCACATTGATACAGCCCCGCGCCCCTTCGGGGCGCTGCCGGGCCCGGCATGCTTCTGCCCTCCCGGTTCCGTTCCGGGAGGGCAGTGCGGGCGTCGTCAGCCGTTGCGCGGGCCCGGGAAGGCCGTCGGCCTGGCCTCGTCGCGGAGGGCCGGGCTGCCTGCCGTCGGCTGGGTCGGCATGGAGCGGGCGGCGGGGACCGTCGGCATCGTGGGGAAGCCGGTGTTGACGTTGACCGTGCGGGCGCTCTTCGGCTCCGTGGGGTGCTCGGCCTCGGTGGCCGTCTGCGTCGCGGCACGGCGTGATCCGTAACGGCGGTGCACGGCCTGCTTGGTGACGCCGAGTGCGGAGCCCACCGCGTCCCAGGAGAAGCCGAGTGAGCGGTCGAAATCCACGGCGGCCGTGACCAGGGTCTCGACACTGTCGCGCAGTTCTTGCGCGAGGCGGACCGTCGGGGCGGGGGCGCGTCCGTAGACGACGAAGCCCGTGGACGGGCCGGAGCGGCGCGGGCGGTAGACGTTGCCCAACTGGGCGGTGAGGGTGCGCAGTGCGTCCACCTGCCGGCGGACCCGCTCGATGTCCCGCACCAGCAAGTGCAGGCTGGCCCGAGCCTGGGCGTCGTGGGTTGCGTGGTCGGCCATGAACAAGCCTCTCGAACCGGCGTTGAAAAGGATCGGGCCGCGCGATGTGCGGCCCTTGTGGTCAACTCTTTCTTGACCAACGCGGATTCGCTCCGCGGGTCACGCAGAGGGGGCGTATGGGCATATGCGTGCGCCCTTGTCACTCGGGCGTGCGCTGGCGCTCCGCGGAACGAGGGGGTGCATTCTGCGGGCCGGTGGGGGCTGGTCGCGCCCACGCGGCGGAGCCGCACATTGATACAGCCCTGCGCCCCTTCGGGGCGCTGCCGAACCGCACGGGACTTCGCCGGCGCCATAGACTGGTGCGTCGCCCGTCCAACCCCCGCCCGAGAGGCCCGTACCCAGCCATGAAGCTCGTCTTCGCCGGGACCCCCGAGGTCGCCGTTCCCGCACTGGACGCTCTGATCGCCTCTGGGCGGCACGAGGTGGCCGCTGTCGTCACGCGGCCCGATGCGCCGGCCGGGCGGGGACGCAGGCTGGTCGCGAGTCCGGTCGCCGAGCGGGCGGTGGAGGCCGGGATCGAGGTGCTGAAGCCCGCCAAGCCGCGGGACCCCGTATTCCTGGAGCGGCTCAAGGAGATCGCGCCGGACTGCTGTCCGGTCGTGGCGTACGGCGCCCTGCTGCCCCGCGTGGCGCTCGACATCCCCGCCCACGGCTGGGTCAATCTGCACTTCTCGCTGCTGCCCGCCTGGCGGGGAGCGGCACCCGTGCAGCACGCCATCATGGCCGGCGACGAGATGACGGGCGCCTCGACCTTCCTCATCGAGGAGGGGCTCGACTCCGGGCCCGTCTACGGCACCGTGACCGAGACGATCCGGCCCACCGACACCAGCGGCGACCTGCTGACCCGGCTCGCCTTCGCCGGCGCCGGGCTGCTCGCCGCGACCATGGACGGCATCGAGGACGGCACCCTGAAGGCCGTACCGCAGCCGTCCGAAGTCATCACCATGGCCCCGAAGATCACCGTCGAGGACGCCCGCATCGACTGGTCGGCGCCCGCCCTGCGGGTCGACCGCGTCGTACGCGGATGCACGCCGGCCCCCGGCGCCTGGACCACGATCCACGGTGAGCGGCTCAAGCTCATCCAGGTCGCCACCGTGCCCGACCGCGACGAACTCGCCCCGGGTGTCCTCTCCGTCGGCAAGAACCATGTGTACGTCGGCACGGGCTCGTACGCCGTCGAACTGCTCTGGGTCCAGGCCCAGGGCAAGAAGCCGATGCGGGCGGCCGACTGGGCGCGTGGCGTGCGGGACGCCGACGGCGAGACGCTGGGCGCGTAACGCCGCGGTCGTCGGCGTCGACGTACGCTGGGCACATCCCCACTTGTTTGGGGACACCCCCCTTCATGCCATGGGGGCACATCTCACCCCTTTCATCCGGAGCACCTTTTACGTGAGTGAGCAGTCCCGCCGGCCCCGCAAGCCCTACCGCCGGCCCAAGAAGGACCCCGTCCGCTTCCTCGCCTTCGAGGCGCTCAGGGCGGTGGACGAGCGGGACGCGTACGCCAACCTCGTCCTGCCGTCGCTGCTCAGGAAGGCGCGGGAGAAGGGCGACTTCGACGGGCGGGACGCCGCGCTCGCGACCGAGCTGGTGTACGGGACGCTGCGGCGGCAGGGGACGTACGACGCCGTCATCGCCGCCTGTGTGGACCGGCCCCTGCGTGAGGTCGACCCGCCGGTGCTCGATGTGCTGAGCCTCGGCGTGCATCAGCTGCTCGGGACGCGGATCCCCACGCACGCCGCGGTGTCCGCCTCCGTCGAGCTGGCCCGGGTCGTGCTCGGGGACGGGCGGGCCAAGTTCGTCAACGCCGTCCTCAGGAAGGTCGCGCAGGACGATCTCGACGGGTGGCTCGCCAAGGTCGCTCCGCCCTATGACGACGATCCCGAGGAGCATCTCGCCGTCGTCCACTCCCACCCCCGCTGGGTCGTCTCCGCGCTGTGGGACTCCCTCGGCGGCGGGCGGGCCGGGATCGAGGAGCTGCTGGAGGCCGACAACGAGCGGCCCGAGGTCACCCTGGTCGCGCGGCCCGGGCGGGCCACGGCCGAGGAACTGCTCGGCGAGGAGGCGGCGGTGCCGGGGCGCTGGTCGCCGTACGCCGTACGGCTCACCGAGGGCGGCGAGCCCGGTGCGATCGAGGCCGTGCGGGAGGGGCGGGCCGGTGTGCAGGACGAGGGCAGTCAGCTCGTCGCGCTCGCTCTGGCCAACGCGCCGATCGACGGCCCCGACGCGAAGTGGCTCGACGGGTGTGCCGGGCCCGGCGGCAAGGCCGCGCTGCTCGCCGCCCTCGCCGCCGAGCGGGGGGCGATGCTCGTCGCCTCCGAGAAGCAGCCGCACCGGGCGGGGCTGGTCGCGAAGGCGCTCCAGGGGAACCCTGGTCCGTATCAGGTCATCGCCGGCGACGGGACCCGGCCGCCGTGGCTGCCCGGCTCCTTCGACCGGGTGCTGATGGACGTGCCGTGCACCGGGCTCGGGGCGCTGCGGCGGCGGCCCGAGGCGCGCTGGCGGCGGCGGCCGGAGGATCTCGACGGGTTCGCTCCGCTGCAGCGCGCCCTGCTGCGTACCGCGCTCGACTCGGTGCGGGTCGGCGGAGTCGTCGGCTACGCCACCTGCTCGCCGCACCTCGCCGAGACCAGGGCCGTCGTCGACGACATGCTCAAGCACGATCCGCACGCCGAACTCCTCGACGCCCGCCCGATGCTGCCGGGCGTACCGGACCTCGGCGACGGTCCCGACGTACAGCTGTGGCCGCATCGACACGGGACCGACGCGATGTATCTGGCGCTCATCCGCCGGACTGCGTGACGCTCTGCGCGGGTTCGCGGGCCATGGCCTGCCCGTCCTCCTTCGCCAGCCGGTGCGGCCACCAGACCTTCGGGCCGACGTCCAGGAACAGGGATGTGACCAGGATCGAGCGGACGATGAAGGTGTCCAGCAGGACGCCGAGGGCGACCGTGAAGCCGATCTCCGCGAAGGCGATCATCGGGAGCGTGCCGAGGGCGGCGAAGGTGCCGGCCAGGACCAGGCCGGCGGAGGTGATGACCGCGCCGGTCGCCGCGAGGCCCGTGATCACGCCCGCTCGGGTGCCCTGGCGGGCCGCCTCCTCGCGGATGCGGGTGGTCAGGAAGATGTTGTAGTCGATGCCCAGGGCCACCAGGAAGACGAAGACGAACAGCGGGAAGTCCGTCGACTCGCCCGCGTAGTCGAAGACGTACCGGAAGGCCAGGGCGCTGATTCCGAGTGCCGCCGCGAACGACAGGATCACCGTTCCGATCAGCAGCAGCGGGGCGATCAGGGCGCGCAGCAGGACACAGAGGATCAGCAGTACGACGATCAGCACCAGCGGGATGATCAGGACGTTGTCGTGCGTGGTCGCCTCGTCCATGTCCAGCAGGGCCGCCGTACCGCCGCCCACCTGGGCATCGGCGTCGGGCACCGCGTGCACGGCGTCGCGGACCCGTTCGACCGTCTGTTTCGCGGCCTCGCTGTCGGCCGGGTCGGTCATCGTGGCCTCGAAGAGGACCTTGCCCTCGAAGGACGGTTTCGTGCCCGGTGGCAGGCCCAGCGACTCGGGTACGACGCCCTCGGTAGCGGTGACCGCCTGGCCCACCTGCTGGGCCTGCGCCTGGTTGCTGACGATGACCAGCGGATCGCCGCTGCCCGCCGGGAAGTAGCGCTCCGAGACCTCCTGGCCGGTGATCGAGTCCGGGGTGCCGGTGAACGCGTCCGCGTTGCTGATGCCCTCGGCACGCAGCTGGATCAGGCCGAGCGAGCAGACCGCCAGGATCAGCGCGGTCACGCCCCAGACCATGCGCGGACGGTGGGACATACGGCGTCCCATGCGGGCCCAGACGCCCCGCTCGGTCGGGTCGGGGGAGCCGTGGTGCGGGATCACCGGCCAGAAGATCCAGCGGCCGAAGATCACCAGCAGGGCCGGGAACAGCGACATCATGGCCAGCAGCGCGACGGCGACGCCGATCGCGGCGACCGGGCCGAGGCCGCGGGTCGAGTTCATCTCGGCGGCCAGCAGCACCAGCATGCTCAGTACGACCGTGGCGCCGGACGCGATCACCGCGGGCCCGGCGCGGTGCAGTGCGAGGGCCATCGCCTCGTGCCGGTCCTCGTGGCGGCGCAGTTCTTCCCGGTAGCGGGCGACCAGCAGCAGGGCATAGTCCGTCCCCGCGCCGAAGACGAGCACGGTGAGGATGCCCGCGCTCTGGCCGTTCACCGTCAGGCCCGCGTTCTCGGCGAGAAAGTAGATCAGGGCCTGTGCGGTGAACAGGGCGGCGATCACGGAGAGCAGCGGGATCAGCAGAAGCGAGGGGCTGCGGTACGTCAGCAGCAGCATGATGATGACGACGCCCATCGCGGACACCAGCAGCGTCGAGTCGATGCCCTCGAAGGCCTCGGAGAAGTCCGCGGAGGTGCCGCCCGGGCCGGTGATGTGCACGGCGAGCCCGTCGCCGCCCTCCCCGACGTCGTCCCGGATCGCGTCGACCGCGGGCGCGATGCGCTCCCAGCCCTTCTCGTCCATGGTGATCGGGACGTAGATCTGGGCGGCCCTCGGGTCGGTCTCCCGGTCGAAGGTCGGGCCGCGGGTCTCGGCGCCCCGGATGCCGTGGTCGGTGAGCTGCTTGAGCTGCCGTACGTCCTCGGTGATCTGCGCCCGGTCCTGCGCGGTCAGGCCGCTCTCGCGGGCGTAGATGACGATCGCCGGGATCGTCTCGGGCCTGAAGTCCTCGGAGATCTCCAGGACTTGGGTCGATTCGGCGGACCCGGGCAGCCAGGAGGCCGCGTCGTTGTCCTGGGCGTCGGTGAGTTTCTGCGCGAAGGGCGCCGTCAGGAAGAGCACCGCCAGCCACAGCACCAGCACGACCCACTTGGCACGGCGTCCGCACACCAGGTGTGCGATGCCCTTCGTGCCCGTCGTGATCTCGGACTTCGTCTCGGAACTGGTCCCCGTCATGGCCACCCCCGCAGCCGCCCGTGGAGCCGGTGGGCGGCCCAGCATGGCACGCTCGGCCCGCGCAGAACATCCGATGAACGTCTTAGGTACGGACCGAGGCGAACATTCGTGCCCGGACATGGGAGGCTTGGGTCATGGCCGTGCAGATCAACCCCAGCATCCTGTCCGCCGACTTCGCCCGGCTCGCCGAGGAGGCGAAGGCGGTGGAAGGGGCCGACTGGCTCCACGTCGACGTCATGGACAACCATTTCGTGCCGAACCTCACGCTCGGCGTGCCGGTCGTAGAGTCGTTGGCCCGTGCGACGGACACCCCGCTGGACTGCCATCTGATGATCGAGGACCCTGATCGGTGGGCGCCTCAGTACGTCGAAGCGGGTGCCGGTTCCGTCACGTTCCATATCGAGGCGGCCTCCGCTCCGGTGCGGCTGGCCCGGGAAATCCGGGCCAAGGGTGCCCGTGCCTCCATGGCGCTCAAGCCGGCGACGCCGATCGAGCCATACGAGGATCTGCTCCCCGAACTCGACATGCTGCTGATCATGACGGTCGAGCCGGGCTTCGGTGGCCAGGCGTTTCTCGACATCATGCTTCCGAAGATTCGCCGCACCCGCGAGTTGATCAGCAAGCACGGCCTGGAGCTGTGGCTTCAGGTCGACGGTGGAGTCTCGGCGGCCACGATCGAGCGTTGCGCGGAGGCCGGAGCCGATGTCTTCGTGGCTGGTTCGGCGGTGTACGGCGCCGCCGATCCGGCCGACGCGGTACGTGCATTGCGCACCCAGGCGGAGGCGGCCACGGCCGTCGCGTCCTGGGCGTGCGACCACTGAGCCAAGGGAACGTGAACGGCGCCCTTCGGGGCGGATCAAGCGGGCCGGATCTGCAAGGATGAACAGCGAATCCAGAGTGTGAACAGCAGTGAGGAGAGCGCCGTGTCGGCAATGTCGGCGGGCCGGTCAGCCATGCGGATGGGACCCGCTGAGCTGGTGCAGGCGGCGGCCATGGCCCGCCGCTTCTACCTCGAGGGCAAGTCCAAGATCCAGATCGCCGAGGAGTTCGGCGTCAGCCGCTTCAAGGTGGCCCGGGTCCTGGAGACCGCTCTCGAACGGGATCTCGTACGGATCGAGATCCGCGTCCCGGCCGAACTGGACGCCGAGCGCTCCGACGCGCTGCGCGCCCGCTACGGCCTCAGGCATGCCGTCGTGGTGGAGTCCCCGGCCGAGCCCGAGGACTCGCCCGACCCCGAGAACCTCGGTGAGGTGGCCGCCGACCTGCTCGGCGAACTCGTCAACGAGGGCGATGTGCTCGGTCTGGCCTGGGGCCGCTCCACCATCCACATGGCCGCGGCCCTCGACCGGCTGCCGCCGTGCACGGTGGTGCAGCTGACGGGCGTGTACGACGCCGGGACCGCCGAGCGTGGTTCGGTGGAGGCCGTGCGCCGGGCCGCCCAGGTGTCCGGCGGCGACGCCCATCCCATCTACGCGCCCATGCTGCTGCCGGACGTGGCCACCGCGGCGGCGCTGCGCAACCAGACCGGGATCGCGCGGGCCTTCGAGTACTTCGACAAGGTCACGGTCGCCTGTGTCTCCATCGGCTCCTGGGAGCCGGGCATCTCGACGGTGTACGACATGCTCAGCGACGAGGAGCGGGCGCACTACTCGTCCCTCGGTGTCGCCGCCGAGACGTCCGCGCACCTCTTCGACGCCGAGGGCCGCCGGGTCGGACGGGACCTGGGGGAGCGGTGCATCACGGTCAAGGCCGACCAGCTCCGCCGTATCCCTGAGGTCGTCGCGATCGCGGGCGGAGCGCGGAAGGCGGGCGCGATCGACGCGGTGCTGCGGTCGGGGCTCGTCACGAGCCTGGTGACGGACACGTCCGCGGCCGACCACCTGATGACGACGGGGTCGACGCCGCGGCCCGCCCTCAACCGGGCGGACCCCGACGGGCCCTGACGGTCCTTCAGAGCAAGGCGTGACAGGAGAGCCGTGGCAGCATCGGTCAGTTTTCAAGAAGCCGATGCCGCCGCGGCTTCCTAGCATTGAGGGTGTTCCCAGCCGATCGCGCAGAAGGATGCCTGTCATGCCGAACACACAGAAGTCCGCCAAGAGCACGGCCGCCACGTCGTACGACGGCTTCACGGACGAAGAGCGGGCCGCGATGAAGGAGCACGCTCAGGAGATCAAGGCCGTGCGCGGCGGGAAGCGCAAGACCAAGGCCGACGCGGAAGCCGCCGTGCTCGAGAAGATCGCCGAGATGCCGGAAGCGGACCGCGTGATCGCCGAGCGGCTGCACGCCCTCATCAAGGAGAACGCGCCCGAGCTGGCGCCGAAGCTCTGGTACGGGATGCCCGCGTACGCCAAGAACGGCAAGGTGGTCTGCTTCGTGCAGGCCGCGGCCAAGTTCAAGTCCCGGTATCTGACGCTCGGCTTCGACGACTCGGCCACGCTCGACGACGGCACGATGTGGCCGACCGCCTTCGCCGTGACGGAACTGACCGCCGCCCACGAGAAGACGATCGCCGCACTCGTGCGGAAGGCGGTGCGCTGAGGCGCCGGACCGACGTCAGCGCGACTGCAGCGCGTCCAGGGCCACCGCCTGCGCGAGCATCAGGCGCCGGTCGAACCGGTCGTCCTCGATCCGGAGCACATAGTGGTCACGGAAGCGGGTCTTCTTCTCGAAGAAGCCCACGTTCCGGCCGTCCGTGTCGACGAAGTCGAAGTGGTACTTCCAGATGAAGGGCAGGTCGCCGATGAACGGCAGCAGCCCCCACACGCGCCGGAAGACGGCCAGGGCGGCGTTGCGCTCCTGAACGGTCAGGGCAGGCAGGCCCGGCTGGTCGAGCGTCCAGGTCGAGCGCAGCAGCGACTTCCCGAACTTCTTGCCGAACACGCCTATCGGCTGCCCGGCGCCGGTGACGTCATAGGCGCTGGCGAGATCGACGACCTTGCGGGCCTTGAAGCCGGCGAAGACGGACTGCTTCGACTCGTCGGTGTAGAGGGTGACCTCTTCCTTGAACTTCATGCGCTTCTGCTCGACGAAGGCGACCTTCGCACCGGGCCCGCCGACGCCGTCGTCGGCGAAGATCTCGTAGCGGTTGACCATCATGGTCACCCGCTGGTGGATGTGGAACTGCCGCTGGGACTGCACAGCGCCGACGTCCATGGGCTCCCCTTCACACGATGGCGCTGGGCAGCGTACAGGCCGGGGCCGGGCGGTGGCGACGCGCTGCCGGGCCTGCGGCACAATGACCACCACACCGGTGATCACTACGAACGTTCAGGGCGGTACTGAGATGACGGAAGTCGTGGTCACGCTGGACCTCGACGGGGTCACGGACAAGAGCGGCCTGATGGACCGCTGCGCCCGTGCCCTGTCGCTGCCCGACTGGTTCGGCCGCAACTGGGACGCGCTGGCCGACTCCCTCTCTGACCACACCGTCTGGCCCGACGGAGCCGTGGAACAGGGGCTGCTCGTCGTCGTACGGAACTGGCAGCCGTACGCCGCCGCGCGGCCGGGCGAGTGGGAGACCGCGCGGGAGGTGTTCGGGCAGGCGGCCGACACGGCGCCGGCGCTGACCGTGGCGCTGGCTCTCGGAACCCCTGACTAGCGATTCAGTGGCCCACGTCGTGATCGCCCGCTTCGATGAGGCCGCTTTCGTAGGCGAAGATCACGATCTGGATGCGGTCGCGCAGCCCGAGTTTGGTGAGGATGCTCGACACATGTGATTTGACGGTGGCGGCACCGATGACGAGTCGCTCGGCGATTTCGGCGTTGCTCGCGCCGCGGGCGACGGCGGTCATGATCTCGCGTTCCCGGCCGGTGAGCCGGTCCAGGCGGGCCGCGACGGCGGCGTTGACGGGACGGTGCTGCGCGAACCTGTCGATGAAGCGCCGGGTGATCGAGGGGGCCAGCAGCGTTCCGCCCTCGGCCACGGTGCGTACGGCGGTGGCCAGTTGCTCGGGGGGAATGTCCTTGAGTACGAAGGCACTGGCTCCGGAGCGCAGCGCCTTGTAGACGTACTCGTCCGGGTCGAACGTGGTCAGGATCAGCACCCTGGGGTTCCAGTCGGCCTCCTGGAGGATCCGGGAGGTCGCTTCGAGGCCGTCCATCTCGGGCATGCGGATGTCCATGAGGATCACGTCCGGACGGTGCAGGCGTGCCGCCTCGATCACCTCGAGGCCGTTGCCCGCCTCGGCCACGACCTCGATGTCGTGGTGGACCCGGAGAATCATGGCGAAGCCTCGCCGGACCAGCGCCTGGTCGTCGGCCACGACGACGCGGATGCTCACGTGGTCTCCCCCTTGACGGGCAGATGGGCGGTGAGCCGGAATCCGCCGCCGGGACGCGGCTCGGCGTCGAGGCTTCCGCCGAGCAGATGGGCTCTTTCCCGCATGCCGACGATGCCGTGGCCGGGCGGGCCCTTGTGCGCGACCGGCGCGGCCTGGAGGGCGGCGCCGCGGCCGTCGTCGAGCACCTCGATGGTGAGGCCGTCGCGTTCGTCGCGCAGGTGCACATGGGCGTGGGTGCGCGGTCCGCTGTGCTTGAGCACGTTGGTCAGGGCCTCCTGGACGATGCGGTACGCCGAGAGATCGACGCGAGCCGGGAGAGGGTCCCGGATGCCGTTGGTGACCGAGACGTCGATACCGGCTTCGCGTACCTCGGCCACGAGCCGGGGCAGATCGGCCAGTCCCGGCTGGGGCCCCAGACCGTCGCGCTCGGAGTCCGGCCGCAACACTCCCAGCAGGTGCCGCAGTTCGTCCAGCGCCTGGCGTCCCGCCTCCTCCACCGCCGCCATCGCCTCCAGGGCACCCTGCGGATCCTCGGCGGCCACCATCCGCGCCGCGCCGGCCTGCACCGTCATCATGCTCACCCGGTGGGCGACCACGTCATGCAGTTCACGGGCGATGTGGGTGCGCTCCTCGGTGACGATCCGCCGTGCCTCGGCGGCCTGGTCCCGTAGCCGCCGGGCAGCTCGCCCGGCCCGCAGCCGTAGGCGCCGGCCGAGATACCAGGCCCCGGACATGACGAGGGCGCCGAAGACGATGTCCGACCAGGGGAGGGAAAGCAGGAGGCCGTCGATCGTGAGGCTGGCGATGGCCGCGACGATGCCGAGCGGGCCCCACCGGTTGTCGTCGGAGTGCCGCCCGACGCTGTACAGCGCGACGATCACCATTCCGCCCAGGGCGGAGTGGCTGCTTCCCAGCGTCCCGGCCCACGCGGCGAGCGTCACCCACAGCACCGCGACGGGCCTGCTCCGACGCCGGTAGAGCGCCGCGCCGGCCACCAGGAAGAGCAGGACGGCGGGATGGAGGATTTCCGAGACCGGGCGGACGACCATCGTGTCCCCCGGACCTCCCTCAAGGAGCATCGTCGGCAGGAATATCGCCACCGCGAGGACGGCGTCCGCGCCCCGCGGCCAGCGTGTGAACGGGCCGCGGAACCTGCCCGGCGCGTTGCGGCCCGGCGTCTCGGCATGCGGCGCCCTGCGATTCATCGTCGCTCCATCAAGAGGCGTCCGGGGCCTGGCGCGGGTCATCGGGACGCACCGGGCAGGTCATCGTAAGTCC
The DNA here is from genome assembly GCF_040656035.1 of Streptomyces sp. NPDC050211. Classification (NCBI taxonomy): domain Bacteria; kingdom Bacillati; phylum Actinomycetota; class Actinomycetes; order Kitasatosporales; family Streptomycetaceae; genus Streptomyces; species Streptomyces sp. NPDC050211. The sequence goes on from NZ_JBFALC010000037.1 coordinate 28,549, forward strand.
GGCTCGCAGGCACCGTCACCCGCCTGTGGACGGATCCGGTCCTCCGCCGCCGGCAGGAGGCAACCGCCCTGTTCTCCCCGTCGCGCGCGGGAGGCCCGAACCCGCCGCGGGGCGGGAGACGGCACCGGTGCCGACGCCCACGATGGGACTGCCCGCTCCCACTGCCGCCGAACGCCGGTCCGGTGCAGTCGGCCGGCGGCCAACCACGGCATTCAGGCCCCCGGTTGACGTCGCTCGGCAGCAGACCGCAGGAGCCCCGCCGACACGTGCCGCCGGTCGGCACCCGTCTCACAGGAGCCCACCACCATGAACCGACTCACGCGCCGCATCGGCGACGCGAGCGCCCGCCGACCGTGGGTGACCATCGCCGCCTGGCTGGCCGCCCTGGCACTCGTGCTGCCCCTGGCCGGCCTTGCGGGCGGCTCGTTCGTCGACGATCTCGTCGCTCCCGGCAGCCAGAGCGAGGAGGCGATGGAACTCCTCGAAGAACGCTTCCCCGAAGCATCCGGCGGCAGCGCCATGGCGGTGTTCGCCGCGCCGGAAGGGAAGCGGCTCGATCGCCACCGGCCCGCCATCGAGGCGGCGGTCGCCCGGATCGCCGAGCTGGATCACGTCGCCACGTCCACCGATCCCTTCACCGCCGGCACGGTCTCGCCCGACGGACGGATCGGCTACGCCCAAGTCACCTTCGACGTACCGACGATGGAGGTGAGTCCCGAGCAGATCAATGCCCTGAGCGGCGCGATCGAACCCGTACGCGATGACGGTGTCGTCGCCGAACTCGGCGGCGACACCGTCTTCATCAATGCCGAGACGCCGACCTCGGGCGCGGAGGCGGCGGGCCTGCTGGCCGCCCTGGTCATCCTCGTGGTCGTCTTCGGCACGCTCGTGGCCGCGCTGGTCCCGATCGCTCTCGCCCTCGTCGCCGTCGCCGCCGGACTGGGCGGCATCACGCTGCTCGCCCACGCGATGGACGTCTCCACCGCGGCCCCCACCATCGGCGCGATGGTCGGCCTGGGCGTCGGCATCGACTACGCCCTGTTCGTCGTGGCCCGCTACCGCGAGAACCACGCCGCCGGCCAGGACAACGCCGGCGCGCTGTCGAACGCCATGGCATCGTCGGGCGCGGCCGTCCTGTTCGCCGGCGGCACCGTCGTCGTGGCGATGACCGCGCTCGCGGTGACCGGCCTGGGCTTTCTGACCTCGGTCGGGCTGAGCACCTCGCTGGTCGTGCTGTTCGCCGTGGCGACCGCCCTGACGCTGCTGCCCGCACTGCTGTCCCTGTTGGGCGACCGCATCCACAAGCGGCGGCGCCGGGGCCTCCGCACGCGCCGGGTGAACAAGCCCGAGGAGACCGCGTGGTGGCGGTTCGCGCACCGCGTCTCCGGTCGGCCGTGGCCGTATCTGCTGGTCGCGTCCGCGGCGTTGCTGGCGCTGGCCGCCCCGGCGCTGCGCATGGAGACGGGCTTTCCCGACGCGGGCGACGACGCGACCAGCACCACCCACCGCCGTGCCTACGACTTGATGGCGGAGGGCTTCGGCCCCGGCTTCAACGCCCCTCTGCTCATCGTCGCCGACCTGCGCAGCCCCGGCGTGGACGCCGAGGGCATCCCCGAGCTGTCCCGCCGCCTCGCCGACGACCCCGGCATCGCGTCGGTCGGCGAGCCCCAGATCTCCGCGGCGGGGGACACAGTCGTCCTGCCCGCGCTCCCCACCACCGCCCCCGCGGACGCCGCCACCTCTCACACCCTCGAACGCATCCGCGACGTCGTCCCCGACAACGTCGCCGTGTCGGGCCTGACCGCCATGACCGACGACCTCACCCGCCAACTCGCCGACACACTCCCGATCTTCATCGCCGCGATCCTCGTGGTGTCGTTCCTGCTGCTGATGGTGGTGTTCCGCTCCATCGCGGTACCGCTGAAGGCGGCCGTGATGAACCTGCTGTCCATCGGCGGCGCGTACGGCGTCGTGGTGGCTGTCTTCCAGTGGGGCTGGCTCGGGGAACTGTTCAACCTCGACGAAACCCTGCCGATCGCCTCACCCCTGCCGACGATCTTCTTCGCCGTTCTCTTCGGCCTGTCCATGGACTACGAGGTGTTCCTGCTCTCGCGCGTCCGCGAGGAGTACGACGCCACGGGTGACCCCAAGGAGTCGGTGGCTCGCGGCATGGCGGTCACGGGCCGCGTCATCACCTCCGCCGCGTTGATCATGACGGTGGTGTTCCTCAGCTTCGTCGTCAATCCCTCACCGCTCGTCAAGATGATGGGCCTGGGGCTGGCCACGGCCGTCGTGCTCGATGCCACGATCGTCCGGATGGTGCTCGTCCCCGCGTCCATGGCGTTGCTGGGACGCGCCGCCTGGTGGCTGCCCCGTCCCCTCGACCGGCTGCTGCCCCGCACCAGCACGGAGGATGCCGCCGAGCTCGGCTCGCCGGTCACACAAGCACTCGGGTAACGTTTTGTTGCAAGGCAGGTTCCTGCCCGGCACAGGAGTCCCCGTACCTCCCTGGAGGATCACATGAGCGTGGGGCTGTTTCGCTGTGTCTTCGTGGGAGTGACCTGCGTAATTTCACGTGAAATTGTGGGTCAATGCGTTTTCTTGAGGCCAGCACCGGTCGCCACGTAGAAACATCTCCGGTTCCCTACGACCTGACGTACGACGACGTGTTCATGGTGCCGAACCGCAGCGCGGTCGGTTCGCGGCAGGATGTGGACCTCAGCTCCCCGGACGGCAGCGGAACCACGATCCCGCTGGTCGTCGCCAACATGACCGCGATCGCGGGTCGCCGGATGGCCGAGACGCTGGCCCGGCGCGGCGGCCTCGTGGTCATCCCGCAGGACATCCCGATCGACGTGGTGACCGAGGTCGTCTCCTGGGTGAAGAGCCGCCATCTCGTCCTCGACACCCCGATCGTGCTGGCCCCGCACCAGACCGTCGCCGACGCGCTGTCCCTGCTGCCGAAGCGGGCGCACAACGCCGGTGTCGTCGTGGACGAGGAGCAGCGGCCGATCGGCGTGGTCACCGACGCGGACCTGTCCGGGGTGGACCGCTTCACGCAGCTCGAGATCGTCATGTCCCGGGACCTGCTGCTGCTCGACGCCGACATGGACCCGCGCGAGGCCTTCAACACCCTCGACCACCACAACCGGCGGTACGCCCCCGCGGTCGACGGCGACGGCCGCCTCGCCGGCATCCTCACCCGCAAGGGCGCCCTGCGCGCCACGCTCTACACGCCTGCCGTCGACGCCCAGGGCAGGCTGCGGATCGCCGCCGCCGTCGGGATCAACGGCGATGTCGCGGGCAAGGCCAAGCAGCTGCTCGACGCGGGCGTCGACACGCTCGTCATCGACACGGCACACGGCCACCAGGAGTCGATGATCAGCGCGCTCAGGCTGGTCCGCGCCCTCGACCCGCAGGTCCCGATCGCCGCGGGCAACGTCGTGTCCGCGGCCGGTGTGAAGGACCTCGTCGAGGCCGGCGCCGACATCGTCAAGGTCGGTGTCGGACCGGGTGCGATGTGCACCACCCGCATGATGACCGGGGTCGGCCGGCCGCAGTTCTCCGCGGTCCTGGAGTGCGCCGCCGAGGCGAAGAAGTACGGCAAGCACGTCTGGGCCGACGGCGGTGTCCGGCACCCTCGCGATGTCGCCATGGCGCTGGCCGCCGGTGCGTCCAACGTGATGGTCGGATCCTGGTTCGCGGGCACGTACGAGTCGCCGGGCGACCTTCAGCAGGATGCCGACGGCCGTCTCTACAAGGAGTCGTTCGGCATGGCGTCCGCGCGGGCCGTGGCCAACCGTACGTCCGACGAATCGGCCTACGACCGGGCTCGCAAGGCGCTGTTCGAGGAGGGCATCTCCACCTCCCGCATGTTCCTCGACCCGGCCCGCCCCGGCGTCGAGGACCTGATCGACTCGATCATCGCGGGCGTACGGTCGTCCTGCACGTACGCCGGTGCGGGCTCCTTGGAGGAGTTCGCCGAGAAGGCCGTCCTCGGCGTCCAGAGCGCGGCCGGTTACGCGGAGGGCAAGCCGCTGCACGCCAGCTGGAACTGAGCCAAGTCCCTTGCGCACGGCCCCCGTTGTCCCGCGTCGGCGGGAAAATCGGGGGCCGTTCGCGTGCGCGGGCGCCTACCGTCGGAGGCATGGAGATCGTCGCCTGCAGGGCCGAGGACGTCGAAGTGCTGGATCGCTTCATGCCGTCGAACAGCGTCGACGGCCACCACGGGGCACGCTTCGCGCGGCAGCAGGCGGGCGACAGCACCTATCTGATCCCGTGGCTGGACGGCAGCCCCGGGGGCCACGCGGAGGTGCGCTGGACCGGGTGCGAGGCGCCGGAGGTGCGGGCCGCTCTGCCGGGATGCCCGGAGATCAACGGTCTCTCGGTGTGGCCCGAGTCGCTTCGCTCACAGGGCATCGGAACCGCGCTGGTGCGTACCGCCGAGCGACTGGCGCGGGAGCGTGGCGTCGGGGTCATGGGGCTCGGCGTCGACGACGGCAACCCGCGCGCGGCGGCGCTCTACGCGCGGCTCGGATACCGGCCCACGGTGGCATACGTCGACCGCTGGGCCTACGCGGACGCCGACGGCGTACGGCATGAGCAGGCCGACGCCTGCGTGTTCCTCGTCAAGGCCCTCTGAGAGCCCCGTACGCAACGCTCGACAGCCGCCGTGCAACAAACGCTCACCCATCCATGATCGACGCAATGATCTTACGGGCATACGCAAGGTTGCTGCATTACAACGGCAACGCCCTTCCTCGTAGGCTGTCGCCTCGTACGTGGCGTGGCAGGGACCCCGCTCGGTGGGTCCCTGCCCGAAGGGGTGCCGCCGGTCCCTGTCGCCCCTGACCGGCAGCGATGAAGGAGCCAGCGCGTGCTCGACCAAGGCGCACCCCCGCACGACCGCAGTCAGACCGTCCCCGCCTCCCCGGGCGTCGGCGCGCGCCTGTTGCGTCGCAAGCCCGTGGAACACCTGGTCGCGGAGGGCGGCCAGGGTGAGGGAGGGTCGCTGCGCCGCTCCCTCGGACTGTGGCAGCTGACCATGATCAGCATCGGTGCCACGCTCGGCACCGGCATCTTCGTCGTGCTCGGCGACGCCGTCCCCGAGGCGGGCCCCGCGGTCACCCTCGCCTTCGTCATCGCCGGTCTCACGGCCCTGTTCTCGGCGCTGTCGTACGCGGAACTCGCGGGCAGCATCCCGGTCGCGGGCTCCTCGTACTCGTATGCGTACGCAACGATGGGCGAACTCGTGGCCTGGGTCTGCGGCTGGTGCCTGGTGCTGGAGTACGGCGTGTCCGTGGCCGCCGTCGCGGTCGGCTGGGGCGAGTACCTCAACGAGCTGCTCGACGGGACGATAGGGGTCACCATCCCGGCGACGCTGTCGTCCGCGCCCGGTGAGGGCGGGATCATCAACCTGCCCGCGCTGATCGTCGTCCTGCTCGCGATGGTGTTCCTGCTCGGCGGCGTCCGGGAGTCCGCCCGCGCCAACACGATCATGGTCGCGGTGAAGATCGCCGCGCTGGTGCTGTTCTGCGCGGTCGGCTTCATGGGCTTCAAGTCCGGCAACTACGAGGACTTCATGCCGCTCGGCATGGCGGGCGTGAGCGCGGCCGGCGCCACGCTCTTCTTCTCCTACATCGGCTTCGACGCCGCCTCCACCGCCGGTGAGGAGGCGAAGAACCCCAAGAAGGACCTGCCGCGGGCGATCATGCTCTCGCTGATCATCGTCACCGCGCTGTACGTGCTCGTCGCGGCCGTCGCCGTCGGCGCCTGGAACTGGACCAAGTTCGAGGGCTCCGAGGCCTCCCTCGCCGCGATCATGAACGACATCAGCGGCAAGAGTTACTGGGGCACCCTGCTGGCGCTCGGCGCCGTGATCTCCATCGCGAGCGTGGTCCTGACCGTGCTCTATGGCCAGACCCGCATCCTCTTCGCGATGTCCCGCGACGGCCTGGTGCCCAAGGCGCTCGGCAAGGTCCACGCCAAGACCGGCGCACCCCGCCTCAACACGGTGATCGTGTCGCTGTTCTGCGGTGCGCTCGCCGCCCTGATCCCGCTGGGCAAGCTCGTCGACGCCACCAGCATCGGCACGCTGTTCGCCTTCGCGCTGGTCAACATCGCGGTGATCGTGCTGCGTTACAAGCGACCCGAGCTGGAGCGGACGTTCAAGGTCCCCTTCGGGCCGGTCCTGCCGGTGCTGGGTTTCCTGTTCTGCGCGTACAACATGTTCAGCCTGGACTCCGTGACCTGGGTGGTCTTCGGGTTCTGGATGGCCGCCGGTCTCGTGTTCTACTTCGTGTACGGCTATCGCCGGTCCCGCCTTGCAACACCAGAAGTGAAGTGACCTTCCCGCAGTGCTGAACGATCTCGACGAACGCATCGTGCACGCCCTCGCCGAGGACGCCCGCCGCTCCTACGCGGACATCGGGCAACTGGTCGGCCTGTCCGCGCCCGCCGTGAAGCGGCGCGTGGACCGGCTGCGTGCCACCGGCGCCATCACCGGCTTCACCGTACGGGTGGACCCGTCGGCGCTCGGCTGGGAGACCGAGGGGTTCGTCGAGATCTACTGCCGGCACAACACCTCGCCGGAGACCATCCGGCGGGGCCTGGAGCGCTATCAGGAGGTCGTGGCCGCGTCCACCGTCACCGGTGACGCGGACGCGGTCGTCCAGGTCTTCGCCTCCGACATGCGTCACTTCGAGCGGGTGCTGGAGCGGATCGCGGGCGAGCCGTTCGTGGAGCGGACGAAGTCGGTGCTGGTCCTGTCGCCGCTGCTGCGCCGCTTCTCGTCGGGATCGCCCACGTAGTCGGGGCCGCCCGCATAATTCCCGGCACGGATGTGCTCGGCCGGTCTACCATCGGTGTCATGACCTGGCGACATTGATCCTCACCAGAGCCTGGCGTCCGACGGCTGACCGCGACGCTGTACGGCTACTCCTTCCTGGACGAGTTCGTCCTGCTCTACCCGGTGTACGCGCTGCTGTTCAGCGACACCGGGCTGTCGGTCTGGCAGATCTCCTCCCTCTTCGCCCTGTGGTCGATCACCGGCGTCCTGCTGGAGGTCCCCTCCGGTGCCTGGGCCGACGCCGTCTCCCGCCGGCTGCTGCTGTGGCTCGGACCGCTGCTGACCGCCACCGGCTTCGCGCTGTGGGTGATCGTCCCGTCGTACTGGGCCTTCGCGGCCGGCTTCGTGCTGTGGGGCGCCGGTGGAGCGCTCGGCTCCGGTGCGCTGGAGGCGCTGGTCTACGACGAGCTGGACCGGCTCGGCGCGGCGGACCGGTACGCCCGAGTGATGGGCCGGGCGCGGGCGGCGGGGCTGATCGGCGTCATGGCGGCGATGGGGCTCGCCGGGCCGGTGTTCGCGTGGGGCGGTTACCCGGCCGTCGGGACGGCGAGCGTCCTGGCCTGTCTGCTCGCCGCGGCGACCGCGAGCCGGTTCCCGGAGCACCGGACGCCCGCGGAGGATGACGACAACTGGGCCGCGACCCTGCGGGCGGGGCTCGCCGAAGCACGCGCCGACCGGTCGGTGGTCGGGGCGCTGCTGCTCGTCCCGGCCGTCACCGCGGTGTGGAGCGCGCTCGACGAGTACACGGCGCTCCTGGTGCGGGACTTCGGCGTGCCGGACGAGAGCGTTCCGTACCTGCTGCTGCTGATCTGGGCGGGTGCCACGGCCGGGAGTCTGCTGGCCGGTCCCGCCGAACGCCTCGGCACGGCAGGGTTCGCGGGACTCCTCGCGGGCGCCGCGCTCGCCCTCGCCGTCGGTGCCACGGCGTCGTCCGTGGCCGGGATCGGCCTCGTGGCCCTCGCCTTCGGCGGCTTCCAGCTGGCGACCGTGCTCGCCGACGCCCGCCTCCAGGACCGTATCGACGACAGCCGCCGGGCCACCCTGACCTCGCTCGCCGGCCTCGGCACCGAGCTGGCCACGGTCGCCACGTACGGCGCGTACGCGACGATCGGCGCGACGGCCGCGCACAGCACCGCCTTCGCCGTGTTCGCGGTGCCGTACCTGGTGACAGCGGCCCTGCTGGCGGCCGCGAGAGCGGCGAGGCGGTGAGGTGACGGGTCGCGCTGGGGGACCACGCGGCGGGCGTTCCTGTTACTCCCGGCAACCGTTGCGTTCCCCGTGCGGCATCCCGTAAGTTGCAGGCGCCCGCGTGCTACCGGCGGGTAACACCTGCGGGTAACCCTGAGGAGACCATGCGCCGGCTCATCGGCCGTCCCACCACGGTCCGCGCCCGCATCGTGGCGCTCGCACTCGCCCCGGTGGTCGCACTGATGGCGCTGTGGAGCTTCGCCATGGTGTCGGTCACCGGCGAACTGCGCGCTCTCGCCCGGGTCGAGGGGGTGTACGACGACTTCGGCACCCCCGTCGACACGGCGATCGGGCAGATCCAGATCGAACGACGGCTCGCCGCCGCCTACTTGGGCGCCGGCCACCGCACACCGGCCGCCCTGGACCTCATGGAACAGCAGCGCCGCACCGATCACGCGGTGACCGCGTTGCGCGAGGCGGTCCGGGACGGGGACCGCGACCGGCTCTCCGACCGGCAGCGGCGGGCCCTCGCCACCATGCTCGACACCGTGGACGAACTCGACGGCCTGCGCGAGCGCGTGCTGACCCGCGAGATCTCCTGGGACCGTGCCGTCACCGAGTACGGCGCGCTCGTGGACCCCGGGTTCGACGTCCAGTCCACGCTCACCGCGCTCCAGGCCGGGCAGCTGGCACGGGAGGCGCAGGTCGTCATCGAGCTCGTCCGGGTACGGGAGTTCGTCTCCCGCGAGGACGCCCTCGTTGCCGGTGCGCGGGCGGCCGGCACCCTCACCGACCGGCAGTACGACGCACTCACGGCGACGATCGAGGACCGCCGGGTCTTCCAGCGGACGTATGTGCCGGATCTGCCGTCCGACTCGCGGGCGCTCTTCGAGGAGTTCCGGCGCGGGGAGGTGCACCGGGCGCTGACCGCCGGTGAGGACGCGCTGCTGCGGGCCGGCGCGGAGGGGGCGGGGCAGGCCGTCGCGGCCGACTCATGGCGGACGACGACCGACCGTGCGGTCAAGCGGTACATGGAGTTGTGCACCGAGGCGGCGCGGAACTCCGCCGAGCGCGGGCGGGCGTTCGCCTACCGTGAGCTGGCCAAGGCCGCGGTGGTGGGTGTCGTGGGACTGGCGGCCGTAGGGCTGTCGCTGTGGTTCGCGGTGCGCGGGGCGCGTCGTATCTCGCGTCGGCTGGAGGATCTGCGGGACGCGGCCGATCTGCTCACGACGCGGCAACTCCCGGATGTCATGGAGCGGTTGAGCGCGGGCGAGGAAGTGGACGCGCTCGCCGAGGCGCCGCCACTGGCCGACGGGGAGGCGGGCGCCGACGAGATCGGGCAGGTCGGCCGGTCCTTCAACGCGGCCCGGCACGCCGCGATCGAGGCGGCCGTGCGGCAAGCCACCCTTCGCCGGGGCCAGTTCTCGGTGCTGCTCACCATCGCGCGGCGCAACCAGGCGCTGGTGCACCGCCAGCTGAAACTCGTCGACACGCTGGAGCGGCGCACCAACGACCCGGACGTCCTCGACCAGCTGTTCCGCATCGACCATCTGACCACCCGGATGCGGCGCCACGCGGAGGGCCTGATCATCCTCTCCGGCGCGGCGCCCGGCCGCAGATGGCGGCGTCCGGTGCCGATCGCCGACGTCGTCTCCTCCGCGGTGGGCGAGATCGAGGACTACGCGCGCGTGGAGGTGCCGCCGATGCCGCGGGTGGGCGTCGCGGCGGACGCGGTCGCCGATGTCGTCCATCTCATCGCCGAACTCGTCGAGAACGCCACGGTGTTCTCGCCGCCGCACACCCGGGTGACCATGCGCACCGGGCAGGCCCGCGGCGGCTTCGTCCTGGAGATCGACGACCGGGGACTCGGCCTCGACCCCGACCAGCTCGAGGAGGCCCGGCGCACCCTCACCGACCCGGACCACTTCGACCCGACCTGGCACGACCGGCTGGGCCTGTACGTCGTGGGCCGGCTGGCGGCGCGGCACGGCATCGAGGTCACGCTGTGCGGGTCGCCGTACGGCGGGACGACGGCGGTGGTGCTACTGCCGGAAGCCGTTTTGGCGGAGGTGGACGGGCGGACGCCGGAGGCGGCGGAGAGCGGGAGGCCGGGGGCGTCGTCGGTGGTGCGGAGTGCGGGGCCGTCCGAGGCGCCGCCGTCACGGAAGGGGCGGGAGGAGTCCGGGAGCGGGGCGGCCGTGCTCGCCCTGCGCGGTCGCGACCGGGCCACGCCCGCTCTGCCCACCCGCGTCCGCCAGGCATCGCTCGCCGAGGGCCTGCGCGACGACGGGCCGGCCACGGACGCGCCGGTCACGGATGGAATGCCCGACGTCACGCCCGATGAGATGCGAGCGATCTTCGGGGCCTTCCAACGCGGCACCGACCGCGGACGCAAAGGCCTGCCCGCCGACACCACGCAGCGAACCGATACCGAGGGGACGGACGCCGACGATGCGCCCTGACCAGAACTCCGTTCCAGAACGCGCCGGCACCGACCTCGGCTGGCTCCTCGACGACCTCGTCGCGCGGACCGATCACGTCCGCCAGGCCGTACTCCTCACCGCCGACGGCCTCCCGCTGAGCATGTCGGAGGGCATGGCGGCCAGGGACATCGAGCACCTCGCCGCCGTCAGTTCCGGCTTCCACGGGCTCGCCCGCTCGGCAGGGGAGCGGTTCGCCGCGGGAAAGGTGCGGCAGACGATGGTGATGCTCGACGACGCCTACCTCTTCATCACCCCGGCCGGCGACGGCACCCGGCTCGCCGTGCTCAGCGGTACACAGACCGACGTCGGACAGCTCGCCCACGAGATGGCCCTGCTCGTCCGCCGCGTCGGCCGGCATCTGGCCACCGGCGCACGGTCGGCCGCCGCCGACCCGGCAGACCCCTGATCCGCCCGTGACCGACGACGAGCACTGGTACGAGGACGAGACCGGGGCGATGGTGCGCCCCTACACCGTCACGCACGGCCGCACCCGGCCCGCGGACCACATCGACATGCTGGCGCAGGTCACGGCTTTACGGCCGGACGGCGGACCGCCGGGCGTGGACCACGCCCGAGCCTCCCTGCTCGCCCTGGCGCACCGCGGCCCTCGCCCGGTCGTCGAGCTCGCCGCGGACGCCGACCTGCCGCTGACCGTCGTACGCGTACTGCTCGGGGATCTGGCCGAGGCCGGACTCGTACGCATCGACGAACCGCGGCGGACGGGGCCGGACGGTCCCGCCGCCGACCCCGAACTGCTGCGGGTGATCGTCGCGCGGCTGCGCGAGATCTAGAAGCCCGGCTGCCAGGGCACGACCCTGAAGTCGCCCGTGCCCTTCTTCACCCGCTCGAACGGTGCCGAGCTCACGCACTTGGGCAGGTCCTTCGTCCCCAGGTCCTCACTTGCCGCCCAGCTGTAGCCGAGCCGGTCGAGTCCGCCGGTGTCGTGGACGGTGATGCCCACCCGGATGCCCTCCACCCCGTCGAGGTCCGTGTCCGTGACGACCCCGGACACCACGGCCACCTTGCCGCCGGTGACCAGGCAGTCGACCTTGGCCTTCGCCCAGCCGCCTTCGCCGTCGAGTGAGTAGTGGCTCCACTGGAAGGTGCCGGTCGCCTTCATCGGGTCGTCGGTGTTCTTCGCCGCCAGATGTGCGTCGAAGGTGAAGGTGATGTCGTCCCCGGCGACGCGGTAGAGCTTCGCGGTGCCGGTGAGCGCGGCGGCCTCGCGCCGCTCGTCACCAGCGGTGGCACCTTGTCGTGCGTCTTGTCGCTCGTCACCGGCAGTGGCCGATCCCGCCGCTCCGGCGGTGAGCAGCAGCGCGGCGCCGAGTACGGCGGTCTTCGTACGGCGGTTCATGGCGGTCCTTTCCGCAGGTCAACCGGACGCTCACCACTCTCGCCGGGCGGCGCCCGCGCCACATCGCGCCAGGGGCGGCACCCTGCCTCCGCCGTCCGGCGGGGGCACCGCGGTGATCTGCGCCTCAGGGGGTACTGGACCTCCGCCCGAGGTCGCGCAACGAATCGACGCCGGAGCCGGAACGGACGCAACATTCCGCTCACTGACGCGCAACGGCTCCTCCTTGTCCGCCTGAGCCGGCCGCCCGTACCGTCTACGTGGCCCCCACAACCACCCTTCCGTCCCGGTGAGGTTCACGCATGCGCACCGCCCTGCTCCAGAGCTCCGGCCGCCCCGGCTCCGTCGTCGAGAACCTCAAGGTCCTCGACGAGGCCGCGGGCCGGGCGGCGGACGCCGGTGCCGGGCTGCTGGTCGCGCCGGAAATGTTCCTGACCGGGTATGCCATCGGCGACGACATCGCCCGCCTCGCCGAACCCGCGGACGGCGACTGGGCCGACGCCGTCGCCGAGACCGCCACGCGACACGGCCTCGCGATCACCTACGGCTACCCCGAGCGCTCCGGCGAGACCGTCTTCAACTCCGCCCAGCTGATCTCCGCCGACGGCACCCGCCTCGCGAACTACCGCAAGACCCATCTCTTCGGCTGCTTCGAGCGCGATCACTTCACCCCGGGCGAGCAGCCGGTCGTCCAGGCCGAGCTGAACGGCCTCCGCGTCGGCCTCATGATCTGCTACGACATCGAGTTCCCGGAGAACGTCCGCGCCCACGCTCTCGCCGGCACCGACCTCCTCCTGGTGCCGACCGCGCAGATGCACCCGTTCCAGTTCGTCGCCGAGTCCGTGGTCCCGGTGCGGGCCTTCGAGAACCAGATGTACGTCGCGTACGTGAACCGGGTCGGCCAGGAGGGCGAGTTCGAGTTCATCGGCCTCTCCACGCTGGCCGGACCCGACGGGATCGCCCGCACCCGCGCCGGCCGCGGCGAGGAGCTGCTCCTCGCGGACGTCGCCCCGGCCTTCCTCGCCGCCTCCCGCGAGGCCAACCCGTATCTGCAGGACCGCCGCCCCGGCCTCTACGGGTCCCTCACCTGAACCCCCACCCCGCTCTGTTCGTGCAAGGAGTCCCTACCCCATGACGTCCACGGTGCCCAACGCCGTCCAGCACGCCGACGCGCAGCAGCCGCCGATCACCATGTTCGGTCCGGACTTCCCGTACGCGTACGACGACTTCCTCGCCCACCCTGCGGGCCTCGGCCAGATACCCGCGACCGAGCACGGCACCGAGGTCGCGGTGATCGGCGGCGGGCTGTCCGGCATCGTGGCCGCCTACGAGCTGATGAAGATGGGCCTCAAGCCCCTGGTCTACGAGGCCGACCAGATCGGCGGCCGGCTGCGGACCGTCGGTTTCGACGGCTGCGACCCTTCCCTCACCGCCGAGATGGGCGCGATGCGCTTCCCGCCGTCCTCCACGGCGCTCCAGCACTACATCGACCTGGTGGGCCTGAAGACCCGGCCCTTCCCCAACCCCCTTGCGGAGGCCACCCCTTCGACGGTCGTCGACCTCAAGGGCGAGTCGCACTACGCCGAGACGGTCGACGACCTGCCGCAGGTCTACCGGGACGTCGCCGAGGCCTGGAACAGGTGTCTGGAGGAGGGCGCCGACTTCTCCGACATGAACCGGGCCCTGCGCGAGCGTGACGTACCGCGCATCCGGGAGATCTGGGCGAAGCTCGTCGAGAAGCTCGACAACCAGACCTTCTACGGCTTCCTCTGTGACTCCGAGGCCTTCAAGTCCTTCCGGCACCGCGAGATCTTCGGCCAGGTCGGCTTCGGCACCGGCGGCTGGGACACCGACTTCCCCAACTCGATCCTGGAGATCCTGCGGGTCGTCTACACCGAGGCCGACGACCACCACCGCGGCATCGTCGGCGGCTCGCAGCAGCTGCCGCTCAGGCTCTGGGAGCGCGAGCCGGAGAAGATCGTGCACTGGGCGTACGGCACCTCGCTGAAGTCCCTGCACGACAACGGTGAACCGCGCCCCGCCGTGACCCGCCTGCACCGCACCGCCGGCAACCACATCACCGTCACCGACGCGAATGGCGACATCCGCACCTTCAAGGCGGCCGTCTTCACCGCCCAGTCATGGATGCTACTGTCGAAGATCGCCTGCGACGACTCGCTGTTCCCGATCGACCACTGGACCGCGATCGAGCGCACCCACTACATGGAGAGCTCCAAGCTCTTCGTCCCCGTCGACCGGCCCTTCTGGCTCGACAAGGACGAGGAGACCGGCCGCGACGTCATGTCGATGACCCTCACCGACCGTATGACGCGCGGGACTTACCTCCTCGACGACGGCCCCGACAGGCCCGCGGTGATCTGTCTGTCGTACACCTGGTGCGACGACAGCCTGAAGTGGCTGCCGCTGTCCGCGAACGAGCGGATGGAGGTCATGCTCAAGTCGCTGGGCGAGATCTATCCGAAAGTCGACATCAGGAAGCACATCATCGGTAACCCGGTGACCGTGTCCTGGGAGAACGAGCCCTACTTCATGGGCGCGTTCAAGGCCAACCTGCCCGGTCACTACCGCTACCAGCGGCGCCTGTTCACGCACTTCATGCAGGACCGGCTGCCCGAGGACAAGCGGGGCATCTTCCTGGCCGGCGACGACATCTCCTGGACGGCGGGCTGGGCCGAGGGCGCGATCCAGACCGCGCTGAACGCGGTGTGGGGCGTCATGCACCACTTCGGCGGAGAGACCGACGCGACCAACCCCGGCCCGGGCGACGTGTACGACGAGATCGCGCCGGTGGAGCTCCCGGAGGACTGACCCGGCTCAGTCGGGGAGCGGGGTGAGCAGCATCCGCCCCGCGAACCCCACCACCGCGTCCAGTCGCTCGGTGAACTCCTCGGCGACATCGGGGAGTTCACGCAGCGCCCACAGTGCCCGGGCCGTCGACCAGGTGGCGTCCCGGGCCCGCTCCAGGCTCCAGGAGCCGAGCAGATGGGTGAGCGGGTCGGCGATCTGGAGGAGATCGGGGCCCGGCATCAGATCTTCGCGGATGCGCTCCTCCAGCGAGACGAGGAGATCCCCCACGCGGTCGAACTCGTCCTCCAGCTCGGCGGGTTCGCAGCCGAGCGTACGACAGGCGTCCACGACCGCGAGCGCCAGATCGTGACCGATGTGCGCGTTGATGCCCGCCAGCGCGAACTGCAGCGGACGTACCCCGGGATGGCGGCGGTACTGGAACAGGGGCCGCCAGCAGGCCGGCGGGCGCCGCTCGTCGGCAACCGCGTCCACGGCCGCCAAGTACCGCTCCGCGAACCGCACATCCAGCGTGATCGCGGCCCGTGGGTCGGTGAACCGGCCCGCGTCGATACGCCGGTCGACGGCCTCCGTGACGGTGAGGTAGACGCGGTTGAACACGGCGAGCCCGTCCCGCTCGGGCAGGGCCGCGTCGAGGGCGCGCATGCGGGAGACGACCGTGTCGACGGGTGTGGTGATCTGTTCCAATTGCGCCATGCACGCAGGGTCGCAGGCCTAGGCTGGCCGGGGTACCGGCGGGCCCGACGCTTCGCCGGAATGGGGTAACGCGCCCGTCGCGCAGGGGGAGAACGTCGCGCAGGGTGCGAAACAAGGGGGGAGCTGGACTGTGTCAGGCTCACGTGCCCGCCGCCTGGCCGCACGCAGGGCCGAGCGCAGAAGCGCCGCCCGGCGCGGCGCCATGGTCGCGGCGGCCTCGGTCGTGGTCGCCATCGGCACGGTGACCGGCATGATGTCCGCGCTCGACGACGGACGAGGGTCCGACGAGGCCAGGCCCGAGGTGACCAGCTCCCCACGCCTGGAACCGCTGCCCGCAATCCCGTCGGCGTCCTCGTCGACGAAGGCGTCCGCTTCCCCGACCCCGTCGCCGTCTCCCTCGAAGAAGAGGGAGGAAGAGAAGCCGACCCCCTCGCCCACGAAGACGGAGCCGACGCAGCAGACCGCCGCCGCGTCCACACGGCTCTACCGCCACCCCGAGTCCCAGGTGCTCGACTGGGTCCGCGCCAACCCCGGCGACCCGCGCCACGCGGTCATCGAGTCCCGTATCGCCGATCATCCGGCGGCCGTGTGGTTCGCCGACTACACACCGGCCACCATCACCGACCGGGTCCGCGCGGTCACCTCCGGCGGCGCGGCGCAGGGCCGGGCGCCGGTGATCGTGCCGTACGCCATCCCGGACCGCGACTGCGGCGGGTACTCGGACGGCGGTGCGCCCGACCTCGGGGCGTACGACGCCTGGATCGACGCCTTCGCGGCGGGGCTGGGCTCCGGTGACGTCATCGTGATTCTGGAGCCCGACTCTATCGCCCAGTCCGACTGTCTCTCCGCGGGTGCCCGCGCCGACCGCTTCGCCTCGCTGGCCCGCGCGGGCCGCGTCCTCAAGGCCGCGAACCCCAAGGCGCGGGTCTACTTCGACGCGGGCCACTCCGGCTGGAACCCGGCCGCCAAGCAGGCGGCTCTGCTGAAGCAGGCGGGCGCCGCCTCGGCCGCCTCCTCCGACGGCATCTTCAGCAACGTCTCCAACTTCCACCGCACGGCCGACGAGATCGCCTACGACCGACAGGTCCTCGACGCCCTCGGCGGCCCCGCCTCCCTCGGCGCCGTCATCGACACAAGCCGCAACGGCAACGGCGCCCCGCCCGACGGCCAGTGGTGCGACCCGGCCGGCCGGAAGATCGGCCGGGCGCCCACCCTGAACACCGGCGAGGCCCGCATCGACGGCTACCTGTGGGTCAAGCTGCCGGGGGAGTCGGACGGCTGCAAGGGCACGCCGGGCACGTTCAGTCCGTCGTACGCCTTCGACCTGGCGTCGTCGTAGGAGATCCCCTCGGCCGGTGGCGGTAGCTGCGTCGCGACTCCGTACATGAAGGCCGTCCGAGTCATTGTCACTTGTACCTGCCGGTCTTACGCTCACCCAGTCCTGCTCATGAACGATGTTCACATCTGTGATCGGAGGCTCGATGAGTGCAAGACAACGCCTGAGCGTCCTGCCGGTCCTGGCGGCCGTGTTCGCCACGGGGATCGTCCCGGCGACCGCCGCCGAGGGCACGGCTCCCAAGGTCCCGGAGACGGCAGTCCTCGACGGCACCCGGCTCAAGCAGACGAAGATCCGGCTCGACCGAGGCGACCCCCAACTCCGCCGTGCCCTGCGGGACTTGACTGCCCGCGCCGACCGTTGGCTGGACAAGGGCCCCTGGACGGTCGTCGACAAGCCCAAGCCCGCGCCCGGCGGTGACGTCCACGACTACCTGAGCCAGGCGCCCTACTGGTGGCCCACCAAGCCCCCCACCGCCGACAACCCCTGGGGCTGCCCCTACGTCCAGCGCGACGGGGAGCGCAACCCCGAGGTGGACAGCGGTACCGACCGCCAGGACGTCGAGAAGGTCTTCGACTCGACGTACGACCTGGCGCTCGCCTGGTACTACACGGGCCGGCCGCGGTACGCCGAGAAGGCCGGACGCATTCTGCGCACCTGGTTCCTCGACCCGGCCACACGGATGAACCCGAACCTGAACCACGCACAGTTCATCCCCTGCAAGTACGACGGCCGGGCGATCGGCATCATCGACTTCTCGCAGTCCTACACCGCCGTCGTCGACGCGCTGGCGATCCTCCGCACGGGCGCCCCCGGCTGGACGAAGGCCGACCGCACGCGGATGGACCGCTGGAACGCCGACTTCCTCGACTGGCTGAAGAACAGCGAGTTCGGCAAGCAGGAGGCCGCCGCGACCAACAACCACGGCACGTTCTACGACATGCAGCTCGCCGCCCTCGCGCACGCGACCGGCGACAGGGAACTGGCCCGCACGACGGTCCGCGAGGCGGGTTCCCGACGTATCGATCCGCAGATCGCGGCCGACGGCAGCCAGCCGCAGGAGCTGACCCGCACCCGCAGCTGGCACTACTCGACCTTCGACCTCGTCGCCTACACGCGGCTCGCGGCCATCGGCCGGAACCTCGGCGTGAACCTGTGGGCCCATCAAGGCCCGGACGGGCAGAGCCTGTTCAAGGCGGTGCGGTATCTACTGCCCGCCGCGACCGGCGCCGAGGCGTGGCCGCATCCGGAGATGGAGTTCCACCGGTACGCGGCGACCGACGTCGTACACGCGGCGGCCGACGCGGGCGACGCCCGGGCGCGGCAGGCCGTGCCGCTGCTGGAGGCGCCGCCCGGCGGTGACCTGTGGGCGCTGCGCCCGGCGACCGAGCAATTGGACTCGATCGCGGGCTGACCGGACCAGGCTGGTGGCCGTCTCAGGGCCGAGGGTCGGGAACCGCCGTGTCCGGCGCGCTGACCTTCGGCCGGTCTCGGTCGCCCGCGCGCAGCACGCCGGCGAAGGCGACGAGCCCGCCGGACAGGACGGTCACCAGCCCGAACGACACCACCAGGCTGGTCGCCTGGGCCAGCGTGCCGATGGCGCTGGGTGCGATCAGGCCCGAGGTGTAGGTGATCGTCGCGACGCCCGCTATGGCCAGGCTGGGGTTGGACCCGCTGCGGCCCGCCGCGGCGAAGCACAGCGGGACGACCACGGCGATGCCCAGGCCCATCAGCGCGAAGCCGCTCATCGCCACCGCCGGATGATCCGAGACGACGATCAGCAGCCCGCCGAGGACGGCGAGGACGCCGCTCGTGCGCACCGTGCGCACCGAGCCGTACCGGTCCACCACCTTGTCCCCGGCGATCCGGGCGATCGCCATGGTGAGCGTGAAGCCCGTCGTACAGGCCGCCGCCAGACCGGCCGAGGTTTCCAGTTGGTCACGCAGATAGACCGCCGACCAGTCCAGGCTCGCGCCCTCCGCGAACACCGCGCAGAACCCGACCGCGCCGATCAGCAGCGCCGACCTGGGCGGCAGGGCGAAGCGGGGCGGCGGTTCCTCGTCCTCGGCGGGCTGGAGGTCGAGCACCCAGGCGCAGGCGGCGACGCCGAGTACGGTCAGGACGGCCGCCGCCAGCGTGTGGTGCAGTCGGGCGTCCGCGCCGAGGTGCGCGGCGAGCGTGCCGCCCGCCGAGCCGATCAGGGCGCCCGCGCTCCACATGCCGTGCAGGCCGGACATGATCGAGCGGCCCAGACGGTTCTCCACCTCGACGCCGAGCGCGTTCATCGCCACGTCCGACATGCCCGCCGTGGCGCCGTACGTGAACAGGGCCAGGCACAGCGTCAGCAAGTTCGGGGCGAGGGCGGGCAGAACCAGTGAGAGCGTCCACAGTGCGATCAGGCCGCGCAGGGCGGTCCGGGCGCCGAAACGGTGGCTGATCCGGCCCGCGAGCGGCATCGCGACGGAGGCGCCGAGCGCCGGGAAGGCGAGAGCGAGTCCCAACTGGCCCGCGCTCACCCCCGCATGGTCCTGGATCCAGGGCACCCGGGTCGCGAAGGAGCCGGTGACGGCGCCGTGCACGGCGAAGACGGCGGCCACGGCATAGCGGGCCCGCCTCACCTCACGAAGGTCGTACACCACTGCACTCATTCTCCGGCCCCTCCCTGGCTCATGGTTCCCGCTCGCGCCGCGTAAACTATCAGGAAGCCTGCCTGATAGATAGCGGAATACCGGCCGCCCGATCTGGAAGGATCCCGGCATGCCCGCATCCCCGAGTACCGCCCGAGCCATCAACGACCGGCTCGCCCTGCGTCTGCTCCAGCAGGAGGGCCCCTTGACGGCGGGGCAGTTGAAGCAGCTGACCGGCCTGTCCCGGCCAACCGTCGCCGACCTCGTCGAACGCCTCACCGCCGCCGGACTGATCGAGGTGGTGGGGGAGTCGGGCGAGCAGCGGCGCGGGCCGAACGCGAAGGTGTACGGGATCGTCGCCGACCGGGCCCAGCTGGCCGCGCTCGACGTCCGCACCGAGGGCGTCTCCGTCGTCGTCGCCGACCTGCTCGGCAGGGTGCTCGCCGACGCGTCCGTGCCGATCGGCGACGACACCGGCACGGGACCGGCGGTGGAGCAGGCGGTGACGCTGGTCGAGCGCGCGGTGAAGGAGGCCGGGACGCTGGCGGCGCCTCCACGCGCGCCCGCCCAGGAGTGGGGGCGGCTGCACACCGTGGGGATCGGCGCGCCCGGCCTGATCGACCCGGCCGACGGTGAACTCCGGGACTCCTCGGGCCTGCCGGAGTGGCATCGCCGACTGGTGGCCGCCCTTCAGGAACGCTTCCCGGACGCCCGCGTCAACGTCGAGAACGAGACCAACCTCGCCGCCCTGGCCGAGATGCGCGACGGCGCCGCCCGGGACCGCGACACCTTCGTCCTGCTCTGGCTCGGCATGGGCATCGGCGCCGCCGTCGTCCTCGACGGCCGCCTCCGCCGCGGCGCCTCCGGCGGCGCCGGCGAACTCGGCTTCCTGCCGGTACCGGGCACCACCGGCCTGCCCTCGGCGACCGACTGCGAGGGCGGCTTCCACTCCCTGGCCGGCGCGGCGGCGATCGCGACGCTGGCGGCGGAGCACGGGGTCACGGCATCCGGCGCGGCGGCGATCGCGACGCCGGCGGCCGAGCACGGCATCACGGCATCCGGCGCGGCCGACGAGCCGCGTGCGGTACGGCTGGTCCGGGCGGCGGTGGGGCGGGTGACGGGGGCGGCGGCTGGGGAAGGCCTGGTCGGCGCGAGCGGGCGTGATGTGGACGGGGGTGCCGACCATGCTGGAGGTGCCGACCAAGCGACCGCCGATGTCGAGGCAGCCCACCGCTTCCTCGACGCCCTCGCCGACCGCGTGGTCCTCGGCGTCGCCGCCGTCGTCTCCGTACTGGACCCCGGTTGTGTGGTGCTGGCGGGCGAGGTCGGCCGGGCGGGCGGGGACGAGCTGGCGGCTCGGGTGCACCGACGGCTCGCCCGGATGTCGCCGCTGCCCACGGAGGTACGCGCCAGCAGCCTCGGCGGCGGCGCGGTGCTGCGCGGGGCCCTGCTGACCGCTCGCGACCGGGCTCAGGAGAAGCTGTTCGCGCCGGGGGAGGAACGCTAGCCGAGGGGCACGGCGCTCACGGGAGAGCGGTAGCCGACGGACCGTTGCTCACGGCCGTTGCCCCGCCCCGTACCGAGCCGCGAGGTACTCCTCGAACGTCCCCTTCCCCACGGCCAGTTCGGGTGTGAGGTGTCCGCCCGCACGGAACGCCCGGTACGCCTTGCCCGCCAGCGGCACGTTCAGGATCCGCCGCTTCCGGCCCGTCGCCGCCAGATACGCGCGGGCCAGCGATTCCAAGGACCGTACCTCCGGTCCTCCCATGTCCTCGACGCGCCCGGCAGGAGCCCCCGCGGCCAGCTCGGCGAGCCGGTTCGCGACCTCGGCCACCTCGATCGGCTGGTCGGAGACACCGGCCGGCAGCAGCATCACGGGCGGCTTGGCCAGCGCCCCGAACACCTGCGCCAGCAGATCGTGGAACTGCGTCGTGCGCAGCACCGTCCAGTCCAGCCCCGAGTCCCCGAGTCCCCGACGAGCCTCTCCACGGCGAGCTTGGACTTGTAGTAGCCGAACGGCACCCGGTCCACGCCGACGATCGAGATGTAGACCAGATGGCCCACACCCGCCCGGTGCGCGGCCGCGATGAGACGCTCCGCCGCCTGCTCGTCACCGCCGCGCGGACTGGAGGCGCAGTGCACGATCGTGTCCACGCTCGCGACGGCCGCGTCCAGTCCGGTGCCGCCCTCGCGCAGATCGACGGCGTACGGCGCGCTGTGCCTGCTGAGCACCCGCACCTCGTGCCCGTCCGCTCGCAACCGCTCGGTGACATGCCGCCCGAGCGTTCCGGTACCGCCGGTCACGAGAATCGTGGTCATGCCGCTTCCGTCCCTTCCGCGCCGAGCTGACGTCGTACGAATTCCAGCTTCTCGGGGTTCACCACGGCCCGCATCCCTACGATCAACCCGTCCCGCGCGTCCACCGCGGCCACGCCGATCAGCGTCCCGCCGTCCCATGCCGCCAGCGCGCTCTCGCCGTTGACCTCGGGCCTGGACTTCACGGTGGCCGAGGTCAGCCGGGAGAGACAGAGGTTGGTGACGACCTCATGACTTCACCCTGCCAGAGGGCACACGGGCGGGGGATGGGAGGGCCCGACGGCGGGCAAGGGCCGTCGTCACCGCCGCCGGGCCGGTCTGCTCGGGATGAGACCTTGGCACAGGAGCTTAGAAAGGACTAGACCAGTACGTCAATAGGTATGGACCAATCTCAAGACCCTCACCCCAGGGGGGAGTTGGGCCCGTCATGGCCCGCCCGGGAAGTCCAGGCACACCGTCTGTGAGCCACTCCACACCCTTCACCCGTATGGACCTCGATCAGGCGTGGCACACTGGCTCTGTACCAGAAGCAGCGCACTCCGGGGTCGGTGAAAGTCCGAACCGGCGGTTACAGTCCGCGACCCGATCGCCTCCAGTGATCGGTTGACCAGGTGAAATTCCTGGACCGACGGTTAAAGTCCGGATGGGAGGCAGTGCGCGGCGGGCGGGCATTCGTGCGCGCCGCCGATCTTGCTCGTTCCCTCGGGGACGGGTCCGTCCGGCGTCGCCCAGTGCCGCAGTCCGTACATTCTGTCGTCATCGACAGCCCCGGAGTCCGTGCCCGAAGAGGCAGGAGGACCCGGGAAGTGTTCACCGGAATCGTCGAAGAGCTGGGCGAGATCACCGCCGTCGAGAACCTCGGCGACGCCTCCCGTTTCCGGCTGCGCGGCCCCGTCGTCACCGAGGGCGCGAAGCACGGCGACTCCATCGCCGTGAACGGTGTCTGTCTCACCGTCGTCGACCACGAGGGCGACGAGTTCACCGCCGACGTCATGGCCGAGACACTCAACCGCTCCAGCCTGGGCATCCTCGCCGCAGGCTCCCGCGTCAACCTCGAACGCCCCACCGCGGTCGGCGCACGCCTCGGCGGCCACATCGTGCAGGGCCATGTCGACGGCACCGGCGAGATCCTGGAGCGCAAGCCGTCCGACAACTGGGAGATCGTGAAGATCTCCCTCCCCGCGGACCTCACGCGCTATGTCGTCGAGAAGGGCTCCATCACCGTCGACGGCATCAGCCTCACCGTCGTCGACGCGGGCCCCGACCACTTCTCCGTCAGCCTGATCCCCACCACCCTCGCCCTGACCACGCTCGGCCTCAAGCAGCCCGGCGATCCGGTCAACCTCGAGGTCGACGTCATCGCCAAGTACGTCGAGCGGCTGCTCGCGGCGGGCCGAGAGGCGGACCGGTGAGCTGGCTGAACTCCGAGGCGTTCGTCCTCTTCGGCCAGCACATCATCTGGTCGGACATGGTCGGCAACGTCCTCGGCCTGATCGCCCTCGCGCTGGGCTGGCGGCGCTCCCTGTGGACCTGGCCGGTGCAGTTCGCCGCCGGCCTCATCCTCTTCGGTGCCTTCTTCGGCCATCTGACGGGCAGCGCCGGCAAGCAGGCGGTCGTCATGGCCGTCGCGCTGTACGGCTGGTGGCAGTGGCAGCGCGGCAAGGACCGCGCGGCGGACGGCCATATCTCCGTCCGGTTCGCCACCTGGCGCGAGCGCGCGGCGATGATCGCCGCCGCCGCGGCGGGCACGGTCGCGGTCGCCCTGCTCTTCAAGGCATACCCGACCCTGTCCTGGGACCCTTGGCCGGACGCGTACATCTTCGTCGGCACGATCGTCGCCATGTACGCCCAGGCCCGCGGCATGGTCGAGTTCTGGTTCGCCTGGCTGCTCGTCGACCTGGTCGGCGTGCCGCTCAACTTCGCCAACGGCTACGCCTTCTCCGGCTTCGTCTACGTCATCTACGGCGCACTCGTCCTGTGGGGCATGCGCGACTGGTGGCTGCGCTCCCGCGAGGACGCGCGGCCCGTTCTGGAAGGAGCGCCGGCATGACCGCGGCACCGATCCTTTACAGCACCGACAACATCGAGGACTGGTCGCTCGACCCGATCGAGCAGGCCATCGCCGACATCGCCGCCGGCCGCCCGGTCGTGGTCGTCGACGACGAGGACCGGGAGAACGAGGGCGACCTCGTCATCGCCGCCGAGATGGCGACCCCCGAGATCGTCGCCTTCATGATGAGCGAGTGCCGTGGCCTGATCTGCGCCCCCATGGAGGGCGGTGAGCTGGACCGGCTGCGGCTGCCGCAGATGGTCGACGACAACACCGAGTCCATGAAGACCGCGTTCACCGTCTCCGTGGACGCCTCCGCCGCGCACGGCGTGACCACCGGCATCTCCGCCGCCGACCGCGCCACCACCCTGCAACTCCTCGCGGGCGGCGAGGCCCAGGCCGACGACTTCGTCCGCCCCGGCCACATCTTCCCGCTGCGCGCCCGGCCCGGCGGCGTGCTGGTGCGCGACGGCCACACCGAGGCCGCCGTCGACCTCGCCCGCCTCGCGGGGCTGCGCCCGGCCGGCGCGATCGTCGAGATCGCGGGAGAGGACGGCCGTATGCTCCGCCTCCCCGAACTGATCCCGTTCGCCCGCAAGCACGGCCTGACGATCATCTCCATCGAGGACCTGATCGCCTACCGCCGCACCTCCGAGCCCACCGTCCGCCGCGAGGCCGAGACCCAACTCCCCACCGCCTTCGGCGACTTCACGGCGTACGGCTACCGCTCCACCGTCGACGGCGTCGAGCACGTCGCCCTCGTGCACGGCGACATCGGCGACGGCGAGGACGTCCTCGTCCGCGTCCACTCCGAATGCCTCACCGGCGACATCTTCCACTCCCTGCGCTGTGACTGCGGCCCCCAGCTGAGCGCCTCCCTCGAGCGCATCCAGGCCGAGGGCAGGGGAGTGGTGGTCTATCTGCGCGGCCACGAGGGCCGCGGCATCGGGCTGCTGTCCAAACTGCGGGCGTACGAGCTTCAGGAGCGGGGCCGCGACACCCTCGACGCCAACCTGGAACTCGGCCTGCCCGCCGACGCCCGGGACTACGGCGCCGGCGCCCAGATCCTCGAGGACCTCGGCGTCCGCAGCGTGCGCCTGATGACCAACAACCCCGACAAGACCGACGCGCTCGTCCGGCACGGCCTCAAGGTCAACGGCCGCGAGCCGATGCCCGTACAGGCGGGCGAGCACAACCTCCGCTACCTGCGCACCAAGCGGGACCGGATGGGGCACGACCTGCCCTGGCTGGACACGCCTGCCGTGTCCACCTGCGGCAACCAGTAAGAACAGAACCGAGGAGAGACGTGAGCGGCAAGGGTGCACCGGAACTGTCCGTACGCAACGTCGGGGACCTGCGGGTCGCCGTCATCGCGGCACAGTGGCACGAGAAGGTGATGGACGGCCTGGTGGACGGCGCCCTGCGCGCCCTGCACGACCTCGGCATCGACGAGCCGACCCTCCTCAGGGTCCCCGGCAGCTGGGAACTCCCGGTCGTCGCGAAGGTCCTCGCGGGCCGCGGCTACGACGCGATCGTCGCCCTCGGTGTCGTCATCCGCGGCGGCACCCCCCACTTCGAGTACGTCTGCCAGGGCGTCACCCAGGGCCTCACCCAGGTCTCCGTCGACACCGGCGTCCCCATCGGCTTCGGCGTGCTGACCTGCGACACCGACGAGCAGGCCCTCGACCGGGCCGGGCTGCCCGGCTCGAACGAGGACAAGGGACACGAGGCGGTGACGGCCGCGGTGGCGACGGCGGCGACCCTCCGCTCAGTATCCGAGCCGTGGCGTTAGGTCGGTCGCCCCACCGCGTAAAGTGGGCGCCACCATGTCCAAGAAGACGTTCGAGGAGCTCTTCACCGAGCTCCAGCAGAAGGCCGCCACCGGCGACCCCGCCACTTCCCGCACCGCAGAACTGGTCGGGAAGGGCGTCCATGCCATCGGCAAGAAGGTCGTCGAAGAGGCCGCCGAGGTCTGGATGGCCGCCGAGTACGAGGGCAAGGAGGCGGCCGCCGAGGAGATCTCGCAGCTGCTCTACCACGTTCAGGTGATGATGGTCGCCCGCGGCATCTCCCTGGACGACGTCTACGCCCACCTGTGAATCCCCGTCCCCCGCACCACCCTTCAAGCAAAGGAAGCCGACCTCATGCTGCGCATCGCCGTCCCCAACAAGGGTTCACTGTCCGGCCCTGCGGCGGAGATGCTGCATGAGGCCGGCTACCAGCAGCGCCGCGAGTCCAAGGAACTGCGGATCGTCGACCCGCACAACGAGGTCGAGTTCTTCTACCTCCGCCCCCGCGACATCGCGATCTACGTCTCCTCCGGCCGCCTCGACATCGGCATCACCGGCCGTGACCTGCTCATCGACTCCGGCGCCAACGCCGAGGAGATCCTCCCGCTCGGCTTCGCCCGCTCCACGTTCCGCTACGCCACCAAGCCGGGCACGGCAGGTGGCGTGAAGGACCTCAACGGCATGACGGTCGCGACCTCCTACGAGGGCATCGTCGCCAAGCACCTCGCCGACCACGGCATCGACGCCTCGGTCGTCCACCTCGACGGCGCCGTCGAGACCGCCATCGAACTCGGTGTCGCCGAAGTCATCGCGGACGTCGTCGAGACCGGCACCTCCCTGCGCAACGCGGGCCTCGAGGTCATCGGCGAGCCCATCATGAAGTCCGAGGCCGTCGTGATCCGCCGCACCGGCGAGAACGGCGAGGAGCCCAAGGTGCAGCAGTTCCTGCGCCGCCTCCAGGGCGTCCTGGTCGCCCGGACGTACGTGATGATGGACTACGACTGCCGCGTCGAGCAGCTGGAGAAGGCCGTCGCGCTCACGCCCGGCCTGGAGTCGCCGACCGTCTCCCCGCTGCACAACGAGGGCTGGGTCGCCGTCCGCGCGATGGTCCCCGCCAAGGAAGCCCAGCGGATCATGGACGACCTGTACGACATCGGTGCCCGGGCCATCCTGACCACGGCCATCCACGCCTGCCGTCTCTGAGAGGCAGTGGAGAACATGTCCGACCTGCCCGCCCTCCCCGTCACCTTCCGGCCGACTCGCACCCGGGCCGTCCTGCTCACCGCCGCTGCCGCGATCTTCGTCGTCATCACGACCGTCGCGCTGCTGCTGGAGCAGCTCAGCCCCGGCGAGCGCCTCAGCTTCATCTTCACGGCGGCCCTGCTGTGCGGCGTCCTCCTGATGCTCGCCCGGCCGAAAGTGGTCGCCGACGAGACCGGGGTGAGCGTCGTGAACATCGCCGGCCGGCGGCATCTCGAATGGGCCGAAATCCTTCAGGTGAACCTGCGTCCGGGCGACCCCTGGGTGTTCCTCGACCTCAGCGACGGCACCAGCCTGCCCGCGCTCGGCATCCAGCCGGGCATCGCCAAGCAGCGCGCCATCGCCGACGCCAGGACCCTGCGGGCGCTCGCCGAAGCACACTCGATGAGGGATCTGACGTAGAAGGCCATGTCTTGATTAATCTGTTGGCGGAGGCGTATTCGTTGCGCCTCCGTCTCTGATGTTCCACCGAGTCTTCAGAGGCCCCCTGCTACCCGAGGAGTGACTCCTTCCAGCGATGGACGGATCGTCCTGTAGTACCTGCGCCGCCCCCTCCCGACATATCGAGGCGGCGGCATGACCACCCCCTTGCTGCTGCTCGCAGCCGCATTCCTGCTGATTCTCGCCAACGGCTTCTTCGTCGCGGCCGAGTTCGGCCTGGTGACGGTCGAGCGCGCGGACGCCGAGAAGGCCGCCGCCGAGGGCGACAAACGCGCCCGTAGGGTGGTCGAGTCGCTGAAGGAGCTGTCCTTCCAGCTCTCCGGCACCCAGCTCGGCATCACCATCACCTCCCTCGTCGTCGGCATGCTTGCCGAACCGGCGC
Organism: Streptomyces sp. NPDC050211; assembly: GCF_040656035.1. NCBI lineage: Bacteria > Bacillati > Actinomycetota > Actinomycetes > Kitasatosporales > Streptomycetaceae > Streptomyces > Streptomyces sp. NPDC050211. The sequence continues at coordinate 56,145 of NZ_JBFALC010000037.1, forward strand.
TCGCCCAGCTGCTGGACGGCCCGCTCACGGCGATCGGCATCCCCGACGGTGCGGTACCCGGCGTCGCCGTGGTCGTCGGCATGCTGCTGGCCTCGGCCGTGCAGATGGTGATCGGCGAACTCGTGCCCAAGAACTGGGCGGTCTCCCGCCCGATGCAGGTCGCGCGCTTCGTCGCCCGCCCGCAGCACGCCTTCGCACGGCTGTTCCGTCCAGTGATCGCCGGGCTGAACGCGGTCGCCAACCGGCTCGTCCGCACCCTGGGCATCGAGCCCACCGAGGAGCTGGCCTCCGCCCGCACCCCCGGCGAACTCGTCTCCCTGGCCCGGCACTCAGCACGCGCCGGCGCCCTGGAACAGGACACCGCGGACCTGTTCGTACGGACCCTGTCGCTCGCCGAGCTGACCGCACAGCACGTCATGACCCCGCGGGTGAAGGTCAGCGCGCTGCAGTCGTCGGCGACCGCCGAGGACGTCGTCAATCTCACCCGCGCCACCGGTCTGTCCCGCTTTCCGGTCTACCGGGAGCGGATCGACGAGATCGTCGGCATGGTCCACCTCAAGGACGCCCTGGCGGTCCCCGCGCGCGAACGGCTGCGCACCCCCGTCACCCGAATCGCCCAAACGCCCCTGCTGGTTCCCGAGACCCTGCCGGTGCAGCCCCTGCTGGCCCGGCTGCGCAGCGAGCAGCCCATCGCCGTCGTCGTCGACGAGTACGGCGGTACGGCCGGGGTCGTCACCCTGGAGGACATCGTCGAGGAGATCGTCGGCGAGGTCCGTGACGAGCACGACGGTCAGGACGTGCCCGAACTCGCCCCCGCCCCGCCGGAGGACGGCAGGGCCGCGTGGGACGTCGACGGCAGCTGCCGCGTCGACGTCCTCCAGCGCATAGGCCTCGACGTGCCCGAAGGACCGTACGAGACGGTCGCGGGCCTGGTCGCCGACCTGCTCGGCCGGATCCCGGCCGTCGGCGACAAGGCCGAGCTGCCGGGCTGGCGGCTGGCCGTGCGCCAGGTGGGCCACTACCGCGCCGAGCGGGTACGGCTGGTCAGGACGGCCCTCGTCGCCGCGGAGGCCGTCCGATGAGCGTGCTCCAACTTCTGTTCGCCGCACTGCTCGTCCTCGCCAACGGCTTCTTCGTCGGCGCCGAGTTCGCCCTCGTCTCCGTACGCCGCAGCCAGATCGAACCGCTCGGCACCGCCCGGGCCCGGCAGGTGCTGTACGGCCTGGAGCGGCTGCCGCAGATGATGGCCGCCGCTCAGTTCGGCATCACGGTCTGCTCCCTGACGCTGGGCGCGGTGGCCGAGCCGACGGTCGCGCACATCCTGGAACCGGTCTTCGAGTGGATCCATCTCCCGCACGCGATGATCCACCCGCTCACCTACGTCATCGCGCTCGCGGCGGTCGTCTTCTTCCACCTCGTCGTCGGCGAGATGCTCCCGAAGAACCTCGCGATGGCGGCCCCGGAGAAGGTCGCGTTGTGGCTCAGCCCCGGCCTTGTCGCCTTCGCCCGCCTCTGCAAGCCGATCACCGTCGCCCTCGGCTTCTGCGCCCAGGGCATCCTGCGGCTCTTCCGTGTCGAGCCGAAGGACGAGGTCGAGGCGGTCTTCACCAGCGAGCAGCTCAACCGGCTGGTGGAGGACTCCGGCCAGGCGGGTCTGCTCGGCCCCGAGGAGCAGGAGCGGCTGGAGGACGCGCTGGAACTGGGCTCCCGCCAGGTCACCGACGTCCTCCTCGGCCGCGAGTCGCTGGTGACGGTCAGTCCCTCGGTCACCCCGGGCCAGATCATCGCGCTCACCGCCCGGACCGGGTACTCGCGCTTCCCGGTCGTCGCGGACAACGGCGCCTTCATGGGGTACCTGCACGTCAAGGACGTACTCGATCTGGAGGAGTCCGAGCGGGCGGTGCCGCAGCGAATCTGGCGGCCGATGACGACCCTGCGGTCGGAACTGCCGCTGGACGACGCGCTCACCGTGATGCGGCGTGCCGCGACGCACCTTGCGCAGGTGGCCGACGGGGCCGGGAAGGTGCTGGGGCTTGTGGCACTGGAGGACGTACTGGAGTTGTTGGTGGGCGAGGTGCGGGATCCCGCGCATCGTGCGGTGACGGCTGTGCCGAAGGTGTCCGAGCCTCGGTCGGGGGCGCCGGAGGAGATGCTGGCCAGCTAGCCGCCGCCGCTGTGGGCAGTTGTGCCAGGCGGCACGACTGCCCGCAGGCTCAGCGGTGTTACATCGCTGACGGATCCTGCGGACCCCGCCCCGACAGCACCTCCCCGTACGCCTGCATGAGGTCCGGCAACCGCAACGTCGACAAGTCGTCCCTCGTCAGCGTCCCCGGATAGGCCGACAACCGCAGATCCCGGTACGCACAGCTCTTCTCGTACAGCGTCCGCAGGAACCGCCCGTTCCCCAACTCGTCGATCCACCCCTGGTCGACGACATGCCCCGCGATGGACCGCAGCTCGTCCAGCGCCTCCTCGTCCCAGACGTCCCCGTTCTCCGCGGCCAGTACCTCGCCGATGGAGGTGAGTTCGAGGGGCCGGTAGGAGGGGAAGTCGACGCGGGTGGTGAAGCGGGAGGACAGACCGGGGTTGGCGGCGAGGAGACGGTCCATGCCCTCGGGATAGCCGGCCAGGATCACCACGAGGTGGTCGCGGTTGTCCTCGGCCCGCTTCAGCAGCACCTGGAGCGCCTCGTCGCCGTACGCGTCCCCCTTGCCGTATCCCGAGTTGGAGAGCGAGTAGGCCTCGTCGACGAAGAGGACGCCGCCGATCGCGGAGTCGATGAGCTCGTTGGCCTTCACCGCTGTCTGGCCGAGGTACTCGCCGACCAGATCGGCGCGCTGCGCTTCCACCAGGTGGTCGCCGCCGAGCAGGCCGAGGGCGTAGAAGACCCGCCCCAGGATCCGCGCCACCGTCGTCTTCCCCGTCCCCGACGGCCCGGAGAACACGAAGTGCCGCTTGGGCGGCTGGACCGGCAGTCCCTGACCGGCCCGTAGCCGGGCCATGTTCAACTGCGCGGACAACGCCTTGACTTGGCGCTTCACCGGCTCCAGACCCACCATGCGCTCGAGCTCGGCGAGCGCCTCCTCGAGTAATGCGGGGTCGGTCGGGCCGGCCGGCAGGGGCGGTGTCGGGACGACCGACTTCTCCCGCACAGCCGGATCGATCACGGACGGCAGCGGCCCGGTCGGCGGCAGGTCGGGCCCGGACAGCTTGAGGTCCCGGCCCTCCATGCCGAAGAGCGGGTCGAGGGCGTCCGGCCCGTCGGCGACGTCCTGCCCACCGGACAGCGTGATCGCCGCGAGGCCGGTGGCGTCGTCGTATCCGTCGCCCTCGGCGATCGCGGCGAGCCGGGCCGAGGTGTCCATGAAGGCGGGGTCGATGCGGTGCACCGCCCGGTAGAGCGGGAGGGCGGCGGCCGACCGTCCCGTCCCCTCGTGCGCCCGGGCCAGCCAGTAGCGCAGCTCCTTGCGCTGGGGCTGCTCGCTGCGGCAGCGCATCAGGGCCGCCGAGAGAAGGGGTTCGGCCTGGCCGTACATCTCTAGCCGGACCCGGGCCATACCGCCGAACAGGCCCGCCTCGATGCCGAGCATCTGGTCGTCGATCAGCGGGTCGGTGTGCCGGACGAGCTGTTCCCAGTCCTTGACCAGATAGGCACGGCAGGCGTGCAGAAAGCGGACCTGATGGTCGGTGTCCACCGGCGGCAGGCCCGCGAGGGCCCGGTCGAGTTCAGGGACGTGGCGGCCGTCCAGCCAGTGGGAGGCATGCGCGAGCAGCAGATCGCGAGGGCTCTCCAGCACGGGCTGCACCCACCAGCCCAGCCAGTACCAGGAGTTGAGGGTGCGGCGGTGCCGGGCGCGCTGTTCGCCGAAGCGGTCCCGGTGCCGGAACATCCTGAGCAGCGCGGTCGTCGTGTCCACGCGCAGCGCATGCAGTCCGAGCCAGCCGTCGGCCATCCCGGGGTCCATCCGCACGGCGGCCCGGAACTCCTCCTCCGCCTGTGGATAAGCGCCCATCGTGTAGGCATCGACGCCTCGCAGCCAGGCCAGGTCGGCCGGGGCCTCGGGGCCCTGCGTGCCGAAATCCATCACGTCCCCCCACAAACCGTGCCCCCGTTCGGTTCGCCGCCGGGCCCGGTGCCCGTCGGCATCCTTGGTCGAACCGCCCTACCGCGGACCGGAGTTGCAACGGTGCGTAGAGCAGCCGTCCGAAGGTCGCAACGAGGGCATCGTACCTGCGCAGGTGTCGCCCGCCCCAGGGTGCCGCACGGGCCGTTTGACGAGGTGGGAGCATATGGGGCGCACTCGGTTCGGTGACCGAGGGTGAGCGAATCATGCCGGGCAGCGCCCGAAATGGGTGAAGAGGACAGAACGAAGCCCCCGATCACGGGGGAACAACCGGGGGCTTCGCGTCTCTGGGCGGCTCTCAAATGGCCGCACATTGAGAACGTAAGACCTGTACGGCCCCCCGGTCAAGCCGAGTTGGGGGACTCCGCGAAGTTCGAACGTGCGGGTCTTCACAAGTTCAGCACATTGCCGATGGCCCGTCACCGTGTGTGATTTCGCGGTCCGGACCAACCGTTCCAACAGGCCCCGGGCACACCTTGTATCCCTTTTCGCACTGTCGTACCAGGAGGTCGGCGAAGGGGCGCGAAGGGTCATCGGCGAAATGCCGCCGCTCCGCCTCGACCCACCCGGCCCAGAACTCCCGCTGTTCCTCCCCGTCCCGGTTCCGCCCCCGTGTCCAGGCCTCCTCGTGCGGCAACTCCATCCACAGCAGCTGGGCCAGGTGCGGGCGCAGTGCCCGGCGTCCGGCGCCGACGCCCTCGATGAGGATCACGGGTGCGGGCGGCAGCAGGCGGTCCGGTCCGAAGCGGCGGGCCCGCCAGTCGTACGGGGCATAGCGCGCGGTCCTGCCCTGCGCGAGCGGCTCGATCACCTGGGCCAGCAGCCGGTCCGTCCAGTCGAACAGTTCCTCATGGCTGGCGATGTCGTCGAGACGGAGCACGGGAGCGCCGCCCAGCGCGTCGGCCAACTGCCCGGCGAACGTGGACTTTCCGGAGCCGGCGTGTCCGTCGATCCCGATCAGACGGACCGGACCGCAGGACGGGGGGAGGCGGCGGAGCCGGAGGGCGAGGTCGTGAATCGTGATTCCCGGGGGTGCGGAAGGTGGGCAATTCATTCTAGGTGCGGGGCCGCGCCGCAGGTCGTGACAGTGGTCGACACCAATGTTGGTGGGTGTGGCATGAGCGGATGTGCTGGCCCGAGTACATCGCCTCCGTCCATAGTGGGCGCACCACCGTGCACCGGACCTGCCCCGACTCGGACACCTGGGGGATTGCCGCCCATGAGCAGAGCCGAACAGCCGTCCCGCAGAAGCGTCCTGGCCGCCGCCGTCGTCGCGGCCGTCGCGGGCGGCTCGGCCCCCGCCACCGCCACCGACGCCACGGCAGACGCCGAGGACCCCGCGCAGGCCCAGACTCGGTTTGTCGACAACCGTGCCTGGACCACGTACGCGGACTGGCGGGGCGGCACCGCCCGCGGCACCCGGCCCGTCGCCGGCTCCCGCCCCGGCGTCGTGCTCGACGCCCCCGTGGGCACCGTCGACTACACCGACCCGCACACCGGCAGGACGGCCACCTGGGAGTACGCGACCTGGACGTCCCCCGTCCACCGGCTCTCCGTCCCCTCGGCCGAGGCGATCGCGTCCTGGAACGCGCACACCCCGGACGGCACCTGGCTCCAGGTCGAGCTGCGGGGGACGTACACGGACGGCACGAACACCCCCTGGTACGTGATGGGCCGCTGGGCCGCCGGTGACCGGGACATCAAGCGCACGTCGGTCGACGACCAGAAGGACGGCAAGAGCAGCATCTGGACGGACACCTTCGCGATCGACGACCCGTCGACGGGCCTGCGGCTGGCGTCGTACCGGCTGCGGCTGACCCTCTACCGCAAGCCGGGCATCAAGAGCACCCTTACCGTGTGGCGGCTGGGCGCGATGGGCTCCGACGTCCCCGACCGCTTCACCGTCCCGGCCACCACGCCCGGCCTGGCCCGGGAGCTGGCCGTGCCGCGCTACTCGCAGGACATCCACGAGGGCCAGTACCCCGAGTACGACAACGGCGGCGAGGCCTGGTGCAGCCCCACCTCCTCGCAGATGATCATCGAGTACTGGGGCGGCCGTCTCACACCCGAGCAGCTGGCCTGGGTCGACCCGTCGTACGCCGATCCGCAGGTGTGCCACGCGGCCCGGTTCACCTACGACCACCAGTACGAGGGCTGCGGCAACTGGCCGTTCAACGCCGCCTACGCCGCCACCTTCAAGGGGCTCCAGGGCGTGGTCACCCGGCTCGGTTCGCTCACCGACCTGGAGACGCTGATCGCGGCCGGCATTCCGGCCATGACCTCCCAGTCCTTCCTGGCGAGCGAGCTGACGGGGGCGGGGTACGGGACCGCCGGGCATCTGATGACGGTCATCGGGTTCACGGCGGACGGCGATGTGATCGCCAATGACCCGGCCTCGCCGAGCAACGAGGCGGTGCGACGCGTCTACCGGCGCCGGGATTGGGAGAACATCTGGCTGAGGACCAAGCGGTACAACGCCGCGGGCGCCGTCGTCTCCGGCACGGGCGGCGTCTGCTATCTGTACTTCCCGGCGCAGCCGACCGCTCAGCAGCGCCTGGCGCTCGAGGCTGTGGGCGTGCACTGAGGCGTCCGTCGGGCTGTGAGCAAGGTCTCGGCCGCAAAAGCCCCTGATGCTGGCAAGGTGGACATCATGACCGCGAACGCAGCCACCGCCTCCCGCGCCCGCGCCAGGACGGGCGGGCCCAAGGACGACGGCCCGAAGATCCTCGAGCACATCATGGGCTGGACCCTGGTCGTGGTGGTCGCGATGCTCGTGGCCCAACTTGGACTGCTGTGACCTGATCCCCTGTTCGACCTGACATACTGCGGATGTCCCGCAGCCCGTTGAAGACCAGGGTCGAAATTGAATATCAGCCATCAGCGTGACGCCGAACGTCCCCGGGTGCGGGCCACCGAGCGCTCGCTGGCGCGTCGCGCCGAACTCATCGCCATCGGGCGGAAGTTGTTCGCCGACACGTCCTACGACGCGCTCTCGATGGACGACATCGCCCGGCAGGCGCAGGTGGCCAAGGGGCTGATCTACTACTACTTCCAGTCCAAGCGCGGCTACTACCTGGCGATCATCAAGGACTCCGTCGCCGACCTGGTCACCTACGCCGCGAGCGGTCTCGAACTGCCGCCGGTGGACCGCGTCCACCGCACGATCGACAGCTATCTGCGCTACGCCGAGCACAACCAGGCCGCCTACCGCACCATCGTCAGCGGCGGCGTCGGCTTCGATGCCGAGGTGCACGCCATCCGGGACGGGGTGCGCGAGGCGATCGTCGCGACCATCGCCGAAGGTGCGTACGGCAGCAGCGACATCGCCCCGCTGGCCCGCATGGGCCTGCTCGCCTGGGTGTGCAGCGTCGAAGGTGCCGCCCTGGACTGGATCGACCACCCCGAACTCTCCCGCGACGTCATGTGCGAACTGCTGGTCAAGTCGCTGGGCGGCGCGATGCGCGCCATCGAAGAACTGGACCCGACCTACCCCGCCCCCCAGCCGGCCCGCCGAGACACCTGAACAGCCCAAGGGGCGGAGGTCTCGTGGTCCCCCGCCCCAAGCCCCCGTGGAACGGGGCTACTTGATCGCCTTGATCAGCTCGCCGCCCGCCGTGTCGCCGCTCAGCTCCCAGAAGAACGTGCCGCCCAGACCCTGCTGGTTCTTGTACGTCATCTTGGTCGCGATGGTCGCGGGGGTGTCGTAACTCCACCAGTTGGTCCCGCACTTGGCGTACGCGGTGCCACCCACGGTGCCGGTCGCCGGGCACTTGGTCTTGAGCACCTTGTAGTCCTCGATGCCGTCCTCCCAGGTGCCGTCCGCCGGGCCGGTCGCGGTGCCGCCGGGTGCCGACTGGGTGACGCCGGTCCAGCCGCGGCCGTAGAAGCCGATGCCGAGCAGCAGCTTCGAGGCGGGAATGCCGAGGCCCTTGAGCTTCGCGATGGTCGCCGAGGAGTGGAAGTTCGCCTTCGGGATGCCGGTGTACGAGGTCAGCGGGGAGTGCGGTGCGGTGGGGCCGGCCGCGTCCCAGGCGCCGAAGAAGTCGTAGGTCATCGGGTTGTACCAGTCGACGTACTGGGCCGCGCCCGCGTAGTCCGCCGCGTCGATCTTGCCGCCCGCGGTCGCATCCGCGGTGATCGCCGCGGTCACCAGGTTGCTCGCGCCGAACTTGGCGCGTAGTGCCTGCATGAGGTTCTTGAAGGCGGCCCGGCCGCTGGTGTCGCAGGTGGCGCCGCAGGCGTTCGGGTACTCCCAGTCGATGTCGATGCCGTCGAAGACATCCGCCCACTTGGAGTTCTCGACCAGGTCGTAGCAGGACTGGGCGAACGCGGCCGGGTTCCTGGCGGCCTCGCCGAAACTGGACGACCAGGTCCAACCACCGAAGGACCAGAGGACCTTGAGGCCGGGGTGCTTCTTCTTCAGTTCGCGCAACTGGTTGAAGGTGCCGCGCAGCGGCTGGTCCCAGGTGTCGGCGACGCCGTCCACCGACTCGGCGGCGGTGTAAGTCCGTTCGGTGGCCGCGTAGTTGTCGCCCGCCGCGCACTTGCCGCCGGTGACATTGCCGAAGGCGTAGTTGATGTGGGTGAGCTTGGCCGCCGAGCCGGAGGTCTCGATGTTCTTGACGTAGTACTTGCGGTCGTAGGTGCCCCACTCCGTGAAGTAGCCGATCACTTTGGACCCGGCGGCTGCCTTCTTGGTGGGCTCGGCGGTGGCGGTGCTCGCGCCGGCGAGGAGTCCCGCGCCGAGGACGGCGCAGCAGACGGCGGACATCAGTGCCCGGAACCGGGCGCGGGGACGGTGGGGAGGGTGCATCGGGTGTCTCCTCGTGGGGGAGAGGGAGCGCGGGCCGATTGGCATGAACGCGGTCAAGCGGTGATGCGCCAGAGTAGGAGGACTAGACCAGTAGGTCAATGGTTCGGACCAATTTTCGGCGGCTGGAATTTACCTGGAGTAAGCGGTCGTTAACTGGTGACGGAGGGCCTTCGATCGGGCATACTCACAGCGCAGAGCCGCTGGTCAGAACCTTCCGCAACCCGGGAGAACCCGAGCACCGGCCCGCATCGAGACAGACCGTCGGAGCCGCCCCACCCACCAGGCGCGCCCGTCAGTGCCCGTCAGGGAGGAGAGCGTCGCCATGACCGACCGCACCCCGCAGCCGGTGGACCGACAACTGCCCACGGACGAGGCACGCGATCTGCTCGCCCTCGTCCGTGACATCGCTCAGCGCGAGATCGCCCCGAAGGCGGCCGAGGAGGAGGACGCCGGACGCTTCCCGCGCGAGATCTTCACCCTGCTCTCGGAATCCGGCCTCCTCGGACTGCCGTACGACTCCGAGTACGGCGGCGGCGACCAGCCGTACGAGATCTACCTCCAGGTCCTCGAAGAGCTGGCCGCGGCTCGGCTCACCGTCGGCCTCGGCGTGAGCGTCCACTCCCTGTCCTGCCATGCGCTCGCCACCTACGGCATCAAGCAGCAGCAGGTCGAGTTCCTGCCCGACATGCTCGGCGGCGGACTGCTCGGCGCGTACTGCCTGTCCGAGCCCTCGTCCGGCTCGGACGCGGCCTCACTGCGGACGAGGGCCGTGCGGGACGGCGACGACTGGGTGATCACCGGCACGAAGGCCTGGATCACCCATGGCGGGGTCGCCGACTTCTATATGGTCATGGCTCGCACCGGCGCGGAGGGCGCGCGCGGGATCACCGCGTTCCTGGTGCCCGCCGACGCGGAGGGGCTGAGCGCGGCGGCGCCGGAGAAGAAGATGGGCATGAAGGGGTCGCCGACCGCGCAGGTCCACTTCGACGGGGTGCGGGTGCCCGACGAACGGCGGATCGGCGACGAGGGGCAGGGCTTCGCAATCGCCCTCGCCGCGCTCGACTCCGGGCGGCTCGGCATCGCGGCCTGCGCCATCGGCCTGGCCCAGGCGGCGCTCGACGAGGCGCTTGCGTACGCCACCGGACGGCAGCAGTTCGGGCGGCCGATCTCCGACTTCCAGGGGCTGCGCTTCCTGCTCGCCGACATGGCGACCCAGATCGAGGCGGGCCGGGCGCTCTATCTGGCGGCGGCGCGGCTGCGGGACGCCGGCCGGCCGTTCGCCAAGCAGGCCGCCATGGCCAAGCTGCACTGCACCGACACGGCGATGAAGGTCACCACGGACGCCGTCCAGGTCCTCGGCGGGTATGGCTACACGGCCGACTTCCCGGTCGAGCGCTATATGCGCGAGGCCAAGGTGCTGCAGATCGTCGAGGGCACCAACCAGATCCAGCGGATGGTCATCGCCCGTCATCTCGCAGGTCCCGAGACCCGCTGACCTGACTCAGTCCGCGCGGCGGCGCCGCGAGCCGGGTCCACTCCGGGTCGTGGCGCCCCGGCAGGGTGCGCCCGCGGTCGGCCCACTTGCGCATGAGATCGCGGTAGATGGGGGGATCCTGGGGCTGCGGGGGCGCCGGCGGAACCGGTTTTGCGGGCGCCGGGACGAACACCCGGCGGGCTCGTCCCGTCGCCGGATAGGTGGGGGTCATACCTGGCCAACGCCCGGGTCGATCGGCAGGTCACCGAGCGGCGAAATCGTCTGTGAGTTCGCGGACGTATTGCTCGGTATATGGTTTCCTCCGATTACCTGACATGCCGTCAGTCGCACCGCCTCGGTCGACCTGTCGGCGGACCTGGACGCACTGATCCTGCACCACGGCAGCGTGCGAGCCGTGGTGCAGGGCAGCTACGGGGACTGAGCGAGCCGGCTCAGGCGGCGTGACGTCGCATCACGGGGACCCGCATGGGGCGCGAACCCGGTCCGCCGACGTGCGAGAAGGGCTGCTTGCGCCAGTCCAGCCCCTGCGGAAGCGTCAGCAGCAGGGCGGTGTCCTGCTCCTGGGGCTCGGCCGACTCGTCCGCGGGACGGGCCTCGGAGGCGCGCCGGCCGGTGCCGGCGCAGACCGTGAGCCCGAAGGGGTTCCACGGCGAAGCGCACAGAGCATGCTCCGGCAGGATCTCCTCGTCCGCCAGCAGGGCGATGGGCTGTGCGCAGTCCGGGCAGATCACCCGGTACATCTCGAAGGTGTCGTACGCGTCGAACTCCTCCGCTTCGAGAGCCTCGGCAGCGTCGGGTTCGACGCCCTCCGGCTGGGGCTCGACGACCGGCTGCTGCCTCTTGGGCGCGGTTCGACCAGGGCGCTTAACACTGTGCATGGGATTCTCCCCCTCGGGCTGGGCCGTGACGGCACTGCGGCCTCGACCACAGCAAGCACTTCCCGCCCCGTCTCGGCGTTAATCACGGGAACATCACGGAGAATCCGGCGGGCCTGTGGCGTTCGTCACATGCCATCCGCAGGTGCCCGGGGTGGCACGTTTGTCCCTCAGTCCGCTCACAGGCTGCTCTCGGGCACATCACGAACCGGGTATGACCTGGAGTGCTCAGGTATCCGAGGAGATCAACGGCACTGTAGGTTCTTGCGCCATGGAGGAGCTGGACCGACAGATCGTGCAGCTGCTCGTCAAGGACGGGCGGATGAGCTACACCGACCTGGGCAAGGCCACGGGCCTGTCCACGTCGGCCGTGCACCAGCGCGTGCGCCGGCTGGAACAGCGCGGCGTCATCCGCGGGTACGCGGCGGTCGTCGACCCCGAGGCCGTGGGGCTGCCCATGACCGCCTTCATCTCGGTCAAGCCGTTCGACCCCAGCGCTCCCGACGACATCGCCGAGCGACTGGCCGGCGTGCCCGAGATCGAGGCCTGCCACAGCGTCGCGGGCGACGAGAACTACATCCTCAAGGTCCGGGTGGCCACCCCGCACGAGCTGGAGGAGCTGCTGGCCCGGGTGAGGTCGCTGGCAGGTGTCTCGACGCGGACCACGGTCGTGCTGTCGACGCCGTACGAGGCACGGCCGCCGAGGATCTGAGCGCCCTGCTGACAGACCGCCGCGCGTGAGGCGCGAAACTGTCCCTCATGAGTGAACGCGCCGCTGCCTCCCCCCGCACCGTCCTCCTCCGCCGCGGGGAGGTCCACAGCCCCGCCGATCCGTTCGCGACCGCGATGGTCGTCGAGCGCGGACAGGTCGCCTGGGTGGGCTCCGAAGGTGCTGCCGACGCCTTCGCCGAGGGGGTGGACGAGGTCGTCGACCTCGACGGCGCGCTCGTCACCCCCGCGTTCACCGACGCCCACGTCCACACCACGTCCACCGGTCTCGCCCTCACCGGCCTGGACCTGTCCACCGCTCCCTCCCTCGACGCGGCCCTCGCCGCCGTACGGGACTTCGCCGCCGCCCGCCCGGACGACCGGGTGCTTCTCGGTCACGGCTGGGACGCCGCCCGCTGGCCCGGCGGCCGCCCGCCGACCCGCGCGGAACTCGACGCGGCGACCGGCGGCCGCCCCCTGTACCTGTCCCGCATCGACGTCCACTCGGCGGTCGTCACGACGGCCCTGCTCGATCTGGTCCCCGGCGGGATCACGCGGGCCGACGAACCGCTCACCCGCGACGCCCATCACGCCGTACGCGCCGCCGCGTTCGCAGCCGTGACGCCCGCACAGCGCACCGAGGCCCAGCGCGCCGCCCTCGCGCACGCCGCCTCCGTCGGCATCGGCTCGGTCCACGAGTGCGCCGGCCCCGACATCTCCTCGGAGGACGACTTCACGGGCCTGCTGCGGCTCGCGGCCGAGGAGCCGGGCCCGCGCGTGGTGGGCTACTGGGCCGAGCAGGATGTCGAGAAGGCGCGCGAGCTGGGCGCCATCGGCGCGGCCGGCGACCTGTTCGTCGACGGCTCCCTCGGCTCGCACACCGCGTGTCTGCACGAGCCGTACGCCGACGCCGACCACACCGGCGTCTCCTACCTGGACACCGCCGCGGTCGCCGCCCATGTCGCCGCCTGCACCGAGGCGGGCCTCCAGGCGGGCTTCCACGCGATCGGGGACGCCGCCGTGACGGCCGTGGTGGACGGCGTGCGCGCCGCCGCCGAGAAGGTCGGTCTCGCCCGCGTCCGCGCCGCCCGGCATCGCGTCGAGCACGCCGAGATGCTCACCCCGGACACCGTCGCCGCCTTCGCCGAGCTCGGTCTGACCGCCTCCGTGCAGCCCGCCTTCGACGCGCTGTGGGGCGGCGAGGAGGGCATGTACGCCCAGCGTCTCGGCGTACAGCGGGCTCGCCTGCTGAACCCCTTCGCGGCCCTGCTGCGCTCCGGAGTCCCGCTCGCCTTCGGCTCCGACAGCCCGGTCACGCCCCTCGACCCCTGGGGCACCGTCCGTGCCGCCGTCTTCCACCGGACGCCTGAGCACCGGGTCTCCGCGCGCGCCGCGTTCACGGCCCACACCCGGGGCGGCTGGCGGGCCGTCGGACGGGACGACGCGGGGGTGCTGGTGCCGGGCGCACCCGCGGACTACGCCGTGTGGCGCACCGACGCGCTGGTCGTGCAGGCCCCGGACGACCGGGTCGCACGCTGGTCGACCGACCCCCGCTCCGGCACCCCCGGTCTGCCCGATCTGAGCCCGGGCGCCGACCTCCCCGTCTGCCTGCGGACCGTGGTGGGCGGACGAACCGTGTTTGTACGGCCGGGCGAGTGACGTCACGGGGTGGCGTGCACAAGATCGGCGCCCGGCGCGGTGTCGCTCGACCTGCGTATCCTCCGCACTGACCAGGGCTTTGAGTAGATATCCGCAGGTCAAACGGCTGTTGACAGCCGATGGCGGGGGGCCGGTAGGTTCGGCCCAGTCCACCACCGGACGCCCGACCGGAGAACCTCCGTGCAGTCGTCGCCACGCCGCTGGGTCAGGGACGGTGTCCCCGCACCGGGGCACCGCCACTGGCAGCCAGGCTCAGCGCCCGCGCCGCGACGAGGGAGCGTTCCGGCCGGTCGGGGAGGTGTGACCCGGGTGGGGCCCGGGCGCTCAGTAGACAACGGCCTTTCGGTCGACCCGCAGCCAGCGGGTCCCAGGTCGGCCCGAAGGGCGCCGGGCCCCCATCCGCAGACCCGCGGACGTCATGGATCACAGACGTCGAAAAGGGGACACTTACCCGGCTCTTGCCGAATCGACACCGGTGTACGACCCTTCTGACGCGTCGGCGCAGGCAGCGCCCACTATGGTGGACCCCTGCGCACGGACACGAAGGGGCAGCAGTGAACGACGGCGACGGGACCCTCGCGGCACACAGCCAGGGGAGGCAGTTCGGGCCGCTCGGCACGGCCTTGGTGATCATCCCGACCTACAACGAGGCGGAGAACATCAAGGCGATCGTCGGGAGGGTGCGCAAGGCCGTCCCCGAGGCCCACGTGCTCGTCGCCGACGACAACAGCCCCGACGGCACGGGCAAGTTCGCCGACGAACTGGCCGTCGATGACGACCAGGTCCATGTCCTGCACCGGAAGGGCAAAGAGGGCCTCGGCGCCGCCTACCTCGCGGGGTTCCACTGGGGCATGGAGCACGGCTTCGGCGTACTGATCGAGATGGACGCCGACGGCTCCCACCAGCCCGAGGAACTGCCCCGGCTGCTCACCGCGCTCAAGGGCGCCGATCTGGTGCTCGGCTCCCGCTGGGTGCCCGGCGGCCGCGTGGTGAACTGGCCCAAGTCCCGTGAGTTCATCTCCCGCGGCGGCAGCCTCTACTCGCGCGTGCTGCTCGACGTCCCCATCCGTGACGTCACCGGCGGCTACCGCGCCTTCCGCCGCGAGACCCTGGAGGGCCTCGGCCTCGACGAGGTCGCCTCCCAGGGCTACTGCTTCCAGGTCGACCTGGCCCGCCGCGCGATCAAGGCCGGGTACCACGTCGTCGAGGTCCCCATCACCTTCGTGGAGCGCGAGCACGGCGACTCCAAGATGAGCCGGGACATCCTCGTGGAGGCGCTGTGGCGGGTCACCACATGGGGCGTGGGGGAGCGGGTCGGCAAGGTCTTCGGCCGGGGCAAGCCGTCACAGTCGTAGCCATACGGCCTCACAGGCACCATTGATCGTCCCCTTATCCCGTACTGAGCCGGACCCAGGCACACTGGACGCATGACGACTGGCGCTCCGCCCCCCACCCACCCCGCACGGCCCCGGCGCTCCCGGCTGCGCACCTTCCTGCCGCTGTCCATCGCCGCCTGGCTGGTGCTGGAGATCTGGCTGCTGACCGTGGTCGCGGGCGCCTCCAGCGGGTTCACGGTGTTCCTGCTGCTGCTCGCCGGGTTCGTGCTCGGCGCGGTGGTCATCAAGCGGGCCGGCCGCCGTGCCTTCCGGAACCTCACCGAGACGCTGCAACAGCAGCAGAGCGGTGCGACGCCGCCCCCGGCCCCGTCGGGCAACAGCGAGGGCAACGGGCTGATGATGCTCGGCGGTCTGCTGCTGATGATCCCCGGCCTGGTCTCGGACGCGGTGGGTCTGATCCTGCTGGTCCCGCCGGTCCAGAAGGCCATCAGCCGGTATGCGCAGCGCACCTTCGAGCGCACACTGCGCGAGGCTGGTTCCGGCACCCTGGGCGACGCCTTCCAGCAGGCGCGCATGCACCGCCCCGACGGCAAGGTCGTGCAGGGTGAGGTCATCCGGGACGAGCCGGGGGACGCCCCGCAGGGTCCGCGCCCGCCGCTCACGGGCTGAGGCCCCCCGGGCACACGAAAACCGCGGGCGCCGTACGTCAATCTCACGTACGGCGCCCGCGGTTGTGTGCGTGTGTTGCTTACTGCCCAAGCCCCGCAGGAATCACGCGGACTTGCGGCTGTCGCGCGGATGTACCGCGATGTTCATCGCACCGGACCGCAGAACTGCCAGACGCTCCTCAAGGACCTCTTCGAGCTCCTCGCGGGTGCGCCGCTCCATCAGCATGTCCCAATGTGTACGCGCGGGCTTGGCCTTCTTTTCCTCAGGGCCGTCGCCGTCAACGAGGAGTGCCTGGGCCCCGCAGACCTTGCACTCCCACTCCGGCGGGATCTCCGCCTCGACCGAGAAGGGCATCTCAAAGCGATGCCCCTTCTCGCATGCGTACTCCACGGCCTGGCGCGGGGCCAGGTCGATGCCGCGGTCCGTCTCGTAGCTGGTCACCACGAGGCGCGTGCCGCGAAGAGCTCGCTCACTCATGAATCGTGCCTCCCGGGCTTGTCGCCCACAGGACAGGTGTCGCTGTCGTCGTCATCCGGTCAACGTCCGGTCGGCGGTAAAGATTCCCGTTCCGTGTCCCGTTCCGGGTCATGCGTCGCCGTCGTAGCCGCCCCTTGTTGTACCCACCAGCGCCCGGTTTGTCACATCTGCTAGCAGATGTCACCCAGCGTTTCGGCATCTTTGACGCGCAGTAACGGTACGCCTGGCAGGCCAAACGCGTACACTACCGCCCTTTCGCCTTGAGCGCTAAATCCTGTCCGGAACGGGGTTGCCCGCGTCGGCGATCGCCCGCCGCACCGGAACCCGTGCGAGCAGGGCAAATCCCAGGATGAAGAAGGCCACTAGAGAGATGATCGCGTCCCGATAACTTCCGGTCAGCTGGTAGGTGAGACCGAACAGAAGAGGGCCCAGCCAGCTCATGCCCCGGTCGCTGAGTTCGTACGCCGAGAAGTACTCGGCCTCTTTTCCGGGCGGGACCAGATGCGAGAACAGCGAGCGGGACAGTGCCTGGCTGCCGCCGAGGACGAGGCCGATCCCGGCGGCGAGCACGAAGAACCAGACCGGAGCGCCCGCCGGCAGGAAGTAGCCCGCGCCCAAGGTCACCGTCCAGGCGATCAGTGAGCCGAGGATCGTGCGCTTGGCGCCGTACGCCCGGGCCAGCCGCCCCAGCGCGAGGGCGCCCACCACCGCCAGCACCTGGACCATGAGAATCGCCCCGATCAGCGTCGACTGCCCGAGCCCCAGCTCCTCGGAGCCGTAGACGGAGGCCTGGGAGATCACCGTCTGGATGCCGTCGTTGTAGACGAGATACGCCAGCAGGAACGCCAGCGTCAGCGGATGGCGGCGCATGTCGCGGACGGTCGCCGCCAGCTGCCGGAATCCGGGGGCGGTCGCCTCCTTCGCCGTGGACCGGCGGTCGCGCAGCCGTCGTAGCGGGATGAGGGTGAACGCGCCCCACCACAGGCCGGCCGAGGCGAGACAGATGCGGACGGCGGTGCTCTCCGAGACACCGAAGGTGTCATGGGCGAGATAGAGCACCAGATTCAGTACGAGGACCAGCGCGCCCGCCGCGTAGCCGAACGCCCAGCCCCGGGAGGAGACCGCGTCGCGTTCCTCGGGCGGGGCGATCTGCGGCAGGTAGGAGTTGTAGAGCATCATCGCCACGGACTGGGCGGCATTGGCGACGATCAGCAGGAGGCCGCCGAGCAGATAGCGGTTCCCGTCGAGGAAGAACATCGCTGTCGTCGCCGCGGCCCCCACGTAGGCGGCGGTCGCGAGGAGCGGCTTCTTGCGGCCGGTGCGGTCGGCGGCGGCGCCCACCAGGGGCATCACCAGCACGGCCACGATCACCGACAGGGACACCGAGTACGCGAAGAAGGACCCCGCGCGGACCGGAATCCCCAGGGGATGCACGAATCCGTCGCCGTCCGCGGCCTCTTTCGCGACCGAGGTCAGATAGGGGCCCAGGAACACGGTGAGCACACTCGTCGAGTAGACGGAGCACGCCCAGTCGTAGAAATACCAGCCGCGCTGTTCACGCCGCCGATCCGTGGCCTCGTCGGCCGCTTCCGTCCGCACGGTGCCGGTGCCCACCCGTGCCCTCGCTTCCCCGAGAAGGCCAGCGCCTGCCGGGGCTCACACCCAGAGGCCCCGGTCCTCCATGACCTTGCGCAATGTGTCGATGTGATCGGTCATGATGCCATCGACTCCCAGGTCGAGGAGCCGGTGCATGGCGTCGGCCTCGTTGATCGTCCACACATGCACCTGCAGCCCGCGCGCGTGGGCGGTGCGGATGAAGCGGTGGTCCACCACTTGGATGCCGGACTGGGCCTCGGGCACCTGCGCGGCGACCGCCGAGCGGCGCAGCGCCGCCGGGACGCCCCAGGAGCGCAGCCGCAGGTTCAGGACGCCGCGGGTGCCGTACGACGTCGCCAGGCGCGGCCCGGCCAGCCGCTGGGCGCGCACCACGCGCGCCTCGGAGAAGGAGCCGACGCAGATCCGGTCCCAGGTGTTCGTGCGCTCGATCAGCTCGAGAAGCGGGTGGAGCGCGGGCTCGGCCTTCATGTCGACGTTCCAGCGGATGTCGGGAAACTCCTCGAGCAGGTCCTCGAAGAGGGGCACCGGCTCCTTGCCCGCCACGCGCGCGTGCGCCACGTCCTTCCACGGCAGGTCGGCGATCCGGCCCGCCCCGTCGGTCACCCGGTCCAGGGTCGCGTCGTGGAAGGCGACGAGCTTTCCGTCCGACGTGGCGTGGACGTCGGTCTCGAGGTACCGGTAGCCCATCTCCACCGCGCGCCGGAACTGCAGCGCGGTGTTCTCCAGGCCGTCCGCGTCGCCGCCGCGGTGGGCGAAGGCGATCGGGCCGGGATGGTCGAGATAGGGGTGGCGTATCCGGGTGCTCACGGACGAAGTATCGCCCCATGGGGTTGCCCTTCGGCAACGACCGTGCTGCGGCCCGGTGCCGACGGAACGGCGAACACGCGCAGGAAGAGCTGGGCCAGCGGGCCGATCGAGACCGCGTACAGGAGGGTGCCGACGCCGATCGTGCCGCCGAGGGCGAAGCCCGTCACGACCACCGCCACCTCGACGGCCGTCCGCATCAGCCGGATCGAGCGGCCGGTGCGCTGATGCAGCCCGGTCATCAGCCCGTCCCGGGGGCCCGGACCGAAGCGGGCGGCGATGTAGAGGCCGGTGGCCACGCCGTTGAGCAGGATGCCGGCGAGCATGAGGGGGATGCGTACGGCCGGGGAGTGGGCGGCGGGCAGCAGGGCGAGGGTGCCGTCCATGGCGATGCCGACGACGAAGACGTTGGAGACGGTGCCGAGGCCGGGACGCTGGCGCAGCGGGATCCACAGGAGCAGGACCGCCGCGCCGACCACGATCGACACCACGCCGATCGTCAGGCCCGTCAGCTCGGCCAGGCCCTGGTGCAGCACGTTCCACGGCTCGAGCCCCAGGCCAGCCTCCACGAGGAGGGCCGAACTCGCTCCGTAGAGCGCGAGACCGGCATACAGCTGGATCAGTCGGCGCGTCAATTGGCCCTTCGCGGACAAGACGTTCCCCCCTGGTGGTCGTTGTGGCCTGATGCATGACACCCTGTGGCTTGAGAAGAAGCGTCAACCATGGCCAATTCGGGGAAGGTGGACTGATTTCCATGGCGCAGTGGACGTCGGCGGTGGGGGCGGCTCAGCTCGCCCGGCTGCTCAGCTCCCAGCAGGACCGCCCCGCGGGCCCGGGCACGCGCCGTCCGCCCGCCTACCGCGCGCTCGCCGACGGCATCCGGCTGCTCGTGCTCGAAGGCCGCGTCCCGGTGGCCGCGCGACTGCCCGCCGAACGCGAGCTGGCCCTCTCCCTGTCCGTCAGTCGTACGACCGTCGCCGCGGCCTACGAGGCACTGCGCGCCGAGGGATTCCTGGAGTCCCGGCGCGGGGCGGGCAGTTGGACCGCCGTACCGGCCGGCAATCCGCTGCCGGCGCGCGGTCTGGAGCCCCTGCCGCCCGAGGCACTCGGTTCGATGATCGACCTCGGCTGCGCGGCGCTGCCCGCGCCCGAGCCGTGGCTGACACGGGCGGTGCAGGGGGCGCTGGAGGAGTTGCCGCCGTACGCGCACACGCATGGCGACTATCCGGCGGGGCTGCCGGCGCTGCGCGCGATGATCGCCGAGCGGTACACCGCACGCGGGATTCCGACCATGCCCGAGCAGATCATGGTGACGACGGGTGCGATGGGTGCCATCGACGCCATCTGCCACCTTTTCGGCGGGCGGGGCGAGCGGATCGCGGTGGAGTCGCCTTCGTACGCCAACATCCTGCAGCTGATGCGGGAGGCGGGTGCGCGGCTCGTGCCCGTCGCCATGGCCGAGGGGCTTGCCGGGTGGGACATGGACCGGTGGCGGCAGGTGCTGCGGGAGGCGGCGCCGCGGATCGCGTATGTCGTCGCAGACTTCCACAATCCGACCGGTGCGCTGGCGGATGAGAACCAGCGGCGGCAGTTGGTCGATGCGGCGCGGTCGGCGGGGACCGTGCTGATCGCCGATGAGACGATGAGCGAGCTGTGGCTGGACGACGATGTCGAGATGCCGCGGCTCGTGTGCGCCTTCGACCCTGCCGGCTCGACCGTCATCACCGTGGGGTCCGCGAGCAAGGCGTTCTGGGCCGGGATGCGGATCGGGTGGGTGCGGGCGGCTCCCGATGTGATCCGCAGCTTGGTCGCCGCGCGCGCGTACGCGGATCTGGGGACACCTGTGCTGGAGCAGTTGGCCGTGAACTGGCTGTTCAGCACCGGGGGTTGGGAGAAGGCGGTGGAGGTGCGGCGTGGTCAGGCGCGGGACAACCGGGAGGCGCTGGTGGCTGCGGTGCGGAAGCAGTTGCCGGAGTGGGAGTTCGAGGTGCCACGAGGTGGGCTGACGCTGTGGGTGCGGACCGGGGGGCTGTCCGGGTCGCGGCTCGCGGAGGCGGGGGAGCGGGTAGGGGTACGGGTGCCGTCCGGGCCTCGCTTCGGGGTGGACGGGGCCTTCGAGGGGTATGTGCGGTTGCCGTTCACCGTCGGCGGCGCGGTGGCGGAGGAGGCCGCGGCGCGGCTGGCTGCTGCGGCTCGGTTGGTGGAGAGCGGTGGGGCTGGGGGAGCCGGGGGGACTGAGACGCCTCGTACGTTTGTGGCGTGACTGTGTGAGGGGGGTGGGCCCAGCTTGGGTTGACGTCTGCGCTACGCGGGTTCCACTGCCGCTGCCTTTTCGGTGAGCTGCTTCAGTTCCGGCTCTTGCGACTCTTCCGGCAGTTGTTCCGGTTCTGCGTCTGCAGGTGTTGTTTTCGGGGGGAGGAGGGCCAGTACCGCCTGGCGGTGGGCCTCTGTTGTGGTGTCGTCGTAGGGGTCGGGGGTGGCGGGGACCTGGAGGCGGTGGACCTGGCCTGTGCCGAGGCGGGCGTAGCCGCGGCCCGGGGGGACGTGGGTGACGGGGGTGGTGTGCGGGGGTGTACCGAGGACCGTCTTCAACTGGTCGGCCGTGGCCGGGCCCAGAACGACCCGCGCGCGGGTGTGCTGCCGTACCGGATCACTCAAGGTATCCAGGCTGTCGAACTGGTCGGCCACGACCACGGTGACGCTCGCCGCACGACCGTGGCGGAGCGGGACCTGGAGCAGGGACTGCGGGTCCTTGCGGCCGTCCGCGGCGGCGACGTGGGTGAAGGCGCTCGGGCGGTCCAGGAGGATCCACAGGGGGCGCTTGGTGTCGTCCGGCGGCGGGTGGCCCGCCTGGCGCGCGCGATTGACCGCGATCAGGCGCCGCTCCGTCTCGGCGGAGGCCCACTCCAGGCTGGCCAGCGCCCCGGCCAGGGCGCACTCCACGGCCAGCACGCCGTCCCGGCCGATGAGGCAGGCGTACTCGCCGGTGCCGCCGCCCTCGACGATCAGTACGTCGCCGTGCTGGAGGGCCTGCAGGGCGACGGAGCGCAGCAGGGTCGAGGTGCCGCTGCCCGGCTGCCCCACGGCCAGCAGGTGCGGCTCGGTCGAGCGGACGCCGGTGCGCCAGACGACCGGTGGGACATCGCGCTGTTCCTCACCGAAGGTGAGGGGGAGCGTGCGCTGGACCTGGATGGGGTCGGTGAAGCCGAGGACCGTCTCGCCGGGGGACGTGACGAAGCGCTGGGCGGAGATGTCGGTCGGCAGCGGGGCGAGGACCGTGACGGTGAGCAGGTTGCCCTCCTCGTCCCAGGTGAAGTGGTACTCGCGGCCGCGGCCGGACTTGGCGGTGATCAGATACTCGATACGGGCCCGGGCCTCGGCCTCGCCGTCCGTGAAGTACGCCGGGTAGCGGATCACCAGGTGGTTGACACGGCCGGTGCCGTCGAAGCCGTAGGTGGGAAACGCCTTCTCCCATGCGCCGCCGTGCGCATACAGGGGCGCGGGGTCCTCGGCGGTCGAGAAGTACGGGACCAGGGCCTCGTACAGCGCCTGGAGGCGTTTGGCCTGCGACTCGTCGGGGCCGTCCGGGGCCGGTCGGGTGCGGTCCCTGCCTTGCCAGGCCGCCGCCGCCATCACGGTGATGACGGCCAGCAGCGGGCCGTACGGAAGGAGCGCCACGACCAGGATCACCGAGGCCACCAGGAACAGCAGCGGTCCGCGCCGGTCCTTGGCGGTGTCGGCCCACTTGCGCCGTCCGGCCGCTGCCAGCCGGCGCAGACCGCGGGTGATCGTGATCAGCGGGTGGAGGACATCGGTGGCGCTGTCGGCCGCCGTCCGGGCCAGCTCCCGGCTCCGGGCGAGCTGTGCGCTGCCGTTGCTCAGAATGCGGGGGAGGGGGCGGCGGGCCACTGCTGTCTCCTGAAGATGCGTGCGTACGGGCGGGAAGGCGGCGTCAGAACTTGATTCCGCCGAGGAGGCTCGCCAGGCTCTCGCCGCCGGCCTTGATGCTCGGGGCGATGGCCGTACTCGCCAGGTAGAAGCCGAAGAGTGCGGCCACCAGGGCGTGGGAGGCCTTGAGTCCGTCCTTCTTGAAGAAGAGGAAGACGATGATGCCGAGCAGGACCACGCCTGAGATGGACAGGATCATGTGAGTTCTCCTGGTTCGCGGGGACAGTCACCATGAGTACTTCCAGGCTCACAGGATGTATCCATACTATTAAAGGTGCAACTGGGTGAATTTCGGCGGATTTCCCCCACGCGGCGTAGTGTTCATCGGCGGTTCGGGCAGGTCGGGTCGCGCAGCGCGGTCCTGCGATGATCATTGCCCCGCGCACACCCGCTCATGTGCCGGGGAAGCCAGTACGCTGGCGATTCACCCGTACTAGTGAGAGGCGGTCCGGCTGATGACTGAAGCCCCCGACCCCGAGGTCGTGGAGCTGGCAACCAAGATCTTCGATCTTGCCCGGCAGGGGCGGACCGAGGCGCTCGTGGCCTACGTCGACGCGGGTGTGCCGGCCAACCTCACCAATGACCGCGGCGACTCCCTGGTGATGCTCGCCGCCTACCACGGGCACGCGGACGCGGTACGGGCGCTGCTGGCCCGGGGTGCCGAGGCTGACCGGATCAACGACCGGGGGCAGACGCCCCTCGCCGGGGCCGTCTTCAAGGGCGAGGAAGAAGTGATCCGAGCCCTCCTGGAGGGTGGCGCCGACCCGGCCGCGGGTACTCCGTCGGCCATCGACACGGCCCGGATGTTCGGCAAGGCCGAACTGCTGGAGTTGTTCGGCGCACACTGATCCGACCGTCCTGACCAGGCAAAACGGAAATCCGAAGCAGGCAGGAAGCGAACAACGGGGGAGGCGGTACGGGGCCGCCCGAAATTTCGGTCGCGGCAGGCAGAACTGCCGAGTCATCATGACGTCGTGATTCACGGACGCGATGGCTGGGCAGATGTTGCCGCACCGCGCGGGCCGTGAGCGGTCCGCACGGGCCACCAACGAGAGGCAGAGGAAGATGGCTTACAGCAAGCAGGAAACGGCGGGCGCCCCGACGTGTTGTCACGCGGCCAGGTAGAGCAAGATCCCGGTTGCGTCGACGCTTGATGTGAGGCTGTTTCCCATGTTCGATCCGGTCATAGCGCCCAGCGGTACGCTGCTCGGCCTGCTTCAGCGGGGCCGCGGCGACGGCACGCTGCACGCGCTCACCGCCCCGCGCGCCGAAGCGCTCGCGGCACTGAACCACTGCGTGCTGCACGACCCCCGCCACGACTGGCAGGTGGAGAACCGCTCGCTGTACTACGCCCGTCTCTACCTCGACCTGAACGGCGAGCTGGACGAGATCGAGGCCCACCTCTTCGACGTCGAGGACGCCCTCGACACCGAGGAGTCACGCACCGGGCTCACCCTGGCCGTCCTCGGTCACCTCGCCTCGTACGGCAGGCGGGACGCCCTGGAGCTGCTGCGCAGGTATGCCGCCACGGGCTCCAACTGGGCCTGGGCACTGGACGAGCTCGCCCTGCGGGACGACGACGCCGGACTGCGTGCCCTCGCGGCCCCCGTCCTGGCGCGCTTCCCCGCCGATGCCGAGGGCGAGGCCGAGCTGGCCGCCACCGTGCGGGACGCCTTCGAGCCGCGGCCATGGCGCCTGTGGGCCGAGGATCCGCGCGAATCGATCGCCACGCGCGTGCGTGCTGCCCAGGAGACCGGCTGTTTCGACCGCTGGCAGCGTCAGATGAGCCCGACCGGTCCGCGTCCCGGGTGGAGCGTGCAGGCCGTCTTCGAGTGGGCACAGCAGGGCGTGGAACGCGGAGTGGCGCTCCATGTTCCGGCCGCCCGCTGTCTCACCGCCGTGGCCGGCCCCGAGGACCGGCCGGACATCGTCGCCGCCGCCAAGGACGGCACCGAGGGCGCCCGCTGCACCGCGCTGCGCTATCTCGCCGACAGCAACGATCCGGATGCCCTCGACCTGATCGAGGTCGCCGTGGCCACCGGCTCGACGGCCGTTGTGGAGGCCGCCGTCGGCACATTCGAACGTATGCGCAGTATTGCCGCCATCGACCGGGCCCGCGGCTGGGCCCGGCGGCCCGACGTCCTGGGTGCCGCCGCCGGACGGGTGCTCGCCTGTCGTGGCGGCACCGGGGACCGAGATCTGATTCTGGGGGCGCTGCGGGAGGCCGTTCGGGGCGAAGGGCCCGACGCGCCGACTCTGTGGACCCTGGTGGACGGTGCCGGGCGGCTTGAAATCGCCTGTGCCGCGCCCGTATTGCGGCATATCTACCGTGAGACGGCGTCATCCCATCTACGCGGCCGGGCCGCCCGGGCCCTCGCCGCCACCGATCCCTCCTTCGCCGCCGGGTTCGCCGTCGAATGCCTCTGGGACTGCGAGGAATCCACCCGCGAGATCGCCGCCCGGCACGCCGAGACCGGCGATGCCCGGGTCGTGGAGCAACTGCGCAGGCTCGCCGCGGACCCGGCCGAGGAGGCCGAGGTCCAGACAGCCGTACGGAGCCGGATCGGCCCCGACGCGCCCGCTCTGTGAACACGAGATGACTCGCGGGTCAGAGTCGTATGGACGGGATCTGGCCTGCTTGGGTGGACAGCGGAACGCTCACGAGTCGTTCGCCGCTGGGAAAGATCCACGTTGACGCGGCCACGTCCAGTACGGCGACAACACCCGTATGCGTGTCGTCATCGTGACCGAATCCTTTCCCCCCGACGTGAACGGCGTGGCCCACTGCGCGCTCCAGACCGCCCGACACCTCGTCGATCGCGGTCACGCTCCACTCGTCGTCGCTCCCGCTCCCGCTCCCGGGAACAAGGCGGCCGGCCTCGCGCCGTGCCCCGTTGTCCACGTCCCCTCCCTACCGCTCCCCGGCTACCCCCAGGTGCGCGTCGCTCTCCCCAGCCGACGCCTCGCCGCCGCGCTCATCGAGCACCGCGCGGACATCGTCCACCTGGCCAGCCCCTTCATCCTCGGCGTCCGCGGCATGGCCGCCGCCGCCCGGCTCGGCATCCCCGCCGTGGCCATCTACCAGACCGACCTGGCCGGCTACGCCCGCACCTACGTCGGTGCCGGCGAGGCCGCGGCCTGGCGACGTATCCGCTCCGTCCACTCCGCCGCCGACCTGACCCTCGCGCCGTCCAGCGTGTCCCTGCGCGACCTGGAGGCGCACAGCGTGCCCCGGGTGAAGCTGTGGCCGCGCGGCGTGGACACCGTCCGCTTCCGCCCCGACCTCCGGGACGAGGCACTGCGCCGGGAACTCGCGCCGAACGGCGAGCTGATCGTCGGCTACGTCGGGCGGCTCGCCCCCGAGAAGCACATCGAACTGCTCGCCGGTGCCTGCAAGCTGCCCGGCGTCCGCGTCGTGATCGTGGGCGACGGACCCAGCCAGCCGAACCTGGCCGAGGCCCTGCCGGGCGCGGTCTTCCTCGGCCGCCGCACCGGCGACGACCTGGCCCGGATCTTCGCCTCCTTCGACGTGTTCGCGCACACCGGCCCCTTCGAGACGTTCTGCCAGACCGTCCAGGAGGCCATGGCGAGCGGCGTGCCCGTCATCGCGCCCGCCGCGGGCGGTCCGCTGGACCTGGTCGCCCACGAGCGCACCGGGCTGCTGGTGCCGCCGCGTGACGCGGCCGCCGTACGGGACGCGGTGCAGAAGCTGGCCGCCGACCCCGCGCTGCGCACCGCGTACGGCACCGCCGCGCGCGACATGGTCGAGGGCCGCACCTGGGCGGCTGTCGGAGACCAGCTCATCGGGCACTATGCCCAGGTGCTGAAGACACGGAACAAGACGGTGGTGGCGGCGTGAACGAGTCACTGCGCATCGTCCGGCTGGCGAACTTCGTCGCGCCCGCCTCAGGCGGTCTGCGCACCGCCCTGCGCGAGCTCGGCAAGGGGTTCAAGGCGGCCGGGCACGAGCCGGTGCTGATCGTGCCGGGTGAGGGGTATTCCGACCGGGAGACCGAGCAGGGCCGGGTGATCACCCTGCCCGGGCCGCTGCTGCCCGGCACCGGCGGCTACCGCGTGCTCATCGACAAGCGGCGCGTGGCCAAGCTCCTGGAGGAGCTGGGCCCCGACCGCCTGGAGGTCTCCGACCGTACGACCCTGCGCTGGACCGGCAAGTGGGCGCGACGCGCCCGGGTCCCCGCCGTGATGGTCTCCCACGAGACCGCCGACGGCGTGCTGCGCACCTGGGGTCTGTCGGAGAACATGTCCCGGCGGACCGCCGACGCCCTCAACGTCCGTACGGCGCACACCTACTCGCGGGTCGTGTGCACCACCGAGTTCGCCGAGCGGGAGTTCGTGCGGATCGGGGCACGCAATGTCGTACGGGCCCCGCTGGGCGTCGATGTGATGGAACGGCACCCCGCACTGCGGGATGCGGGTCTGCGCGAGGAGTACGCGCGCGTGGACGAGATTCTGCTGGTGATGTGCTCCCGGCTGTCGGTGGAGAAGCGGCCCAGCACCGCGATCGACGCCGTCGCCGAGCTGGTCCGGCGCGGGCGCCGGGTCCGGCTGGTGGTGGCCGGTGACGGTCCTTTGCGGGAGCGTCTCGAGCAGCGGGCGCGGGAGCGTTCGCTTCCGGTCACCTTCCTGGGGCACCTCAACGACAAGGGCGCGTTGGGCGCGCTCCAGGCGTCCGCGGATGTGTGCCTGGCGCCCGGGCCCGCCGAGACGTTCGGACTGGCCGCGCTGGAGGCGATGGCCTGCGGCACGCCCGTGGTGGCCAGCGCCTCGTCGGCGCTGCCGGAGGTGATCGGCTCCGCCGGGGCCACCGCCGCGGACCGCGGAGCGGCCTTCGCGGACGCCGTTGACATGCTGCTGGAGCGGTCCGAGGCGGACCGCCGGGAGGCCGCACGCGCGCGTGCCGAGTGTTTCGGATGGGGCGCGGCGGTCGAATCGTTCCTCGCCGCGCACGACGCGGTGGTGACAGGACAGGCGCACCGGGTCGTGCCGGAGCGTGTGACATGAGACCGCTGCGTTTCGTCTCCCTCGGGGATTCGCTCACCGAAGGGGTGGGCGATCCCGTCGGGAAGGTCTGGCGCGGCTGGGCAGCGCTGCTCGCCGACGGGCTCAGTGTGGAGCCCGCGCAGTTCACCAACCTCGCCGTGAGCGGGGCGCAGACGCGTGATGTGCTGGAACGTCAGCTGCCCGCCGCGCTGGACCTGCGGCCCGACGTGGCGTCCGTCGTCATCGGCGTGAACGACACGCTGCGCTACACCTTCGACATACACGCCGTGGCCGAACGGCTCGACAAGGTGTACGCGGCCTTCGCCGCCCAGGGCACGATCGTCCTCACCGCCTGTCTGCCCGACCCCGGTTCGATGCTGAGGCTGCCGGGATCACTGGCCCGCCCGCTGGCTCGGAGGCAGCGCGCGGTCAACACGGTGGTCCACGCGCTGTCCGAGCGGTACGGCGCGGTGCATCTGCATGCCGCCGAGGAGGAGTGGGCCCAGGACCGGGCGATCTGGAGCGCGGACCGGCTGCACCCCAGCGAGCGGGGGCACCGGGAGCTGGCACTGCGGTTCCACGGGCTGCTGGCCGAGAGGGGGGTCGCGAAGGGATTCGCGCCCTCGCCCGTGCCGGAGTTCGCGCCGCCCACCAAGTCGGCGAGCCTGCTGTGGCTGGCCACGGCGGGTACGGCTTGGGTGATCCGGCGGTGCACCGATCTGTTGCCCAACCTGTTGACGCTGGCCGTCGATGAGATGCGGCACCGTGTGCGCGGGACGAGTGCGAAGCTCGATCTGCGGGCGGCACATGCGGTGTCCGCTGCGCTGGCTGCGCTGTCGATGGAGTTGGACCAGCAGCCGGAGCCGGATGCGGCTTAGCTCCGCTGGTTCGGCCGTGGTTATCTGCGGGTTCGTTGTGGCTGGTCGCGCAGTTCCCCGCGCCCCTGACGGGGCGCGGTTCGCCCCTGGCGTTTGTAAGGCCCCGACCGCAGGGGGTCAGTGGCGGCGTACGGGGACGAAGCGGACCGGGGTTCCGGGGGCTGCCTGGGCGGCGGGTGGGAGGTCGGGGGTGCGGACTACCGCTATCACTGGGTAGCCCCCGGTGGTCGGGTGGTCGGCCAGGAAGATCACTGGGTGGCCGTCCGGGGGTACTTGGACCGCGCCCAGCACCATTCCCTCGCTGGGGAGTTCGCCGGGGAGGGCTCGCTCCAGGGCGGGGCCCTCGGTGCGTAGGGCGATGCGGTTGCTGGAGGTGGAGACGCGGTACAGGCGTGAGGTGAAGGTGCGGATCGCGTCCTGGGTGAACCAGTCGTCGCGCGGGCCGAGGGTGACGTGCAGGATCAGTTCGGCTGGGGGAGCCGGGTGCGGGGCCGCGTCCACGCGCGCGTGCGGTGCGACGGGGTGCCCCAGGGGCAGCACCGTGCCGTCCGTGAGCGGTGGTGGGCCGAGGCCGGAGAGCAGGTCGGTGGAGCGGCTGCCGAGCACGGGGTCGACGGTGATGCCGCCGGCGACGGCGAGGTAGCTGCGTACGCCGGAGACGGCGGAGCCGATGTCCAGCACCGACCCTGCCGGAATGCGTACCGGTGCGCCCCAGGCGACGGGGCGGCCGTCCACGGTGACGGGGCAGGGGGCGCCCCCGACCGCCGCGGTGACCGTCGAACGAGGGCGGACGGCGCAGCCGTTGAGGGTGGTTTCCAGGACGGCGGCCTCGGGGGGATTGCCGACGAGGCGGTTGACGAGGGCCGCCGCGGGCCCGTCCAGGGCGCCGGAGCGAGGCACGCCGAGGTGGGCGTGCCCGGGACGTCCGCGGTCCTGCACGGTGGTCAGGGCGCCGGCCCGTACGACGACGAGCGCGCGGTCCGTCATGAGGGCCCCACCGGAACGAAACGGACGGGCGTGCCCGGTGACAGCAGCGCGGCCGGCACGCGCGCGTGGTCCCACAGCACGGCGTCCGTAGTGCCGATCAACTGCCAGCCACCGGGCGATGAGCGCGGGTAGACGCCGGTGTAGGGGCCCGCGAGGCCCACCGCACCGGCGGGGACGGCAGTGCGTGGCGTGGCCCGGCGTGGGACGTCGTAACGCTCCGGCAGACCGGACAGGTAGCCGAAGCCGGGCGCGAAACCGCAGAAGGCGACGCGGAATTCGGTCTCCGCGTGGATACGGGCCACCTCCCGCTCGGGCACACCCCAGTGCGCCGCCACGTCGGCCAGGTCCGGACCGTCGTAGCGCACCGGGAGCTCGATCACGTCACGCGCGCGTGGGGGAGCGGGCGGTACTTCGGTGGCGGTCAGTTCGGCGGCCAGCCGGGCCGGGTCGGCGAGGCCGTCGAGGAGGACCGTACGGGCGGCGGGGACGATCTCGCCGACGGAGAGCGAGCCCTCCGCGCGGCGCCGCAGCAGCTCCGCGTGCAGGGCCTGCGCCTCGTCCCCGGAAGCGACCTCGACGAGCAGGGCGCCGTCACCGACAGGCAGCACCCTCATACGAAGGCCTCCACCCGGACACCGGACTCCTGGAGTCTCTCCCGGACCCGGCGGGCCAGCTCCACCGCGCCAGGGGTGTCGCCGTGCAGGCACAAGGACTGGGCCCGTACGTCGATCCGCGACCCGGAGTGGGACGTGACGACGCCGAAGCGGGCCAGCCCCACCGAGCGCTCCACGACGGTGTCCGGGTCGGTGACCACGGCGCCGTCCTGCCCGCGCGGGACGAGCGTGCCCTCGTCGGTGTACGCGCGGTCCGCGAAGGCCTCCGTGACGGCCGGGAGTCCGGCCTTCCCGGCCAGCACCAGCAGTCGGGAGCCGGGCAGCCCGAGCACGGGCAGCGAGGCGTCCGCGAGGAGCACGCCGTCGACGACCGCGCCGGCCTGCTCCTCGTCGTGCACGACGCGGTTGTAGAGCGCGCCGTGCGGCTTGACGTACGACACGCGTGTGCCCGCCGCGCGCGCGAACACCTCCAGGGCGCCGATCTGGTACGCCACTTCGGCCGCCAGCTCGGCGGGCGGCACGTCCATCGCGCGCCGCCCGAACCCCGCCAGATCCCGGTAGGCGACCTGTGCCCCGATCCGTACCCTGCGCTCGGCCGCCAGCTCGCACACGCGCCGCATGGTGACCGCGTCCCCGGCGTGGAAGCCGCAGGCCACGTTGGCGCTGGTGACGACGGACAGCAACTGCTCGTCGTCGGTGAGCCGCCAACGGCCGAAGCCCTCGCCGAGGTCGGCGTTCAGATCGATCGCGGTCATCGGTCCCCTCTGGTGTTCATACCGCTGTTCGTGCCAGTGCTCATGCCGTTGTTCATCCCACTCGGAACTGCTCGTCGCGGGCGTCGGTGAGGAACATCTGCCCCGGTGCGTGGGTGATGGCGAACGGCGGTCGCGACGCCATCACGGCGGCCTGCGGAGTCACACCGCAGGCCCAGAACACCGGGATGTCGTCAGGGGCGATGTCCACCGGATCACCGAAGTCGGGACGGGCGAGGTCGCCGATGCCGAGCCCCGACGGATCGCCGCAGTGCACGGGGCTGCCGTGCACCGCCGGGAGCAGACTGCTCTCCCGGATCGCCGCCGCCAGGTGTTCCGGTGGTACCGGGCGCATGGACACCACCAGCGGGCCGTGCAGCCGCCCCGCCGGACGGCACTGACGGCCGGTCGTGTACATCGGGACGTTGCGGCCCTGTTCGAGGTGGCGGATCGGGACCCCCGCCTCGGCCAGCGCCCACTCGAAGGTGAAGCTGCAGCCGATCAGGACCGACACCAGATCGTCCCGCCAGTGCCCGCGCACATCCGTCGGCTCGTCCACCAACTCGCCGTTCTCCCACACCCGGTAGCGCGGCAGATCGGTGCGCAGATCGGCGCCGTCCGCGAGGACGGTCGTGAAGGAACCGGCATCCGTGATGTCGAGCACCGGACACGGCTTGGGGTTGCGCTGGCAGAACACCACCAGGTCGTACGCCCAGTCCGCGGGCACCGCGATCAGATTGGCCTGCGTGTGCCCCGCGGCGACCCCGGCGGTGGGGCCCGTCAGACCCGCGCGGAAACGGGTGCGGGCGTTGTTCGGGCTCCACGCGTGCGCGTGCCCGTCGACAAGGGCCAAGGGGCGGTCTTCCGTGCGGTTCACTCCAGCTCCTTCCCGCGCGTCTCGGGCAGCCCGAGCAGCGCCAGCGCGGCCACCCCGTATCCGATCGCCCCGAAGACCAGCGCTCCGCCCACGCCCCAACTGTCGGCCAGGAAACCGACGGTCGTGGGGAAGACGGCGCCCACGGCGCGACCGGCGTTGTAGGTGAAGCCCTGTCCGGCGCCGCGCACCGCGGTCGGGTACAGCTCGCTCAGGAAGGAACCGAAGCCGCTGAAGATCGCCGACATACAGAAGCCGAGCGGGAAACCGAGCACCAGGAGCAGGGTGTTGGCGCCGCTCGGGATGTTCCCGTACGCCACGATGCAGACCGCGGACAGCAGCGCGAAGAGCCAGATGTTGCGCCGACGGCCGAGCCGGTCGGTGAGGTAACCGCCGGTCAGATAGCCGAGGAAGGCGCCGGAGATCAGGAACGTCAGATAGCCGCCGGTGTTGACGACCGACAGGCCGCGATCGGTCTTCAGGTACGTCGGCACCCAGGTGGCCAGCGTGTAGTAGCCGCCCTGGACGCCGGTGGACAGCAGCATCGCGAAGATCGTGGTGCGGAGCAGACCGGGCTTGAAGATCGCCTTGAAGGAGCCCTTGCCCGCGCTCTTCTGCCGCACCGCTATCGCCTCGGGCGCGTCCTGCACCCGGCGCCGCATCCAGACGACGAGCAGCGCGGGCAGCGCTCCGGTCCAGAACATCACGCGCCAGGCCAGATCGTCGTCCAGGACGGAGAACACCAGCGTGTACATGATCGCGGCCAGCGCCCAGCCGACCGCCCAGGAGCTCTGGATCGCGCCGAGCGTACGGCCCCGGTGCTTGGCGCTCGCGTACTCGGCGACCAGGATCGCGCCGACCGCCCACTCGCCGCCGAAGCCGAGGCCCTGGAGGGCGCGGAAGACCAGTAGGGACTCGAAGTTGGGGGCAAAGCCGCAGGCGACGGTGAAGACCGCGTAGGTGATCACCGTGATCATCAGTGCCCTGACCCGGCCGAACCGGTCGGCCATCACGCCCGCGAGGGCGCCGCCGATGCCGGACGCCAGCAGCGTCACGGTGGTGAACAGGCCGGTCTGACCGCTGTTCAGGCCGAAGTACGCGGCCAGCGCGACCATGCTCAGCGGCAGTGTGAAGTAGTCGTAGGAGTCGAGGGCATAGCCGCCGAACGCGCCGGCGAAGGCGCGGCGGCCGCGCGGACCCAGGGCGCGCAGCCAGCCCAACGCGCCGTCGTCGGCGGTGGGTTCAGCTGTGGCCGGGTGGGTGTCGCTGGTCAGGGCCTGCGGTGGAGGGGTCGTGCTCATGGGCACCTCGCAGAGGGAGGACGGAGGGTGCGTGAGGACTGAGCCAGGCCGTGCGGAAGCCATCGGCGCCGTCGTGAGCGGGACGGCGGCGCCATTCGTAGCAACGTAGAGGATTGTTCAACGATCCCTCAATACCCATGTTGTTTCGTTCTTGTGTCTGCGGTTGAATTCCGGGCATGGCAGAGCAACTGTCGGGACTGGCCGACGACCGCGCCCTCCTGGGGCGCACCAGCACCGCCGAACGGGTCTCGGACATCCTCAGGAGCCGGATCGCCGAGGGCTATTTCCCGCCCGGGACGCGGCTGTCGGAGGACAGCATCGGCGGCGCGCTCGGCGTCTCCCGCAACACGCTGCGCGAGGCGTTCCGGCTGCTCACCCATGAACGGCTGCTCGTCCACGAGCTGAACCGGGGCGTCTTCGTCCGGGTGCTGACCGTCGAGGACGTCGAGGACATCTACCGCACTCGGGGTCTCGTCGAGTGCGCCGTCGTCCGAGGGCTCGGCGAACCGCCGTACGCGCTGGACGGGCTCGCGGAGGCCGTCGCCGAGGGGCAGCGGGCGGCGCGCGAAGGTGACTGGAAAGGGTTGGGTACGGCCAACATCCACTTCCACCGGGAGCTGGTCTCGCTCGCCGGCAGCGAGCGCACCGACGAGCTGATGCGGAGCGTCTTCGCCGAGCTGCGGCTGGCGTTCCATGTCGTGGACGACCCGAGGCGGCTGCATGAGCCGTATCTGGCGCGCAATCTGCAGATCCTCCAGGCGCTGCAGGCGGGCGAGCCGGTCGAGGCCGAGAAGCTGCTCGCCGTCTATCTCGACGACTCGCTGGAGCGGGTGGTCGAGGTGTATCTGCGGCGGGTGGGCGAGGACGGATAGCAGGTCCGGGGATGTGACAGCTAGCAGGTCCTGGGGGTGTGACAACCGTGACGCCGGGGCGCATCTGAGTCGTTTGGGGCGTTGTCAGACCGAGGACTTAGTCTGTGCACCGTGACTTCGCCTGCATCGACGGACCGTGTTCCGCCCCAGTTCACCGCGGGGCCGCGCCCAGCTCTGGGCCCGGCCGCCGACGAGGGACTGGCGCGGCGGCTGCGCGCGCTCGCCTGCACCGCGCCGCTGCACGACCTGGATGCCCGCAAGGCCAACCTCGCGGGTGAGTACTCGGTGTACGGCATGGCCGAGGTCGCCCTCTCCGCCATCGACCTCGTCACGCTGAACATGGACTTCGACACCGGCGCCGACCACGACCAGATCGTCGCCCGGCTCATCCCGCGTATCGCCGCGCAGGCCCCGCAGCGGCCCGTCGTCGAGCATGAGCGGGTGGCCCGGTGGGTGCTGGAGAACCTGATCAACGTCGGCAGCGTCGATCGCGGCTTTCGCGCGGTTTACGGCACCTTCGCGCCGGACGGTACGTATGTCCGGCGGGACTACGACTTCAAGCTGATCGAGGAGGTGCCCGGGCCCGGCGGCAGCGTCTATCTCCGTACGACGGACGAAGCGGTCAATGTGCTGGTCGGCGCCCTCGACACCGACGTCACCAGCGCCCAGATCGCCGCCGAGGTCAAGCTGGAGGTGCTGATCAACCGGGGGCGCCTCGCGGACGCACAGCTCGCCGCCGAGCAGGCCCGGTATCGGACCGTGCAGTACTCCGAGACGCTGCGGCGGGCGCTGGATGCCACCCGGCGCAATGTGCGGGCCGTCGACTGGCTGAGCGCCGTACCCGACATGATCGCCGAGGCCCTTGAGCATGTCGCCGACCGCTATCGGCACGAGAACGCGATCCTCACGAACATCCGCAAGGCGCGGGACGAGTCAGAGGATCCCGAACACAAGCGGCGTGCGGCCGAGTTGGTCGACATCGTGAAGGACTGCATTCGACGGCATACGCAGTTGCAGTCGCGACTGCTGGAGGCCGGGCCGCTGTTCCGGGCGGAGCAGGACCGGCAGGCGTTCGCTACGCCGATGACGTCGTCGGGGATCGATCTGTACGGGCATCTTGTCGCGCCGGTGCTGCCGTTGGAGCTGGAGCGGGCGGTTCGGGTCACGGACGCGTTCTTCGCTCGCGGGACCGGGTTGCGTACTCCGGTGTCCGTTCGGGTGGGGGACCTGGTGGACATACTGCTGACTCCGCCGGTGGAGCGGGAGCATCTCGGTGCGGAGATGCCTGAGCCGGATCTCATTGCCACGCCGGATGACAGTCGGTTCAGTGAGGAGCAGCTGGCTGTGGCGATGGAGCTGCTGGATCTGCCTGCGGATGCGCCCAGGCGGTTGTCGGGGTTGCTGTCGGATGCGCGGCGACTTGATCCTGAGCTGCCGTATCTCGTGGCGTTGCTGGCGGTTCATGCGGCCAGTCCGCCTGTTGGTACGGCGTATCGGCAGGGGGAGGAGAAGTTGCTGTTTGCCGTGGATGACGGGGCTGAGCTGGATGATCCGGAGTTCGGTGGGGCGGACTTGATTGTCGGGACGGCTTTGTTGGATGCGGTGGGGATGGCGGCGGATCGGAGTGAGGCTGCGTGATGTCTGCCGTCTGCGGGTTGTGTGTGGCTGGTCGCGCCCACGCGGCGGAGCCGCATATGTCACAGCCCCGCGCCCCTAAAAGCCTTGTTCTGCCGCCTGTTTGTCAGATGCCCGAGGAGTTTCGACCGTGACCGAGCACGTCGACTGGAGTGAGCCGGAGGTGGCCGCCTCCGCGCCGGTGGCGCCCGCCGTCACGCCTGCCGATGCCGCCGATGCTGCTCGGCTCGTTGCCTTTGGGTTGCAGCCGAAACTGCAGCCTGCGCGGGATCAGGAGTATGCCGAGTTGCTGCGGCGGTACCGAGAGGATCCGCCGTTCGCGCGGCTTGCTGATGCCGTTGCCACCGGGCTTGGCCTCGTCGTGCTGGAGGTGTCTCCGCGCGCGGGGATGGCCGTTACCGCTGCCGAGGACTCGGTGTTCGCCGTGCGCATGGGTGATTACGCCCGCCGGACTGCCGCCGACTCCGGGGACCGGTTCTTGCATGGGTTGGCGCATCTTGCCGTTGCCGCGATGGCGTTTCCGCGGCCCGAGGACCTTGCTGATGACGGGTACATCGGGCGGATCACGGTCAATGGGGTCGATGCCTTTGTGCGGCAGGCCTGTCGGCGGCTGGAGGAGCGGGCCGAGGTGCGGGGGGAGAACACCGATCCGGCCACGGACGCGCCCGGCCTTGAGGCGGCCTGGCGGATCTGGGTGAGACGAAGTGCGACCGGTGCCACCAAGGACGCGCGGAGACTGGCCGGTTCGACGACCGGCATCATCGG
This sequence comes from Streptomyces sp. NPDC050211, assembly GCF_040656035.1. Classification (NCBI taxonomy): domain Bacteria; kingdom Bacillati; phylum Actinomycetota; class Actinomycetes; order Kitasatosporales; family Streptomycetaceae; genus Streptomyces; species Streptomyces sp. NPDC050211. Next base: position 92,350 of record NZ_JBFALC010000037.1, read on the forward strand.
CAAGGCCGTCGCCTTCCTGACCGACTCCGGGTTTCTGCAGCGCACGGGCGACGACAACGGCGGGACGTATCGGACGACGGCCCGGTATCAGCTCCAGGTGCGTGACATGGCGGGCAGTGCGGCCATGGCCGAGCTGCTGGAACTGGGCGTCGTGCCGGTCACCGACGGGACGCCGACGCTGCTGCCCGCCGAGGAGTCCGACGACCTGGAGCTGGTGGCCGACGCCGGGCTGCCGTTCCACTCCTGACCGCATCGACTGCCTTCACAACTACGAGAGTCCGCCATGTACGAGCTGTCCCGGGTCCGCCTCTACTCCATCGGTCCGGCCGGTGCGCGCTATGCCGACACCGTGCTTGACCTGCGGGGAGTCGGCGAGCCCGTGCCCGACCCCGCGCCCACGCAGGCGGAGTTCTTCGAAGAGGAGCCCATCGGCCCGCCGCGCCGGCCCGCGCCGGCCGGTGTGCTCTTCCTGGAGAACGGCGGCGGCAAGTCCGTCCTGCTCAAGCTGATCTTCTCGGTGATGCTGCCGGGTCACCGGAACACGCTGGGCGGCGCCAGCTCCGGTGTGCTGCGCAAGTTCCTGCTCGCCGACGACTGCGGGCATGTGGCGCTGGAGTGGCAGCACGTGCTGACGGGCGAGTGCGTCGTCGTAGGCAAGGTGAGCGAGTGGCGCGGGCGGCAGGTTTCGAACGATCCGCGGAAGTTCGCCGAGGCCTGGTACTCGTTCCGGCCGGGGCCCGGGCTGAGCCTGGACAATCTGCCGGTCGCCGAGTCCACCGCCGTACGGCCGTCCGTCGAGGGCGCGTCCGGGGCGCAGGGGCGGCGGCGCACCATGAAGGGCTTCCGGGACGCCCTTACCGAGGCCGGGAAGGCGTATCCGCATCTGGAGGTGCACTGGGAGGAGATCCACGACCGGTGGATCGAGCACCTCGGCGACCTCGGTCTCGACCCCGAACTCTTCCGCTACCAGCGGGAGATGAACGCCGACGAGGGCGAGGCGGCCGGCCTCTTCGCGGTCAAGAAGGACTCCGATTTCACTGACCTGCTGCTGCGGGCGGTGACCGATACGCGGGACACCGACGGTCTCGCCGACCTGGTCGGCGGTTTCGGCAACAAGCTCGGGCGGCGTGCCGAGCTGATCGCCGAACGCGACTTCACCGCCGGGTCGGTCGACCTGCTCGGGCGGATCGTCGAGGCCGCCGAGGCGCGGGCACGCGCGCGTGACATCCATGCCGGTGCCGAGCGGCGGACCCGGACGCTGGCCCGGCGGCTGTCCGCGCGTGGCGCGCAGGAGCGGGTGCGCGCCGCCGATCTCGCCCAGCGGGTCACAGGCGCCGCGCACGCCGTCACGCACGCCGAGAGTGCGCGGGAGCGCAGCGCGCTGATCGCCGCCGAACTCGCCTACCGGCACGTCTCGTTGGCGCTCGCCGGCGCCGAGAAGTCGGCCGCCGCGCAGAAGCGGGAGCTTGCCGACGCGCGCACTCTGCACTCCGCCTGGCAGGCCGCCGAGGCGGTGCTTCGGCACCGCGCCGCCGCCGACCGGGTCGCCCGGGTCGCCGCCGCCATCCAGGAGGCCGAGCGTGACGCGGCCCCGGCGCTCGCTGCGCGCGCCAAGGCCGCCGTCGATCTCGTACGAGCTCTGCACGCGGCCGCGGACGGCGCCGAAGCCCTGGCCAACGAAGGGGAGGAGCGGTCCGCTGCGCTCCAGGAGGTCAGCGAGTCCGCCTACCGGGACTCCACCTCCGCCGCCACGGAGGCCCAGCGCGCTCGCAGCGAGGCCGGGCATCTGCGACAGCGGCTGTCCGAGGTCGAGCAGGAGACCGCGGAGGCGGTGCGGGCAGGCTGGCTCGACGACAGCGCGCCCGACGCCGATCCCGCGCGTGCCGCGCTCGCCGCCAGCGACGCCGAGAAGACGGCGGTCGCCGCCTGGGACACCGCGCGCGAGGCATCCCACCGGGCCACCGAGCACGCCCGGGAAGCGGCCTCGGCCGAGTCTCGCGCGGAACTCACGGCGGCCCGCGCGGCGGACGCGGCAACGGCCGCGGAACGGTCGTACGAGGCGGAACGCCGCCTCGCCGAGGGTCTCGCGGCGGAGGAGCGCCTGGCGGAGCTGCTGAGCCTGACGGGTGTCTCCGGGGCGGGGGGTACGGTGCCGGGGCCCCGGACGGGGGCAGATGATGCGGCTGGGCGTGTGGGCTCCGGCGCGGCTGGGCGTGGCGGGTCCGTGCAGGCCGGGAGTGGTGCGTCCGGTGGAGGTGCCGGTGGTGCGGCAGGCGACGGAGGGGCTTCCTCGGCCGCGAGTGGTGCGGCTGGCCGTGGTCGTGGTGGCGGGGCGGACGGTGGCGGGGATACGCGCGCCGGAGGCGACCCGTCCGTCGAAGCCGGAGGTGGCGCGTCTGCCGGAGACACGAAGCCTGCGAACGGCGATGACGCCGGCCCGCGCTCCCATGTCGGGCCGACGACCCCCATTGCCGGGCTGACGACCCCGCGCCCCCTCACCCAAGGCCTCCTCACCCCCGAGGAGCTCGACCGCTGCGCCGACGACCTCCGCCAGCTCCTCGACGCCGCCGTCTCCTCCGCCGAGCGGCAGCTGTTCGAGCTGCGGACCGCTGCCGCCGACGACGCCCGGATCCTGGGTGCGCTCGGTGACGGAGGGCTGCTGCCGCCCGGGCCCGACGTGCTGGCCACCGTGGAGTTCCTCGGCGAGCACGGCATCCCGGCGCTGCCCGGATGGCGGTATCTCGCGCAGGCTGTGGATCCCGCCGATCACGCACGCGTGCTGGCTGCCCGGCCGGAGCTGGTCGACGGCGTGGTCATCACCGACCCCGCCACGCACGCGCGTGCCCGCGAGGCGCTGAGCGAGGCGGCGCTGCTGCCGCGGTCCGCCGTCGCGGTCGGTACGGCGGCCGCCCTGCTCGCCCCGACTCCGGCGCCCGACGCGAGCAGCGGCGACGTCTTCCTCGTACCGCCGAATCCGGCCATGCACGACGAGCACGCCGCCGATGAGGAACGGCAGGCGCTGCGGGCGCGGGCGACCGAGCGGGACGAGGAGATCCGGACGCTCGCGGCACGGCTCGGCAAGGACCGGGAACTGACCGCGCGCCTGGCGTCCTGGCGTACCGGCTGCCCGGCCGGACGGCTGGTCGAGCTGGCGGAGGCGGCCCGGGAGACGCGCGCGTTCGCCGAGGAGGCCGAGGCCGAGCTGGCCGAGGCGCGCACCGTCCGGGCGGAGGCCGACGAAGCCGCCGCCGAGGCCGCGCAGGTACGGGACGAGCGGCAGGAGGCCGCCCAGCGCGCCCGCCGCTCCGCCGACGCCCTTGCCGGGCTCGCCTTCCGGCTGCGTGAACGGTCCGGCTGGCAGGTGAAACTGCGCGAACTCGCCGACGAGGCATCCGAGTATGTGGACCCCCGCCAGGACTCCCCGCAGCGCGCCCGCGCCGCCGACGAGGACCAGATCGGACGAGCGTAGAGTATG
>NZ_JBFALC010000038.1:0-95538 GCF_040656035.1 Streptomyces sp. NPDC050211
ATGGGAGCCGGCCCCTGGGTGACGACACCCATCAGACGCCTGCCGCGCCGTGACCTCACGCCGACCCAGCAAACCGTCAACCGTGCGCTGTCCGCGGCACGGGCTCCAGTCGAGCGCGGCGTCGCACGCTTGAAGTCCTGGCGCATCTTCCGCCGATCCCGGTGCAGCCCGAATCGAATGTCGTCAATCTCCGCGGCTGTCCTCACTCTGGAGCGGCAACGCTGAAAGACCTCAGTCTTTCGCAGTGGGACATCTTTCACCGGACTGGGATGGTGCCGGGGACACGACGGACTTCCGCCTCGGATGCCTTGCGTTCGCCCGGTGCCCGTCGGTCAGGACATAGGCCTGCCAGCGGTGCTCCTCAAGACTGCCGTGGCTCCGTGGATACCCGCTACCGGAACAGACCCTGAAGCAACTCGGAGGCGACCATTTCTCTGTCGGCATCACCAGAAGACTCACCGGGCAGGCACGGGCTTCCAACTGCTGGCACAGACCCTGCAGGGGAGCCCTGCCAGCATCGTCGTGTCCACCGGAGCAGGCGCCGGCCACACAGGAAGACACTGGCTCTCGTCATCGCCGCCACCACGGTCGCGGTGACAGCGGTGGTGTGCGCGTCCACGGCGACGCCGGACGCATCGGCCGCGGAGCCGGCTTCCCTGGAGTGGGGTCCATGTCCAAAAGAAGCTGCTATGCCGCGTGTGGAGTGCGCGACGCTCGAGGTCCCGCTGGACTATCGCAAGCCCGACGGTCGCCAGATCGAAATCGCAGTCTCCAGGCTGGCCAGCCAAGTGCCTTCCAAACGTCGAGGCGTACTACTGACCAATCCCGGCGGCCCCGGCGCGGGAGGGCTCAGCTATCCAGGCATCCTCGCGGCCTTCGGGTTGCCCACTCAGGTGCTGGACTCCTACGACGTGATCGGCTTCGATCCTCGGGGCGCGGGTCGTAGCACACCGGTGAGCTGTGATCTGACGCAGCAGCAGCAGGAGCGGGGTGCCTTTCCGGCATACGCCCATACCGCCGCCGACGTCACCCGGGAGGCGAAGTACGCGCGCACCATCGCCCGGCAGTGCGCTACGTCAGACAGCGCGTGGATGCTGCCGCACACCACGACCGCGAACACCGCGCGGGATATGGACCGCATCCGGGCGGCTCTGGGCGAGAGCAAGATCTCCTACCTGGGTGCCTCATACGGAACCTCGCTTGGTGCGGTCTACGGGACTCTCTTCCCGGGGCGGGGCGACCGAATCGTGCTCGACAGCAACCTGGGGCCTGGTGGCTATGACGTGACCGCTTTCCGGCTGGTAGGCCGCGGAATGGAAGAGCGCTTCCCGGAATTTGCGGAGTTCGTGGCCGCGCATCCCGAATACGGACTGGGCGCCACTCGCAGGCAGGTGACCGCCAAGTTCTTCGAACTCGCCAAGCGACTGGATGAACGACCGGTCAGCGGCATCAACGGGACATCGTTCCGCGGGAGGACGTTGGATCACCTCTACTCCGACGCGCTCATGCCGGCGTGGGCGAAGACCTGGCAAGCACTCGACCAGGGCAAGCCGGTGTCGTCCCCGCCGCCGCCGAACGCGGCGAACTCCATGGCAGCCCGTCTCTATGTGCTTTGCGCGGACAGGCGCTGGCCGACAAAGGTGAGCGAGTACCAGCGTGACGTCGCAGTGGACCGCCTGCTGTATCCGAAGCTGGGTGGGTCTACTGCCAACATCGGACCCTGTGCCTTCTGGCCGGACAAGGACTTTGAGCCGCCGGTGGAGGTTGGACGCCGGGGACCTTCGAACTTCCTCCTCGTGCAGAACGAGCGTGACCCTGGGACACCGCTGGCCGGCGCCAGGAAGCTGCGCGGAGCACTGGGCAAGCGGGCCACGATGGTGACCGTTGACCAGGGCGGCCACGGCGTCTACCCGTCCGGCGGCAACAAGTGCGCGAGCGACCTGGTCACAACATTCCTGACTACCGGGCAACGCCCCGCATACGACCAGGCATGTGCGGCTGAGCCGGGCAAGTAGCGAACGTGCCCGAGTGACGTAGCTGTTGCGCCGCCGCGGAGCAGGCCTCCCGTTCGGAGGTACCGCGACGGCGCGCCGTTCGGCTCGCCCCGCTGATCATTCGGATGCCGGAGCATCCCGTCGACGACCCGGTCGTTGGTCTGGCCGCGCTGAGCCTGTGCCGCAGCTGTCGGTGGCGATGACCACTTCGATTCCCAAGCCAAGCCGGCCGGCCCGGGCAGTCCCGGTAACGAGGCAGGTGGACCATGCAGATTGCCAGGCGAGGTAACGCAACTCCGGCCCACTTCATGTCCCGGCAGGGGCCGCTGGACAGCGGGCCTGTAAAACCAGTGATCTGGCATTCACGCTCACTGGAGACCCTCTCCGAAGGCTGCAGGGATCTCATCGTCACCATGATTACCCCTTCCGCGGGGACTGCCTACCGGGTTGCCCCTGGCCCGACTCATGGAAGACACGTTCTCGCGAGAATGGCCAAGTTGTGAACGACGACAACGCGCAACCGCTCGGATTGTGGCAGCAGACCTGGCGGCTGGCGGCGGCCGCGGCAGTGGGCGCAATCATCTGGCTCATTACCGGTGTAATGCTGGAGCGAGTGTCAGAAGCCGGAACGGGTTCCTGGTTTTTCATCGGTGATCCGCTGGTGGCTCTCGGCTGCTTGACAGCGCTTCTGTGGCGGCGCAGGTATCCCTTCATCGTGGCCACGACTGTCGTGATCGCCTCAACCGTGTCGGCTCTCGCCACAGGGGCCGCGTTGATGGCACTCGGCTCGGTTTCCACTCGTCGGCGTTCGGTGGAGACTGGCGCGGTGGTGCTGGCCTACTTGGTCGCGTCACAGTTCGCCAGTGGGCTGTACTCGGTCCGGAGCACACCCGGCTCGTTCTGGTTGCAGCTCGCCATGTTGGTACTGACCGCGGGTATTGTCGTCGCCGCCGGCACGGCCCTTGGCTCGCGGCGGGCGGAAGTACTGTCCCTGCGGGACCGGGCGGAGAGCGCGGAACGGGAGCAGACCGCGCGAGCCGCGCAGACGCGGGCCGTGGAACGCAACCGAATCGCCCGCGAGATGCACGACGTGCTTGCGCACCGGATCGAGTAATCGTCAAGACCTGTGGATGGGGTGGGATGTCGCCTCGCGTTGCGCCGCGGTCGCACCGAGGGGGAGCTTCGTCACGCCACAGACCGTGGCCGCCTCAGGCGAAGTCTGCTGCGGTGATGCCGTCGGGATGTCCGGACGGCCACTCCACCAACTCGATCCGGTAACCATCCGGGTCCGTGAGCCACGACGTCTTCGGGCCGTGAGGCCCGCCCGGGTACTGGAGGGGTTCGGGCCCCAGGCCGGCTTCGGTCAGCGTCTCCAGAGTGGTGGCGAGCGTGTCCACCTGGATCGCGAGGTGGTCGAAACCGCTGCCCACGTCGACTGGTCCGTCGCCGGGGCGGTGGACCAGTTCGAGCGAGGCCGCCGGTTCGTCGGGGAACTTGAGGATCACGAGGTGAGCCCCGTCGCCGCCCTCGACCCTGCCCAGTTCGACGTAGCCCAAGGCGGTGTAGAAACCGAGCGAGCGGTCCAGGTCGGTGACGCGGTAGGAGACGAAGAGCGTCTTCACGCGGCCTCCTCGGGGCGATGCACCCGGTAGCGGAGATGCGTGACGTCTCGATCCTCGAGTCGTCGGACAAGGTCGAGTTCGATGTGATCGCTACCCAGGTGGTCGAACAGCCGTCGGCCGTCCCCGAGGAGGACCGGAACCAGGTGGATCTCCATCTCGTCCAGCTGCCCGGCTCGCAGAAGTGCTTGGGCCGCCCCCGCCCCATGGACCATGACCGGCCGGTCCCCTGCGGCTGCGCGAGCCTGACGGGCGCAGTCCTCGACATCGGTGACGAAACGCGCGTGGCCGGGTGGCACGTCCCCGTCATCCACCTGGTGGGTGAGGACGAAGATCGGCACGCCGTCGTGGTGGTCGCCCTGCCAGCGCCCGGCGAGTTCGAAGGTCCGACGGCCGGAGATCACCGCGCCGGTCGCCAGCGCTTCGCGGTAGACCTCGCCGCTCGGACCGTCGGACTCCCGGTCGTCGAGCCAGTTGAAGAGCCGTCCACCGTCACGTCCGAGCTCCTGCCCTGGCCGATCGTCCGGGCCGGCGATATAGCCGTCGAGCGACATCGACATATACAGCCGAATCGGATTGTTCATCCTGGCCTCCATCTCTCCTCCATGACACCGGGATCCGGCGTCTCCTGATCCGCCGACGGGGCGGGAATGCCACAAGGAAGACTTCAGGCAACCGGCAAACTCATCGGCCCGACGCGCCGACCCTGCTGCCGGGCTGAGGGGCAGGAGCCATGACCCGTGGATCAGTTGCGGTCGTTCAGGCCACGTGGCTCTCGGAGCGTTCGACGAGGCGGCCGCGCTCGAAGCGGGCTCCGGCACGGACCAGGGCGACGAGGTGGGGTGCGTTCACGGCCCGCCACCGCTGCTGGGCGGACTCGACGAGCTTGAAGACCATGGCCAGGGCGGCGGCCGCGCTGCCAGCGCCCCGGGTGACCTTGGTCCGCAGCCGGACGGTGGCGAAAGTCGACTCAATCGGGTTCGTGGTGCGCAAGTGGATCCAGTGCTCAGCGGGGAAGTCGTAGAAGGCCAGCAGCTCGTCCACGTCGTCGGTGATCTTCTTGACGGCCTTGGGGAACTTCGCGCCATAGGTCTTGGCGAACGCGGCCACGGCCCTTTGTGCGTGGTCGCGGTCCTCGGCGTTGTATATCTCCTGCAGGGCCTTCTTCGCGCCGGGCTGGGCGGACTTCGGCAGGGCGTTCGCAACATTGGCGATCTTATGAACCCAGCACCTTTGATGGCGGGTTTCGGGGAACACCTCAGCCAGGGCCTTCCAGAAGCCGAGTGCGCCGTCGCCGACCGCAAGGACGGGAGCGCGCATGCCGCGGCGGGCGCAGTCGCGCAGGAGATCCGCCCATGAGTCGGCGGATTCGCGGTAGCCGTCGCTCATGGCGATCAGCTCCTTGGTGCCGTCGGCGCGTACGCCCATCAGGACCAGTACGCACGACTTCGCCTCGCGCAGGCGGATGCGCAGGTGGATGCCGTCGGCCCAGACGTAGACGTAGTCACTGCCGGACAGGCCGCGCTCGCCGAACGCGGCGTAGTCGGCCTGCCACTGCTGGGTGAGGCGGGTGACCGTGGCCGCCGACAGGCCGGCTGTGGAGCCGAGAAACTGCTCCAGGGCGGGCACGAAGTCGCCAGAGGACAGGCCGTGCAGGTAGAGAAGCGGCAGCACCTCGCTGATCTTCGGGGACTTGCGGCACCAGGGCGGCAGGATCGCCGAGGAGAACCGCTTGCGCTCGCCGTCCACCTCGTCGACGCGTTTGTCGTTCACCCTCGGTGCCTTCACCTCGACCACCCCGGCCGCGGTGGTGACCTTCCGCGGCTCGTGGTACCCGTTGCGGACCACGAGCCGACGCCCGTTCTCGTCACGCTGTTCAGCCAACTCGGCTATGTAGGCGTTGACTTCGGCCTCCAGGGCCGCGGCCAGCATCCGCCGTGCACCCTCGCGGACGATGTCGTCGATCAGGAAGCCGGTCTCGGTCGATCCATCGGCATTCACTACGCTCAGCACGGGCGTGCCTTCCCGGCCGACGGCGCAACGCCAGCCTGCTCGATGACCAGAAGTCGATCACTCGGCAAGGTACGCCCTTCGCGTCCAACCCGAGGCCGATCCACAAGTCATGAGCATTGCTCGCCCGCAGCGCGCTATGGCGACCTCCGCCTGGCCTCTGACGCGGCCAGATCTGGGCACTCCTATCCGACCTGTTGGGTGCTGGCAGAGAATCTACGTCGTTGTGATTCGGCTTGTACGCGCATGTGACATCGGTACGCCTCTTCTAGGCCAGGGTCGGGGGCATCAGGAGAAGCGCTATGTACGCCGTCAACACCGTTCCGACTGCAGTCGCACAACTCACCGGCGAGCGGCTGCAAGCTACCCGGCTTCGTACGATCGCCCTGGAAAGCTGGGAGAAGCTCATCCCAGCGGCAGAGTCGAACCAGGCGTTCCTCGAATCCCTGTTGCTGGGCGCGCTGGGTGGCCGCGCCGACCAGAGGCACCCTTTCGGTGTGCTCGCGGCGGCCCCCGCGTCGGGGCAGCTTGAGCTCTACCTGGAAGACGATTCCTGCGCCGAGCTCTTGCTGGAGCTACTGCCCTACCGTGACCGGCGCCGTACTTGGCGGAGTGTGCGCGGGCTAGGCGTGCACCCCGAGCGACGCAGTCTTCATTTCACCCTGCCTCCGTATCGTTCGCATGCCTACGCCTCTCCCGTCCAGCGGTCCCTGGTGATTGTGCGCGCGCTGCGGGAGAACAGGCTGTCGCTTCTGCTGGAGCGTGACCGGCAGCGGCTGGAAAACGCAGGATGCCAGCCTCAAGGAACGGGGAAGCCCTCCAGGCTGTCTCCCGCGACGCGAACCGCTGTCTCGCAATGTGCTCGAACAGCACGCCGCTGCATGCCAGTTGGCCAGTTCCCTATTGCACCCACCCGAGTATGGGACGCTTTGTCCGGACACGTAGGGGTCACAGCGTCCCCTTCGCTCACCGACCACGGCTTGGACTGGATCATCGAGCGCACCGTAGCGGCCGACGCGCCCTTTCATGACGACCGCCTCCTGGCGGTATTCACCGACCGCGTAGCCGGACCGGGCCTGCACCTCCTCAGCCACGAATGCTCTGCAGCGGTCTGCACCGCGCAATGGGTGTCCGACAAACTGCTCCGCCGGCCAGTTATAGGCGGGCGTCACCTTGTGGTCGAAGCGGACCGGCTCCGGTCCCTCGGTTCCGAAGGACACCAGGAGCAGGCCCCCTGGTGCCAGGACACGCACCTGCTCGGCGAGCAGCGCGGGCAATTCTCCACGTGGGGTATGGATCATCGAGTAGTGGGACAGCAGTCCGCCAAGCGCGCCGTCCTCGACCGGCAGGGGGTCTGTCCCTCACCTCAACGCCAATCATGAGTTCAAGCTCAGTAAAAGCGCACTTCACAGAGCCCCGCGCAAACCCACGCATGAGAGGACAGACCCCACCGACCGTCAGGTCAGAGAACCTATTGCTTCACGGAGTCCGCTACCTGCGAAGAAGCCGGGCGAATCCCGCCGTAAACGAACGGGCCCTCCAGATAACGCTCCAAGGCGAAATAGGGTCGACGAGGTATGCGGACGCGGCGGCCGGCGTAGGAGAAGATCTCAAGACCGTCCTGCAGGGGCCCGAGAACGGCCCCTTGTGCGTGCCCCCGGATCTGCAAGTCACGGGCGGGTTTTCCACGCAGTGCGGCCACGACGTTGCGCGCGACCAATGCGGGGCCTCCGTTGCGGGCCGAACCACGCAGGGAATCGCTGGCTGCTACGTCGCCCACGGCCCAGATGCGGTCGTGATCGGGCGTTCGCAGGTCTGCGCCCACGCGGACGTATCCGTGCGGGTCGAGCAGGTCCTCGGGCAGCCATGCGGTGTTCGGGCGGGCCCGGCCGACTGCCCAAAGGACGAGTCCTGCCTCGGCGGGGGGCTGGCCGGTGACGAAGGTAACGGGCCCCGCCGCCGGTGACAGATCGGCCGGCAGCTCTGCACGGTGACCTGGGTACAGATGAACGCGGAGCCGTTCGAGCCGCGCCCTCACCGCGTTCCAGACGTCGGGATGATGGCTGGTGAGGGCACGATCTCCGGGGAAATACAGGTCGATCCGTGCGGCGGGAAACGCCTCGGCGAGCTGCGCGGCGCTGCCCACCGCTGTCGCACCCCCACCGACGATGGCGATGGAATCAGCGGCGGCGAACCGGGCGTGCATGTCGCGCAGCCCCTTGTCGATCTCATTCTGGTCCTGTAGCTCGGGCTGACGCCAGAACCCATTACTCACGCCTGTGGCGAGCACAAGCGCGTCGTACGGTTCGCGTGTCGTAGTGCCGTCAGCCGACCTCACAGTAACCGTACGGGCATCCGTATCGAGGCCGGTCAGCGAGCCATGCACCAAGCGCGCCCGGTCCAGGACCCGAAAGCGGTCGTAAGAGATGTTGAACCGGGTCACCCACTCTTCGGGCCGGGCCAGCCGCCACCCCAGACTCTGCCCACTGACCAGGCCCGGCTTGCTGGAGACACCCACCACGTCGACGAGACGTCGATGGCGGACCAGATTGATGGCGGCCAAAAGTCCGGCATCGCCCATCCCCGCGACTACAACGCGGGCGCGCGACGCCTGATCTAAGCGCAACATAGCCGAAGACTAGCAAGCCATGGATCATGCCCCTCGATCAGGGACGGGACGCCAACCCTCGGCACCAAGCGCCGCCGCTCGGCCCCGATCTGTGAAGATCAATGCTCGTGAAGGCAGCCTGAAACTGGCCCACTTGGCCCCCACGCTGGTCACTGATGGAGCCGATTCAGGCCGTCCCGGTCCGAGCTTCACAAACTGGGGCCTGCTGGAGGCGCCGCGGTGGAGCCGGAAGAAGGTCCTGGCGCGCATGCCGTGAACGGTGATCATGGAGTTCTGGTGTGTGCCCCGGTCGTGGGTGAGCGTCGGGTCGCGGCGATGAGCAGGACGCGTTTCCTCAGGAGTGGGAGTCCAGCCCGGTTGAACATCTGCCGCTTGATCATCTTCAGATCACTGATCCGGCCCTCGACGACGCCCGAGCTCCAATTGCCCGCGAAGCCGGCGGTGACAGCGTCGAGGTCGGTGGCCAGCCCCTTGGCGAAGCTGGCAAGGCCCGGCAGTCCACTCCCGCCGACCTCGTCGATTCAGCTGGGCAGATCGCTTGCCCGACGGGTCTGGAGCATCTGACCGAGGGACCGGATGTGTGCGTGGGCCGCAGCCAGTTCGGGACATGCGGTGAGCGTGAACTTGAGGAATCGGCTGTCTTCCTCTCGCAGGGTGTCCGGGTGTCGGGTGAGCCAGCCGGTCACCTGGCGGACGGTCGGCGGCCTCGGTGGTGGCTGGGCGGGAGCCTCGCGGGGCGGGAGTGTGCGGCTGATCCAGTCGCGCAGCGTGGTGTAACTGACCGTGAAACCCCGCTCGTGCAGCTCGTGTTGAAGGTCCTTGATCCGCGCGTCGCCGGTCTGCCACCGCTGCTGCAGGTAGTCGGCGTAGAGGTCGAGCTCGCTGCCACGCTGCGGCCGCAGTGTGACCTGGTCCTGCCAGCGCGCGGCGCGAGCGTACCGCTGCACCGTATGCCGTCCCGAGCCCAGCTGGCGGGCGATGGCCCGGATCCCCATCCCCGTGCCGAGGAGATCGTGGACCTGATGCCAGCGGACGCAGGCAAGTTCCGCAGTGCGCTGATGTGAGGCGGGGAACTCCTCCTCGGCGTCGCCGATGTCGGCCTGCTGTGGCCCGACCTCTGAGGCCATCGGGGGCAGACAACGACGGTGAGCGGCCACACATCGTTCGGCCGCCTTGCCGAGGTTGTTCCAGATGTGCCACTTGTCCGCTACCTGTATCGCATGTGGGGCGGCGGTGCGAGCGGCCTCGGAGTAGGAACCGGACCGGTCCCTGCAGATGATCTCCACGCCGGGATGCGCGGTCAGCCAGCGGGCCAGTGGGCCGCGGTCACGGCCGTCCAGTATCTCGATCGGGGCGTGAGTTTCTGCGTCGACCAGCAGCGTTCCATAGACCTGGTCCTTGCGGGTGGCGAAGTCGTCGACGCCCAGGACCCGCGGAGTGACGGCGGGCGGGTCGGGCAAGGCCATCACGAGTCGCAACAGCAAGGACCGATCCGCCGGGGCGGACATCAGCCCGGCGAGTCTGCTGCCGGACCGTCCCGCGAGCGCCACCCCGACCGCCTCCAGCAGATTACGCAGCAGCGGCGTCCGCCGTCCGTAGAAGAAGGTCAGCCCTTCGACCTGCTCGGCGAAGGTCACCTTGCCGCACTCGGGGCTGTCGCAGAACAGACGCCGCACCGACAACTCGATCAGCACTCTGCGGCCACCGACCGGAGCATCCGCGAGCCGGCGCTCGTACCGGCTGTGCGCCCGATCCGACGGAGCGCCGCACCTTGGGACAGATCGCTTCGTGCCCGTCACGCGTGCGCGAAGCAACGCACAACACAGCACCCTTCAGCGTCACTTGTTCCACCACAACCGCTTCGAGGTGCGGAAACAGCCTCTTGAGCAGGTCCTCACACGGCAGGCAGCATGCCCGCAGAGTGACGGTGCGTCACCGGCGCGCAGAAGCGTGCTGCCGCAGCTGTCCGGTACGCGCTTCGAGGAGTGCCTCCAAACTGGCGTACAGGCGCGGCCAGTTGGCCCGTGGCGTCACCGCGTGGCCGGGCAGAGCCTCGAACGCGATCGCTAGTCGAATCGCCAGGTGATTTTCACCCACCGTGGCAAGCCAGCCGGCACACCAGCGGAACGGATGGGCCGTGTCCGGCTGGTCGAGGTGGCAACCTACGACAGGAGCATCGAGTGGCGTCTCCGCACCTGGTCCGCCGTTGGCTCGCCGCAGCATGTCCATGTCCTGCTCGGAGAAGGCCGTGAGATCGGCGTCCGTCCGCCACGGGCAGCGGGCACAGGACCGCTCACGGTACTCATGCTCGACGCCCGGCTGAAAGCGGTACACCGCAGCGGCACGATCCTCCCCGCCAGTGTCCCCTCGGCTGGCCTCCTGCACCGACGCTTCCCTCCCCGACCTGCTCACCCTTGGTATCCGAGTATCTCAGGCAGGCCGTGCTCGTGGTGCAGAGACCACCAATGATCACCGTTCACGGAATGCGCGCCAGGACCTTCCTCCGGCTCCGCCGAGGCGGCTCCAGCGGGCCCCAGTTTGTTCTGCCGGGGGCGTCGTAGTGCGGCGCCCAGCAACGTCAACAACGTCCGGCTGAAGCTCAAGCGGCTGGTCGAGCGCGGGATCCTGGTCGAGACTGGGCAGGGGTTGTTCACCCAGCTGGCGCCGCCAGGCGACGTCGCGGCCGGCCCGCACACTCCTCCGGAATGCGCGAAACGGACATCAAGTCACGCACCGCCCTCCGAGATGCCATCGCAGGCGGTTAAGCGTCAGCCCTGGTGTCGTACGCCCGCTGGCAGTTCTGGATCTCTCCGCTGTGCTCGACGGTCCAGTCGTAGAGCCGGCCGAACGGCTCGCGCAGGGACTCGCCCAGGGGTGTGAGCGAGTACTCGACGCCGACCGGTGAGGTCGGCAGCACCGTGCGCTGAATCATGCCGTTGCGCTCGAGACGGCGCAGTGTCTGGGTGAGGACACGTTGCGTGATGCCCTCCAGGCCTCGCTTCAGTTCATTGAACCGGGTGGGCCGCTCCAGCAGCGCCATCACCATCATCGACCACTTGTCCGCTATCTGGTCGAGGATCGGTCGGCTGGGGCAGTCCGCCCGGAAAACCGTTCGCGTTTCGGTGTCAAAGCCGTGCAGATCAGTGTCCTTCATGATCCTAGGTGCTCCCAAAGTGCGTTCTTGACCATCTGGGTGCCGTCACCGACGGTAGGTATGCATTGCAAACCTACATGCCCAGCGGTAACCAACGGAGAACCTCATGACGAACGATGCCTACTCGACCCTGCGAGTGAGCAGCGAACACGGCGTCGCCCGGATCGTCCTCGACAATCCCCCGGTGAACGCGCTCGGAACGACGATGATGCGTGAGCTGCGGACGGTGCTGACGGGCCTCACAGACGATCCTTCCGTCCGCGTGATCGTCTTCTCGAGCGCCGACCCGGAATTCTTCATCGCTCACGTGGACATGCACGTCGGCGAGGAGATGGACGTACTCCAGGAACTCGCCGCATCCGCGCCGGCGGACGTCAACGTGTTCCAGGCGGTAGGCGAGCTCCTCCGCCATCAACCCCAGGTGACCATCGTGAAGCTCGCCGGGAAGGCCCGCGGAGGCGGGGCGGAATTCGTGGCCGCAGCGGACATGACGTTCGCCGCCGTCGAGACCGCCGGACTGGGTCAGATCGAAGCGCTGATGGGCATCATCCCCGGCGGAGGCGGAACGCAGTACCTCCGGGACCGCGTGGGTCGCAACCGCGCACTGGAGGTGATCCTCACCGCCGACTTGTTCGATGCCGAGACCGCAGCGTCCTACGGCTGGATCAACCGGGCCCTGCCGGCCGACGAGCTCGACGAGTACGTCGACCGTGTCGCCCGTAACATCGCCGCGCTGCCCGACGGTGTCATCGAAGCAGCCAAGCACTCGCTGCCCGCCGATGACTTCAAGGAAGGACTCCTGCGTGAGAACCATGCCTGGGCTTCTACGTTCAGCCAGCCGGCCGCTCAGCATCTGATCAGCAAGGGCCTGCAGGAGGGGGCACAGACACCGGCTGGCGAACGCGACCTCGAGGGACTGATGCGCAGCGTCGCCCGCTGATTGCCGGACGGGCACATGACACATCGCTGAGCGGCCTCACAGCCGTCCTGTTCGTCCATCAAGCCATTGAGCCTCCGGTTCGGGTTCGGAGACACACACCAATCTTGTTCTTTAAGGTCTGGCCTACTTCAAAGGTTGGCCGTATCGGATCTCGTCCCCGAAGGCTCGTTCGGCACAATGATCGTGTGACGAACAACGAGGACGTCGGAGTACCGTCCAACAGCACAGGGCTTGTTGTAGGCATGCTGATCGGCATCACAGTCGGGCTCGTGCTCGGGCTGGCTGTCTTCGACAACATGGCGATCGGCCTGGTGCTCGGCAGTGGCGCAGGCGGGGCCCTCGGTGTCACTTTCCCAGCGGCGCGGCGCTCGCAGCGCCAGTCTTAATGACCGCTACGAGGCTGTCTGGCTCGGAGTGCTGTGCTTGAGCTGTCCAGCACAACTGGGTACCTGGCTGTCGGCAGCGTCGCCTGACGTTGCCGTAGATCGGCTCGCCTTTTCCTCGAACGACGCCCTCGAACATGATCGTTCGTCCGAGGACTCCCCGAACGTGAACACGGCCTTCGTCTGATCCTGTGCTCCGACCAAAGAGGCACTTGCCCAGCACGAAGGCCGTGGGGGGATGAGTCTGCTGCACTATGATCCCCAGCGGTCACGGGCGCGGCGTACGGATGCCCAACGCTGGGCCTGAATGGGTGGTACTTACCGGTGCGCGGGTCACGGTTACGGCGCACCTCCCGGCTAATCGTGGCTGGGTCTCGGGCGAGTTCCCGGGCAATGGTGCGCAGGGAGTTCCCGGCGCGGAGCAGGGCGGCGATTGACGATCCGCGCGTTCTCCGACAAGAACCGCTCGGAGACCGCGTCGGACTCCCGTACCTCGGTGATTGGCAGGTGGACGCGCACGTTGCCGGCCCGGTCGACGACCTTCCTTCCGTACCTCCAGCGGTTCCCGGTCTTGCGGTTGATTCCCACCTCGCGGCACGCGGCCGAGTTGCTCACCCCCTGCGCCATGAGGCGAAGGTATTGATCACGCTTGTCCGCCAACGGCGCAGGTCCGGGCTTCTTCGGCTTCCGACGCGGCTTGGTCATCGCAACAACCCCGAGGGGCAGGTGTCGCAACCACCTCTAGAACCCAAGACGCCTCAGGGGGGCTGCTGACGCCCGCCCTGGCCGGGCGAATCCACGACCATTTCCCACGGCCACACAACGAACCACCTGTGCCGTCGCAAGCGATCTCCCGGACCGGCCGCCCCCATTTGATGCCGGACCGAGCGCGGAAGGCCGCCAAATGGCAACCGCAGACCGCCTCGCGCGACAGGGGGTCATACCTGGAGTTGCAGGCTTCACCTTCAAGACTCTCGCCAGGACCGAGGCTGCGGATCAGCAGGCGTCGGCGTGATGACCATCCGAGCAGCCCACGGAGGGCGTGCCCCCTGTCCCACTGGGAGACGAAGGGTCTGCTCGTGCTCATCCTCCAGGACCCCAGCCCAAACAGTCGCTCGCGCGGCTCCCACCGCACGACCCCTCAAACCTACCCCAACCTGCAATTACACCCGACGACGACGGGAAGAACGGCAAATTCGACCCGGATTCGACCCCACGGGCTCTCAGCACGGACATGATCAAGCCTGATCTGCGGCGATGCGATTTCTGCCGGTGTACCAACAGTTTGTGGCATCAAAATCGCCACAGAACCCTAATAACGGTCACGTGAACGCAATTCTTGAACACCACGATGACGCAGCCCATCAGCACGGCCACTCATCGAGACTGCGACTCGGCCGACTATCGGCTCTGTTCCTGCATCCCTACCGCGGCTCTGACCAGGCGCTTTATTCGAGAGCTTCCGCGAGGCGGAAGAGGCATTGCGACCCTATGACGCTCTCGTCGACGATGCCACCACCCATCAGAGACGGGAGTCGCCCCCATGCCGCACACGACCAGTTTCGCCAGGAACCAGTGGTACGTCGCCGCCTACAGCCACGAGGTCGGGCGGGAGCTGCTCGGCCGGAGCATTCTCGGTGAGCCGCTCGTGTTCTACCGCACCGAGGGCGACGGAACGCCCGTAGCGCTGCACGACCGGTGTGTGCACCGCCGGTACCCGCTGTCGGAGAGCGGGCTCGACGGCGACCGGATCGTCTGCGGCTACCACGGCTTCACGTACGACACGACGGGCGCGTGCGTGTACGTGCCGGGGCAGAAACGCATCCCGCGCACGGCCCGGGTCGCCTCCTACCCGGTGGTCGAGCAGGACTCGCTGATCTGGGTGTGGATCGGCGACCCGGCGCACGCGGACCCGCAGACCATTCCGCGCGCCCGGCACCTCGACGCCCCCGGCTGGACCACCGTCCGCGGGATGGAGCCCATCGACGCCGACTACGGACTGCTCGTCGACAACCTCCTCGACCTCTCCCACGAGACGTATCTGCACGGCGGCTACATCGGCACCCCCGAGGTCGCCGAAACCCCGATCACCACCGAGGTCGACGAGGGCGCGGGGATCGTCCGGGTCAGCCGGCACATGGACGACGCCGAGTGCCCGCCGTTCTACGCCAAGTCCACCGGCATCGAGGGCCGCATCACCCGCTGGCAGGACATCGAGTACCACGCCCCCTGCCTGTATCTGCTGCACAGCCGGATCGCCCCGGTCGGCGTGGTGCCGGAGGCCGACGGCAGCGACCCGAACGGCTTCCACACCGAGATCACGTACGCCATCACGCCATCCTCGGACGGCAAGGTGTACGACTTCTGGATGGTCTCCCGGGACTGGGCGACGGACGACGACGAGGTCACCGAGTTCCTGCGCGGCAACAACCACACCGTCGTCATGCAGGACGTCGACGCCCTCAACCTGCTCCAGAAGACGCTCGGGACGGAGCGGACGGGGTACCAGGAGCTGAGCATCAACATCGACACCGGCGGCCTGGCCGCCCGCCGTATCCTCGCCCGTCTGGTGGAGGAGGGCGACAAGCCGATGGAGAGGGTCCAGTGACGAGCCCCACGGGCGAGATCTACCGCATCGACTGGCTGCCGGGCACCGACCTCCTGCACGGCACCTGTCACTGCGGCGCCGAGCACACCGCCCAGGATCCGATCGAGATGTGGGAGTGGATGCTGGGCCATCCCGAAGGACACCACCCCGCAGGACGCCAGCCCGAAGGACACCACCCCGAAGGACACCAGCCGCGAGGAAGCGACTCATGACCGTGTACGAAGCCGAACTCGTCGTCGACCGCACGGAGTCCGCGGCCGACGGCGTGCTCGCCCTCACCCTGCGCCATCCCCTGGGCGAGGAGCTCCCGGCCTGGGAGCCGGGGGCGCACATCGACGTCGTACTGGGCCCGGAGCTGGAGCGGCAGTACTCGCTGTGCGGGGACCCGGCGGACCGCTCGGTGTGGCGCGTCGCGGTGCTGCGGGAGCCGGACGGGCGGGGCGGATCGGCGTACGTGCACGGGCAGTTGGGGCCGGGCGACAAGGTGCGCGTACGCGGGCCCCGCAACCACTTCGCCCTCGCCTCGGCGCCCCGCTACCACTTCATCGCGGGCGGCATCGGCATCACGCCGATCCTGCCGATGCTGGCGGCGGCGGAAGCCGCGGGCGCCGAGTGGACGCTGCTCTACGGCGGACGGAGCCGCCGGTCCATGGCGTTCACCGAGGAGTTGCGGCGGTACGGCGACCGCGTCACCGTCGCCCCCCAGGACGAGGCCGGTCTCCTGGACCTCGCCTCGGTCCTCGACGACCTCCCCGAGGGCACCCTCGTCTACTGCTGCGGTCCCGGGCCGCTGCTGGACGCGGTGGAGGAGCGCTGCCCGGCCGGAGTGCTGCACGTCGAGCGGTTCAGCCCGAAGGAACAGCAACGGACCGGGGACGACGAGGAGTTCGAGGTCGTTCTGCAGCAGAGCGGGCGCACCCTTACCGTCCCGCCGGACGTCTCCGTGCTCGACACCGTGCGCGCCGCGGGTGTCGAGGTGCTCTTCTCCTGCACCGAGGGCACCTGCGGCACCTGCGAGACCGACGTCATCGAGGGCACCCCGGACCACCGCGACTCGGTCCTCACGGACGAGGAGCGCGAGGCCGGGGAGACCATGCTCATCTGTGTGTCCCGGTGCCAGGGGAAGCGGCTCGTGCTGGACCTGTGATCCGTACGTCCGCCTCGATCCGGGCGACCGTCGCGAGCAGGTGGGGCAGCAGATCGCGGCGTACGGACTCGACGGAGTTGCGGCCGGCGTGCACGGCGATGTTGACGCCGGCCACCACCTCGCCGTCCCGGTCACGCACCGGGGCGGCCACCGATCGCAGCCCCTCCTCCAGTTCCTGGTCGACGAGGGCATGCCCCTGACGCCGTACCCGGCGCAGTTCCGCGCGCAGGGCGTCCGCCGTGACGACGGTGCGGGTGGTGTGGGGGCGCAGGTCGGCGCGGGCGAGGCGGATCTCGATCTCCTCGTCCGGCAGATGAGCGAGGATGACCCGGCCCACGGAGGTGACGTGCGCCGGGAAGCGGGTGCCGACCGTGATGGACGCGGTCATGATGCGGCTGGTGGGGACCCTGGCGACGTACACGATGTCGTCGCCGTCGAGGACGCACAGCGAGGACGACTCCCTTACCTGCGCGACGAGTTGCTCCAGATGCGGTTCGGCGATCTGCGGCAGGGTGAAGCTGGAGAGGTAGGAGTAGCCGAGCTCCAGCACGCGCGGGGTGAGGCGGAAGCGCCGGCCGTCGGTCTGGACGTAACCGAGATCGGCGAGGGTGAGCAGGAAGCGGCGGGCGGCTGCGCGGGTCAGTCCGCAGGCGCGGGCGACATCGCTGAGTGTGAGAGCCGGGTGCTCGGCGTCGAAGGCGCGGATGACGGCGAGACCCCGCTCGAAGGACCGGACGAAGTGCGGTGCGCGGGGTGCAGCGGGCATCGTGGCCTCCGGGCGGACGCATGAACGTGCGCTGTGCGCACGCTAAGAGCGCGCATCTCGCAATGTCAACGACCTGTGATGGCCCGGGCATTGACCGTGCCTCGGGACGGGCTTTACGTTCCCACACAGCACACCCGTGCAGTCTGCGCACAACCTCTCGGAGCACCAGGACCGGTCCCACAGGGGGAGTCATGCGTCGTCGTCTGTTCATCGGCCTCACGGCCCTATCCGTTCTGGCCGCTGCGACGGGGTGCGGCTCGTCCGACGACGGTGGCGCGTCGGATGCGAACGCCTCGTCCGGCGGCACCACCACGGTCAAGGTGGGGATCATCCCGATTGTCGATGTCGCGCCCCTCTATCTGGGCCAGAAGAAGGGGTTCTTCAGTGAACGCGGCCTGAAACTGGAGCTGACGCCCGCGCAGGGCGGCGCCGCGATCGTGCCGGGTGTGGTCAGCGGCCAGTTTCAGTTCGGCTTCTCGAATGTGACCTCGCTGATGGTCGCCCAGTCCAACAACGTGCCCATCAAGGCCGTGGTGAACGGCATCGCCTCGACCGGCGTGAAGGGCAAGGACTTCAACGGCCTGATGGTGAAGAAGGGCAGTTCCATCACCTCGCCGAAGCAGTTGGAGGGCAAGAAGGTCGCCATCAACACCCTGAAGAACATCAACGAGACCGTGGTGCGCCAGTCGGTGCGCGCGGCGGGCGGCGACCCCGACAAGGTGCAGCTCGTCGAGCTCGCCTTCGACCAGATGCCCGCGGCCCTCGACAAGGGACAGATCGACGCCGCGTGCGTGGTCGAGCCGGCGACCGCCACGATCAGGAGCCAGGGCGGCGTGGAGATCGCCTCTCCCCTGGTCGACATCGCCCCGGACCTCACCGTCGCCATGTACTTCACCTCGCAGCAGTACGAGCAGCAGAACCCGGACGTGGTGAAGAAGTTCCGCGAGGCCACCGCCCAGTCCCTGGCCTACGCCGACTCCCACCCCGACGAGGCCCGCGCGATCATCACGACCTACACGAAGATCCCGGCGAACGTCCTGGAGCAGGTGACCCTGCCCAAGTGGCCGGCCGAGGCCAACCGCGCCTCCATCGAAGCCCTGATGAAGCTGGGTGAGGAGGACGGCCTCTTCAAGAAGACGCCGGACCTGGACGCGCTGCTGCCGTGAGGGGCGTGAACGCCGCACTCGGTGCGGCCGGGCTCGCGGCCTTCCTCGCCCTGGGTGAGGCGGTGCCGCGGCTCGGTCTGGTCAAGGACGACTACTTCCCGCCGACCAGCCGGATCGCCGACGCGCTCGGCGGCGAACTCACCGACGGCGCCTTCTGGTCGGCGCTCGGCGACACCCTCACCGGCTGGGCGCTGGGCCTCGCGATCGCGGCCTGCGCGGGGATCGTCGTCGGCGTGATCATCTCCGTGGTCCCCTATCTGCGCGAGGCGACGGCCTCCACGATCGAGTTCCTGCGCCCGATCCCCTCGGTCGCCCTGATCCCCCTCGCCGTCCTCCTCTACGGCACCGAACTCCGCTCGGTCCTGCTCCTGGTCGTGTACGCCTCCTTCTGGCAGGTACTGATCCAGACCCTGTACGGCGTCCAGGACCTGGACCCGGTCGCCGACGAGACGGCACGGTCGTACGGCCTGGGCACCTGGGCGCGGATCCGGCATGTGCTGTGGCCGACCGCGCTGCCGTATGTCATGACCGGCGTGCGCCTCGCCGCGGCCGTCGCACTGATCCTCGCCGTGACCGCCGAACTCGTCATCGGCGCACCCGGGTTGGGCGCACGGATCGCCGTGGCGCAGACCTCGCAGGCCGTGCCCGACATGTACGCGCTGGTCGTCGTCACCGGCCTGCTGGGGCTGCTGATCAACGTGGGTGCGCGGTCGGTGGAGCGGCGGGCGCTGGCCTGGCACCAGTCGGTGCGCGGGGAGGTGGCGGTGTGAGGCGGCTGCTGCTGCGGGTGTTCTTCGTGCTCGCGCTGCCCGCGCTGCTGGTGGCGGGCTGGTGGGTGGCGTCCGACGGCAGCACGGACGTGTACTGGCCGCCGCTGCGCACGATCCTCACCACCTTCCCCGACGTCTGGACCGCCGACCGGCTCCAGGACGACGTCCTGCCCAGCGTGCTGCGGCTGACCGGCGGCTACGCGCTCGCGGCGGTCGTCGGCGTGGCGCTCGGCACGGTCATCGGCTCCTACCGACGCGTGCGCGCGGTCTGCGAACCGGTCCTGGAGTTCCTGCGAGCGGTGCCGCCGCCTGTCCTCGTACCGGTCATCATGCTGTTCGCGGGCATCGGCGACACCATGAAGGTCACCGTGATCGCCAGTGGTTGTGTATGGCCGATCCTGCTCAACACGGTCGAGGGCGTGCGTGCGGTCGACTCCGTGATGGCGGAGACGGCACGCAGTTACGGCATCACAGGCACCGCGCGGCTGCGCAACGTCGTTCTCCGCTCGGCGAGCCCGCAGATCTTCGCGGGGCTGCGCCAGGCGCTGTCCATCGGCATCATCCTCATGGTCATCAGCGAGATGTTCGCGGCCAGCAACGGCCTCGGCTTCACCATCGTCCAGTTCCAGCGCGGGTTCGCCATCCCCGACATGTGGACCGGCATCCTCCTGCTCGGCCTGCTCGGCTTCCTCCTCTCCGTCGTCTTCCAGCTGGTCGAGCGCCGCGTGCTCGGCTGGTACCACGGCCTGCGCGCCTCGACCAGGCGGTCGCCGTGAACCTCGCGAAAGGGCGGTCCATGGACGCGCTTCTTGCCGTATCCGGCCTGAAGAAGGTCTACGAGGGGTCGGGGCGCCGGGTGGAGGCGGTCCGCGACCTCACCTTCACCGTCGACGCCGGCGAACTCGTCTGTCTCGTCGGCCCGTCGGGCTGCGGCAAGACGACCCTGCTGAAGTGCATGGGCGGACTGCTCGCACCCACGGCCGGTGAAGTACTGCTGGAGGGACGGAAGGTGACCGCGCCGCCGCCCGGGATGGCGTTCGTGTTCCAGGAGTACGGGCGGAGTCTGTTCCCCTGGATGCGGGTCGGCGAGAACGTCGAACTCCCCCTGAAGCAGAAGGACTTGAGCAGAGCACGGCGCCGGGAACTGGTGGCCGACGCGCTGCGATCGGTCGGGCTGTCGGACGCGGCGAGCGCCTATCCCTGGCAGCTGTCGGGCGGTATGCAGCAGCGGGTCGCCATCGCCCGCGCGCTCGCGTACGAGCCACGGGTGCTGCTGATGGACGAGCCGTTCGCGGCGGTGGACGCGCAGACGCGCGCCGATCTGGAGGATCTCGTACGCGGGCTGTGGCGGGAGCGCGGCATCACGATCCTGTTCGTCACCCATGACATCGACGAGGCCGTGTACCTGGGCGAGCGCGTGATCGTCCTGTCCTCCTCCCCCACCGTCATCCGGGAACAGCTCAAGGTCGACCTGCCCGACGACCGCGACCAGCTGCACACCCGCGTCGCCCCGCGCTTCGCCGAGCTGCGGACCCATGTGTACGAGCAGATCCAGGCGGCGAAGCGCGGGGTCCCGCAGGACGCGGTCACGAAGTCAGATACGCCTCCATCTCGCTGAACTGGGCGGCGGGCCAGCCGGTGTTGGCGGTGACCGTGAGCCGCAGATGGCGCAGGCTCGTGCCGCTGGGCAGCGCGACGGTGGCCGTGTTGCCCGTCGCCGGGTCGAAGCGGTAGCCGGTGGAGCCGACGACCGTCGAGTAGTTCGAGCCGTCGGTGCTGCCGAGGACGGTGAGGGTCTGGGTGCGCGCACCCCACGCCGAGGACGGCGGCAGCTTCAGCACCAGCCGGCGTACGGACTCGGTGGCGCCGAGGTCGACCGTCAGGCTCTGCGGGAAGGCGTTGTTGGTGGACTCCCAGTAGCTGTTCGCGTCGCCGTCGACCGCCTTGCCCGGCGTGTAGACGTCCTGCGAGCCGGTCGCCGTCGCCGCGCGCCCCTTGGCCAGGTTGCGGTTCGGGTCGGGGTCCGGGTTGCCCTGGCCGGGCTGGGGCCAGGTCGAGCAGTCCGACCAGGTGCTGCTCCAGCCGGAGTTGCCGCCGCCGTCGGTGAGCGTGAACGTGCCTGAGGGATAAGGGCAGTTGTAGATACCGGCCGCGCCCACGCCCGTAGCGGTCACGTTGCGCATAGTGGCGGCACCCGGGGCTTCGGCCTGGACGACGACGGTGCCTGTGTTGCGTACGGTCGCCCCGTCGATGGTGATGTTCTTGGCGTCGTAGCCCCGGCCGCTGCCTGACACGAACTCGAAGGCGCTGTACGGGCTGTCGGTGATCGTCGTGTTGGTGATCCGTACCTGTGCCTCGATGGCGCTGTCGTACGAGTCGACGCGCAGCGCGCCCATCGGGTGGTTCCAGTTGGGGTTCATCGCGCCGGTCCGCACGAGTGTGTTGCCGTCGACGGTGATCATGCCGGCGAGCGGGTGGAACGGGTCGAGGAACTTCTGGTTGGAGATCGCGATGCCGCTGCCGAGGGCGTTGGTGTCCGAGATCAGGTTGTTCTTCACGCTGATGTCGGTGCCGCCGTAGATGGCGATGCCGTTGGCGAGGTTCGGCTGGGTGATGGTGTTGTTCTCGAAGCTGCTGTTGGTGTCGGGCGCGTACAGCGACCACATGGCGAGCGCATCGTCGCCCTGATTGCGCAGGAAGTTGTTGCGGACCTTGACCCCGCGCGCGTTGCCGTTGAGGTTGAGGCCGTCGGCGGTCATGTCGAGGAAGCGGTTGTTCTCGACGATCAGGTTGTCGTTGTTGCCCATCAGCCAGAGGCCGACCTTGAGGTGCTGGAGCCACATGCCGGAGACCGAACTCCCGGCGCCCAGGGACCCGTTGACGAAGTTGTCCGGGTTGGAGTCGACGCGTTCGGTGACCTCGCCGATGACCGCGAAGTCCTTGATGTGGACGTTCCCCAAGGAGCTGGACTGGTCGATGAAGCGGGAGGTGCGCACGACGGAGTGCCAGCTGCCGGCGCCCTGGAGGGTGACGTTCTGGACGCCGTTGAGGGAGGACGTCAGCTTGTACTCGCCCGGCGGGATCCATACGACCCCGCCCTGAGCCGCGGAGATCGCGTCCCGGAAGGCCTGCGTGGAGTCGCCCTGGCCGGTGGGGTCGGCGCCCTTGGACGTCACGGACACCGACCCGGAGGGCTGCGTCGCGGGCGCGGCGACCTGCTCGAAGTCGGCGACGTCGACGGTGACTTGGGTACCCGTCGGCTCCAACGCGACCTCGTCCCCCGGCTGGACGTCCTGCCCGAGCAACAGCCGGGCGTTGTCGTAGAAGTGGTGCGTCTTGGCACCTGGGATCCAACTCGTGTCCACGTACGAGTACTTGGACGTCACGACGATGGTCTTCGCGAGTTTCGTGCCGTTGACGTACACGTTCAGCGAGCCCGACTGACCGTCGGGGACGCTGTAGGCGACGTTCACGGCGTTCGCCGCGCGCGGCACGGTGAACTCGACGCGCTGCCCGGCGGCGAGGCGTACGGCCTGGCGTCCGGAGGCCTCGGAGGCGAGCGTGCCCTGGGTGTAGTCGGGGCCGATCTTCGTGCCGGTGGTGGTGGCGGACTCGGCCTCGACGGAGGTGAAGGGGAGGGTGGCGCCGGCTGCGGCGTGGGCCGTGGGGGCGGTGGCGGTGAGCAGGCCCGCAGCGAGGGCGACGACCATGGTTGCTGGCATGGCCCTGACAGTTCTGTTTCTGTTACTGCGCATGTGCTGGTCCCTTCGGGGTGGGGGGCGCGGTCTCAGGCACGGAGCCAGACCGCGGTGTCCTTCGGAAGCCTCCCTTCGCTGTCCAACGGAGCACTGCTGACGAGGAGTTCGGTGTGCTCGGGCAGGTCGAACGGCCGGTCGGCGAGGTTCACCACGCACAGCGCGCCCTCGGCCCGGGTGAAAGCGAGGACGCCCTCGGGGGCGGGCAGCCAGGTGAGGGGACCGTCGCCGAAGACGGGCCTGCGGCGGATCGCCTCCCGATAGAGGTGGAGCATCGAGCCCGGGTCCGCGGCCTGGCGGTCGGCCGCGTACGAGGGCCAGTCGGCGGGCTGCGGCAGCCATGGCTCGCCACCGAATCCGGCGTACGGCGCGTCCGCGGCCCACGGCAGTGGCACCCGGCAGCCGTCGCGGCCCGGGTCGGTGCCGCCGGAGCGGAAGTGCATCGGGTCCTCGATGCGGTCGAGGGGGATGTCGGCCTCGGGCAGGCCGAGTTCCTCGCCCTGGTAGACGTAGACGGCGCCGGGCAGGGCGAGCGAGAGCAGGGCGGCGGCCCGCGCGCGCCGGGTGCCCAGGGCCAGGTCGGCCGGGGTGCCGAAGGCCTTGGTCGCGAAGTCGAAGCCGGTGTCCTCACGGCCGTAGCGGGTGACCGTGCGGGTGACGTCGTGGTTGCAGAGGACCCAGGTGGCGGGGGCGCCGACGGGGGCGTGCTCGGCGAGCGTGTCGTCGATCGACGTACGCAACCTGCGCGCGTCCCAAGGACAGGACAGAAACGAGAAGTTGAAGGCGGTGTGCAGTTCGTCCGGGCGCAGGTAGCGGGCGAAGCGTTCGGGGTCGGGGAGCCAGACCTCGCCGACGAAGATGCCGCCGTATTCGTCGGCCACGGCCCGCCAGGAGCGGTAGATGTCGTGGAGTTCGTCGCGGTCGAGGAACGGGTTCGGGTCACGGCCCGCGACGAAGTCGGGCAGCTGCGGGTCCTTGGCGAGCAGGGCGGCCGAGTCGATGCGGACGCCCGCGACACCGCGCTCGAACCAGAAGCGCAGGATGTCCTCGTGCTCCCGTCGGACGGCCGGGTGGGCCCAGTTGAGGTCGGGCTGTTCGGGTGTGAAGAGGTGCAGATACCAGTCGCCGTCGGCCAGGCGGGTCCAGACGGGCTCGGCGGAGCCGACGAACTGGGACGGCCAGTCGTTGGGCGGGAGTTCGCCGTGCGGGCCGCGCCCTGGACGGAAGTGGAACAGCTCGCGCTCGGGGCTGCCGGGGCCGGCCGCGAGCGCCGCCCGGAACCACGGGTGCTGGTCCGAGACGTGGTTCGGCACGATGTCGACGATCGTGCGGATGCCCAGCTCCCCCGCCTCCGCGATCAGTTTCTCCGCCTCGGCGAGCGTGCCGAACGCCGGGTCGATCACGCGGTAGTCGGCGACGTCGTAGCCGCCGTCCTTCATCGGCGACAGATACCAGGGGTTGAACCAGAGGGCGTCCACGCCGAGTTCGGCGAGGTACGGCAGCCGGGCGCGGACGCCCGCGAGGTCGCCGGTGCCGTCGCCGTCGCCGTCCGCGAAGCTGCGGACGTACACCTGGTAGATGACGGCGGAGCGCCACCAGTCGGTTCGCGTGGGGGCATGGGTGGGCTGTCCCACTGTGCCTGCCTTTCTGGGTCGGAGAGGGGCGGTGTCAGTGAGGGCGGCGTCAGCCCTTCGTGCTGCCCGCGCTGATCCCGGCGATGATGTGCCGCTGGAAGACCAGGAACATCGCGACCATGGGGATGCTGGCGATCACCATCGCGGCGATCAGCACGGTCAGCTGGATGTTCTGCGACAGCTGGACGAGTGCCACGCTGATCGGCTGCTTATCCGTGTCGGAGAAGACCATCAGCGGCCAGAGGAAGTCCTGCCAGACCGCGACCAGCGCGAAGATCGACACGACTCCGAGCACCGGCCGGGACATCGGCAGCACGATCGACCAGAGGATGCGCAGCCTCCCGGCGCCGTCGATCTCGGCGGCCTCCAGTACGTCGCGCGGGATCTGGTCGAAGAACCGCTTGAGGAGGTACAGGTTGAAGGCGTTGGCGACCGCCGGGAGCCAGATGGCGAGGGGCTCGTTGAGCAGGCCGAGATCGGCCACCGTCATGTACTTCGGTACGACCAGCGCTTGGGCCGGGACCATGAGCGTGGCGAGGATGCCGCCGAGGATCACCTTGCCGAAGACCGGCCTCAGCTTGGAAAGGGCGTAGGCGGCGGCCGTGCACAGGACCAGCTGGAACAGCCAGGCGCCGGCCGCCTGGACCACCGTGTTCCACAGGTGGGTCGGCAGCCGCATCAGGTCCCAGGCGTCGGTGTAGCCGCTGAGGTGCCACTCCTCCGGGACGATCGTGGGCGGGGTCTGCGCCACCTCGTCCGGCGACTTCATCGCGCCGGTCACCATCCAGTAGACGGGGAAGAGGAAGGCCAGCGCGAAGAGCAGCACGATCGTGGTGAAGACGGTCCAGTACGTCGCCCTGCCGCGCGGTCGGGCCAACGCGGCCGGGGAGACCAGGGTC
This sequence comes from Streptomyces sp. NPDC050211, assembly GCF_040656035.1. Taxonomy (NCBI): domain Bacteria; kingdom Bacillati; phylum Actinomycetota; class Actinomycetes; order Kitasatosporales; family Streptomycetaceae; genus Streptomyces; species Streptomyces sp. NPDC050211. The sequence goes on from NZ_JBFALC010000038.1 coordinate 25,475, forward strand.
CGGGTGCTCATGCGGTGTCCTCCCCTTCGGTGCGGGTGAGCCGCAGATAGACGGCGGAGAAGAGGCCGAGGAACACCAGCAGCATCACGCTGAGCGCGCAGGCGCCGCCGAAGTCGTTGTAGAGGAAGGCGTACTTGTAGATCAGGTAGAGCACGGTGACCGTGGCGTTCTCCGGGCCGCCGCCCGTGATCACGAACGGCTCGGTGAACACCTGCATCGTCGCGATGATCTGAAGCAGCATCAGCATGAGGATGACGAACCTGGTCTGCGGGATCGTCACATGCCGGATGCGCTGGAGGAGGCTCGCGCCGTCCAGTTCCGCCGCCTCGTACAGCTCGCCGGGGATGGACTGCAGGGCGGCCAGGTAGATCAGGACGGTGCCGCCCATGTTGGCCCAGGTCGCGACGATCACCAGGGAGATCAGTGCGGTGTCGGCGCCGTTGGACCAGTTCGACGTGGGCAGGTGCAGGAAGCGCAGCGCCTCGTTGGCGAGGCCGGTGCCGGGGTCGTAGAACCACTTCCACAGCAGGGCGGTGACGACCGGCGGGATCATCACCGGCAGGTAGACCACGACTCTGAAGAAGGCTCTCGCGTGCCGGAGTTCGTTGAGGACGAGCGCCAGGACGAAGGGGATCGCGAAGCCGATGAGGAGGGCGAGCAGGGTGAAGGTGAGCGTGTTGCGCCAGGCGGCCGTGAACTCCGGGTCGTCGAAGACGCGGGTGAAGTTGGCGGTGCCGACCCACTCGGGGTCGGAGCCGGGCGTGTACTTCTGGAAGGCGATCACGATCGCGCGGATCGCGGGATACCAGGAGAACAGGGCGAAGCAGACGAGGCCGCCGAGAAGGAAGGCGTAGGCGCGGGCCTGGTCGGCGAGGCGGCGCCGCCGCCGGTCCCCGGCCGGAGGCGGCGCCTGCACCGGGCGCACCGTGATCGCCTCGACGGGTCGCGCGGTGGTCTTCGTCATCGGTCAGCCCCGGGCCAAGATGCTGTCGATCTTCCCGGAGGCGTCCGCCAGGAGCCGGTCGATGTCGGCGTCCTTCTTGGTGAGGACGGCGGAGACGACTGAGTCGAGGACGGAGTAGATCTGCTGGGCGTGCGGGGGCTCGATCTTCATGTCGAGGTTCTGGTTGCCGTCGAGGAAGGCCTGGTAGTTCTCGACCGGGACATTGGCGTTGGCCTTCTTGATCTCCTGATCCTTGGCGTCGGCGGCGCCGGTGAACAGCCGCGGCTCGGGCAGCCCCACCGGGGCCTCGGCCTTCTTGGCGCGGGCGTAGTCGCCGAGGAAGCCGTCTCCGGGGGTGAGGAACATGTGGTCCAGCCACTTCAGGCCCGCCCTGATCTGCTCGGGGCTCGCCTTCTTGTTGAACATGTAGCCGTCGCCGCCGATGAGCGTGCCTTCGCCGCCGGGCATGGGCGCGAGGGCGAGGTCCTTGTAGTCGCCGCCCTTCTCCTTGACCAGGATCGGGATGTTGTCGGGCGCGGAGAGATACATGCCGAGCTTCCCGGAACCCATCATCTGCTGGACGTCGTTGATGACCAGGAGCTGCTTGCTGCCCATCGAGTTGTCGGTCCAGCGCATGTCGTGCAGGTTCCGCAGCACGGCCCGGCCCTCGGGTGTGTCGATCGTCGCCTTCTTGCCGTCGGCGCTGACGACGTCGCCGCCCTGCGCGTACAGCTCGGCGGTGAAGTGCCAGCCGCCCTGGTTCTGGGCGCTGTAGTCGGCGTATCCGACGGTGCCGTTGCCGAGATCGGCGATCTTCTTGGCGGCGGCGCGCAGTTCGTCCCAGGTGGCCGGGGGCTGGTCGGGGTCGAGGCCCGCCTGCTCGAAGAGCTTCTTGTTGTAGATCAGGCCCATCGAGTAGCCGGTGCGCGGGATGCCGTAGATCTTGCCGTCGACGGTGTAGATGTCCCGCAGCTGCCGCTGGATGGTCTCGTAGCTCTTCAACTCCTTGATGTACGGCGTGAGATCGGCCGCCTGGTTGATGTCGACCACGTGCTTGGCGTCGGTGAAGTACGTGTAGAAGACGTCCTCCATCTGCCCGCCGGCCAGCTTCGCGTCGAACGTCTTCGGGTCCTGGCAGGGGAACGCGTCGTGCGCGACGACGTCGATGTCCGGGTTGGCCTTCTCGAAGGAGGCGATGTCCTGCTCGAAGAACTGCCGGTCGACCTTGGCGCTCTTGGGCGGCATGCAGTTGACGGTGATGCGTGTCTTTCCGCCCGCCGAGTCGTCCTCGTCGCCGCCTCCACAGGCGGTGAGGGCGAGGGAACAGACGCTGAGCGCGACGAACGTACGGCGGAACCCGGTGCTACTCATCGGTGGACCCCTTTGGGCAGGAGCGGTGGGCGCCGCACACTCAAGCACCGCCGACATCGAGCCGCAAGATGTCGCGCAGAATCTGAAATTATTGAACGAGTCTGTGAATCTCCGCGGATCTCAGTCGCGAGGCGCTTGCCCGGTCGAACCCCGCACCACCAGCTCGGGCTCGAACAACAGCTCCTCAGCCGGTACGGCCGCCCCGCCGACCTGCGCGTTCAGCAGCTCGACGGCCGCCCTCCCCATCGCCTCGATGGGCTGGCGCACCGTCGTGAGCGGCGGCTCGGTGCAGTTCATGAACGCGGAGTCGTCGTAGCCGACGACGGAGATCTGCGACGGGACGCCGAGTCCCTTGCGGCGGGCTGCCCGGACGGCCCCCAGGGCGAGCGGGTCGCTGGCGCAGATGATGCCCGTGACGCCCCGGTCGATCAGTCGCGCGGCGGCCGCGTGTCCGCCCTCGATCGAGAAGATGGCGCGGGCGACGAACTCGTCCGGCAGATCCCCCACCGCTCGGGCGGCGGCCAGCTTGCGGGCCGACGGCACGTGGTCGCCGGGGCCGAGCACCAGCCCGATGCGCTCATGACCGAGGGAGGCCAGATGCCGCCAGGCCTGTTCCACCGCGACCGCGTCGTCGCAGGAGACGCCGGGGAAACCGAGGTGTTCGATCGCCGCGTTGACCAGGACGACCGGGATGTTGCGGTCGGCGAGCAGCCGGTAGTGCTCGTGCGGCGCGTCGGCCTGGGCGTACAGACCGCCGGCGAAGACGACGCCGGAGACCTGCTGTTGCAGCAGCAGCGCCACATAGTCGGCCTCGGAGACACCGCCCTTGGTCTGCGTGCACAGCACTGGGGTCAGGCCGAGCTGGGCCAGCGCGCCGCCGATCACCTCGGCGAACGCCGGGAAGATCGGGTTCTGCAGCTCGGGCAGCACGAGGCCCACGAGCCGCGCACGTTCACCGCGCAGCTGCGTGGGCCGCTCGTAGCCGAGAACGTCCAGGGCGGACAGCACCGCCTGCCGGGTGCCTTCGGAGACTCCGGGCTTGCCGTTGAGCACCCGGCTGACCGTGGCCTCGCTGACCCCGACCTTCTTCGCCACCTCAGCAAGTCGTCGCGTCATGCGCGCAAGAATAGCGCAAGAAATGCAAGCGGCTTGCGTTCAGTTCCGTTTCCGTAGGGCCGGCTGTCAGTCGCGGGCCGCCCACAGGCCCCGGACATGGCCGAGGTGACGGGTCATGACCTCGCGTACGGCGTCTTCGTCCCGGGCGAGCAGGGCATCGAGGAGTTCGAGGTGCTCCATGGCGGAGTCCTCCAGCCGCCCCGCCTGCACCAGAGCCGTCAGCCCGTACAGCCGTGCGCGGCGCCGTAGGTCCCGTACGACCTCGACGAGATGGTCGTTGCCGGCCAGGGCGAGCAGCCCCAGATGAAAGCGCAGGTCGGCCTCGACGTAGGCGATGAGGTCACCCTTCCCGGCCGAGAGCACGATCTCCTGGGCGATCGGGCGGAGCGCCTTCAGGTCGTCGGGGTCGGCGGTGGCGGCGAGGCCGACGGTCGTCGGGATCTCGATCAGTGACCGGACGTGGGTGTACTCGTCGAGTTCCTTCTCGGAGACGGCCTTGATCCGGAAGCCCTTGTTCGGGACGACATCGACCATGCCCTCCTTCACCAGCTCGAGCATCGCCTCGCGCACCGGCGTCGCGGAGACACCCAAGCGGGGGGCGAGGGCGGGCGCCGAGTACACCTGGCCGGGGCGTAGTTCACCGGCGATCAGCGCGGCCCGCAGCACATCCACGACCCGTTCGCGGAAGTTCGGCTTCCTGCCGCCGAGCGCGGGGATTGCCGGGGTGGCGACGGGAGGGTTGGTGGGCTGGGCGGGCATGGGTTGTCTCCTGAGGGGCCGTGCCTGTGCAATGTCACATGCTATGGAGTGCAATGTCACATTCTATCGAGCGCACCTCACAGCACGAACCCGGCCGGGAACGGGTCGGTCGGGTCAAGCAGATACTGCGCCGTGCCGGTGATCCAAGCGCGGCCGGTGAAGCTGGGCAGCACGGCGGGGCGGCCGGCGACTTCGGTGGTGGCCAGCAGCCGGCCGGTGAAGCGGGTTCCGATGAAGGACTCGTTCACGAACTCGGTGTTCAGGGGGAGTTCGCCGCGTGCGTGCAGCTGCGCCATGCGCGCGCTGGTGCCCGTGCCGCAGGGCGAGCGGTCGAACCAGCCGGGGTGGATGGCCATCGCGTGCCGGGAGTGGCGTGCGGTGGAGCCGGGGGCGTACAGGTGGACGTGGTGGCAGCCGTGGATCGACGGGTCCTCGGGGTGGACGGGCTCGTCCTCGGCGTTGATCGCCTCCATCAGGGACAGGGCCGCTTTGAGGATGTCGTCCTTGCGGGAGCGGTCGAAGGGCAGGCCGAACTCGTCCAGCGGCAGGATGGCGTAGAAGTTGCCGCCGTATGCCATGTCATATGTCACTGTCCGCCCGTCGGAAAGCGCGATCTTGCGGTCGAGGGCGACGGAGAAGGACGGCACGTTCTGGAGAGTGACCGCCTTCGCGGCGCCGTCCTCCACCGCCACCTCGGCGACGACCAGGCCCGCCGGGGTGTCGAGCCGGATCGTGGTGACCGGTTCGACGACCTCGACCATGCCGGTCTCGACGAGCACGGTCGCCACGCCGATCGTGCCGTGGCCGCACATCGGGAGATAGCCGGAGACCTCGATGTAGACGACGCCCCAGTCGCAGTCGGGCCGGGTGGGCGGCTGGAGGATCGCGCCGCTCATCGCGGAGTGGCCGCGCGGCTCGTTCATCAGCAACTGCTTGATGTCGTCCCGGTGTTCACGGAAGTACAGCCGCCGCTCGTTCATCGTGTCACCGGGGATCGTGCCGATCCCGCCGGTGATCACGCGGGTAGGCATGCCCTCGGTGTGCGAGTCGACGGCGTGCAGGACGAGTTTGCTGCGCATGGTCCAGACTCCTTCACGCGAGCCCTGCGGCTACGGCCTTCTCGGTGGCGGCGCGTACGGCGGCCTCCTGCTCGGGCAGCAGCGGGACGCGCGGCGGGCGCACCGGGCCGCCGGGCCGGCCGACGATGTCCATGGACAGTTTGATGGCCTGTACGAACTCGACCTTGGAGTCCCAGCGCAGCAGCGGGTGCAGTTGCTCGTAGAGCTTCTTGGCGGTGGCGAGGTCGCCGCCCACGGCCGCCCGGTACAACTCGACGGTCGCGGCGGGCAGCGCGTTCGGGTAGCCGGCCACCCAGCCCTTCGCGCCCGCGATCGCGAGTTCCAGCAGGACGTCGTCGGCGCCGATCAACAGGTCCAGTTCCGGGGCGAGTTCAGCGAGCTGATAAGCGCGGCGGACGTCGCCGGAGAACTCCTTGACGGCCTGGATGTACCCCTCGCCGTGCAGCTTGGCGAGGAGTTCCGGCACGAGGTCGACCTTGGTGTCGATGGGGTTGTTGTACGCCACGATCGGCACCCCCGCCTTGGCGACCTCCGCGTAGTGCGCCAGCACCGACCGCTCGTCGGCACGGTACGCGTTGGGCGGCAGCAGCATCACGGACGCGCAGCCGGCGTCGCGTGCCTGCTCGGCCCAGCGGCGGGCCTCCGCCGAGCCGTAGGCGGCGACGCCGGGCATGACCCGCTCGCCTCCGATGGCGGTCACGGCGGTCTCGACGACCTTGGCCCGTTCCTCGGGGGTGAGTACCTGGTATTCGCCGAGCGAGCCGTTCGGTACGACGCCGTAGCAGCCGTTCTCGACCAGCCAGGCGCAGTGTTCGGCGTATTTGGCGTGGTTCACGGACAGGTCGTCGTCGAGCGGGAGGGCGGTGGCGACGAGGATTCCCCGCCAGGGGCGGTTCGCGGTGGCGGTCATATGAGGTTCCCTCCGAATGGAATGTGACATATCACTGGTGCACTGCGGGCATCACTCCGCTTCGGGCTCCCCTGCCCGAGCCAGCACCCCCAACGGCACCGGCCGCGCGAACGGCCTGCGGCCCGGCGTCTCCGCGCACCCGGCCAGCCCCGCGACCGCGGGCCCGCACACCCGCCCCTGACACCAGCCCATTCCGGCCCGCGTCAGCAGCTTCACGGTTCGCAGATCACCGGCACCGAGTTCACCGACGGCCTCGCGGATCGCGCCGCCGGTCACCTCCTCGCAGCGGCAGACCACGGTGTCGTCGGTGACCTGCTCGGCCCAGTGCGCGGGCGGCGCGTACACGGTGTCGAGCGCGGCGAAGAACTCCCGCAAGCCGGTACGGGACTTCGCTGCCGCGGCCCACGCGCGCGGGTCGGGTTCGGCGCCGTTCAGCCGGGCGGCTGCCGAGTATCCCGCGATGTGCCCCTCGGCGAGGGCGAGGGCCGCGCCGCCGATGCCGGTCGTCTCGCCTGCGGCCCAGACACCGGAGACGTCGGTGCGCTGCTCCTCATCGACGTGGACGTTCGGTCCGTCGAGGCAGCAGCCGAGGGTCTCTGCGAGGTCGGTGTGCGGCAGCATGCCGTGCCCGACGGCGAGGGTGTCGCAGGGGATGCGCCGCTCAGTGCCCGGCCGGACGCGTCCGGCACCGTCGAGCACGGCGACGGTCACCGCCTCCAGGCGTTCGGTGCCGTGCGCCTCGACCACGGTGTGGTGAACGAGGGTGCGCACCCGGTGCCGGAGCAACTGGGCGGCGTACCGGGCGCCTTCACCGACCTTGCCCGGCTGAGCGGCGAGCGCCCGGGTCCGTCGTACGAAGTCCTTGGGGTGCGCGGACTCGACGAGCGCTGCCACCTTCACCCCGGCCGCGGCGAGTCCCGTCGCCACCGGCAGCAGCAGCGGCCCGGTCCCGGCGACCACGGCGGTCTGCCCGGAGACGGTGAGGGTGCCCTTGAGCATGGCCTGGGCGCCACCCGCGGTGATGACGCCGGGGAGGGTCCAGCCAGGGAAGGGCAGGACCTTCTCGTAGCCGCCGGTGGCGAGGAGGACGGCGTCGGCGTGCACGACGGCGGGGTCCTCCTGCTCGGGGCCGAGCAGGGCGTGCACCGTGAAGTGGCCCGACTGCCCTTCCACGAACCAGACATGATGATCCGTCAAGTGCGTGACCCGGCCCGCCTCCACGCGTTCGGCCAGGGCATCCCGTAGCCGCTCCCACGTCTGCCACTGATGGTGCAGGGCCTGTGGGCTTCGGGCGCGGAGTTCGGCGGCTGGCTGACGGTAGAACTGCCCGCCCGCCTGCGGCGCCGAGTCGATCAGGGTGACCCGGACACCGCGCGACGCGGCGGCCACCGTGGCGGCGAGGCCCGCCGGGCCCGCGCCGATCACGGCGAGATGCGGCCGTTCAGTCATCGTGCCCCGTCCCCTCCTGCGTACGGATCGCATCGCCCGGCCGCACCGGCACGAGACAAGCCCGTTGATTCGGGCGGTCGTTGACCGTCACCAGGCAGTCGAAGCAGACGCCGATGCCGCAGAAGATCCCGCGCGGGCGGCCTTCGACGCGGGTGGTGCGCCAGGAGGTGACGCCGGCCGACCAGAGCGCGGCGGCGACGGTCTGGCCGGGTAGGGCCTCGATCTCGCGGCCGTCGAGCGTGACGGTGAAGGCGGGACCGGGTCGGGCCTCGGCCAGGTCGAATGGGGTTTTCACGCGGCCTCCTCGGGCGAGGGGAAGCGGTCGGGCCGGAACGGCGTCAGATCCAGGTCCGGGGCCTTCTCGGTCAGCACCTGCGCGATCAGCTGCCCCGTGCCGGTCGCGAGCCCGATGCCCGCGCCCTCGTGACCGCAGGCGTGATGGAGGCCCGGCACTCTTGGATCGGGGCCGATGGCGGGCAGGTGGTCGGGCATGTACGGCCGGAATCCGAGGTAGGCGCGCATCGCGTGGACCCCTTCCAGGAACGGGAACAGCCGCGTCGCGCCCGCAGCGAGTGCCCGTACGGCCGGGAGGGAGAAGGTCCGGTCGAAGCCGACGCGTTCACGGCTCGCGCCGATCAGGACCGGCCCGGCGGCCGTGCCCTCCACGACCGGCGAGGTCTGCAGGGCCGCCGAGTCGCTGGCGACGTCGGCCACGTAGTCGGCGGCGTACACCTTGTGGTGAACCCTGCGCGGGAGCGGTTCGGTGACGAGGACGAAGCCGCGGCGCGGGAGGACGGGGAGGTGCACGCCCGCGAGGGCGGCGAGGTCGGCGCCCCAGGTGCCCGCCGCGTTGACGACCGCCGGGGCGTGCAGGTCACCTCCGTCGGTACGGACGCCACGGACCGCCCCGTCCCGTGTGCGCAGGATGTCCGTCACGGTCCGGCCGGTGAACAGGCGGGCGCCGGAGGCCTTGAGGAGGTGGGCGGCGGCCAGGGCGGGCATGACCTGAGCGTCCTGGGGGTAGTGGACGGCGCCGGGAAGGCCGGGAGCGAGATGGGGTTCGAGGTCGTAGAGGGTGTCGGGTGCGACGGGTCGGGCGGTGACTCCGGCGGCGCGCTGGCCGTCGGCGAAGCGCTCCAGGGCGGTGAGTCCACCGGGGGACGTGGCCACCACTACGCCGCCCTTGGCCTCGTACTCCACGGACTTCCCGAACTCCGCCGCGAGTTTGCCCCAGAGGCGGCTGGAGAGGAGCGCGAGGTCCAGTTCGGGGCCGGGCTCCTTGTCGGAGACGAGGATGTTGCCCTCGCCGGCGCCGGTCGTGCCGCCGGCCACCGGGCCACGGTCGACGACGGTGACGTCGAGTCCCGCGCGGGCGGCGTACAGGGCGCACGCGGCGCCCACCATGCCGGCCCCGACGACCACGACATCGCAGGTCAATCGCTTGCTCACGCCAGTACTATGTCACATACCGCTCCAGCTGGGAACGACGTCCCACGGCGTCACACGACGTCACACACACGGAAGAGGTGCCCCCGACATGGCCAACGGCCGTAAGAACTATCTCTACCGAGGAATCTCCGACGAGCTGTCCGCCCTGATGCGGACGGGCTGGGCCGACACCGAACGCACGGACCTGACGCCCACCGAGCAGGCCTCGTACGCGGCCCGCCGCCGCGCCGCACTGTCGGCGCTGTTCCCAGGCGAGCGGCTGGTCGTCCCCTCCGGAGGCCTCAAGATCCGCTCGAACGACGCCCATTACCCGTACCGCCCGTACACCGGCTATGTGCACCTGACCGGCGATCAGGCGCGCGACGGCGCCCTGGTCCTGGAACCCCACCCGGACGGCGGGCACGACGCCCACTGCTACCAGCTCCCCCGCGACAGCCGGGACAGCGACGAGTTCTGGACGGGCTACACCGCCGAGCTGTGGATGGGCCGCCGCCGTACGCTCGCCGAGTCGGAGCAGGTGCTCGGCATGGAGTGCCGGGACATCCGTACGATCGCCGAGGACCTCACGAAGTCGACCAATACCCCCACCCGCATCGTCCGCGGCATCGACCCGTCCCTGGAGGCGGTGCTCGCCACCGACGAGGAGCGGGACGACGAGTTCGAAGAGGCCGTCTCCGGACTGCGGCTGATCAAGGACGAGTGGGAGATCACCGAACTGCGCCGCGCCGTGGATGCGACGGTCCGCGGATTCACCGATGTCGTACGGGAGTTGTCGCAGGCGATCGCCACCTCGGAGCGGTGGATCGAGGGCACCTTCTTCCGCCGGGCCCGCGTCGAGGGCAACACCGTCGGCTACGGCTCGATCTGCGCGGCCGGCGAGCACGCCACGATCATGCACTGGCAGGACAACGACGGCCCGGTCCGCCCCGGCGAACTCCTGCTGCTGGACGCGGGCGTGGAGACCCACACGCTCTACACCGCCGACGTCACGCGCACGCTCCCGATCAGCGGCACCTTCACACCGCTGCAGCGCGAGATCTACGACGCGGTGTACGAGGCCCAGGAGGCGGGCATGGCCGCGGTCAAGCCCGGTGCGCACTTCCGCGACTTCCATGAGGCCGCCCAGCGGTCGCTGGCCGCCCGGCTGGTGGAGTGGGGCTTCCTGGAGGGCCCGGCCGAGCGCGTGTACGAGCTGGATCTCCAGCGCCGGTTCACCATGGCGGGCACCGGTCACATGCTCGGTCTCGACGTGCACGACTGCGCGCAGGCCCGCAACGAGGACTACATCGACGGCGTGCTGGAGGCCGGTATGTGCCTGACCGTCGAGCCCGGCCTGTACTTCCAGCCCGACGACCTGACCGTCCCCGAGGAGTGGCGCGGCATCGGCGTCCGGATCGAGGACGATGTGCTGGTGACGGCGGACGGCAACGAGAATCTGTCGGCCGGGCTCCCCCGCTCGGCCGACGAAGTCGAGGCGTGGATGCGGGAGTTCGCGGGCTGACCCCGGACAACGGAACGGGGGCGACGCGCCCCGTCCTGACCAGAGCGCCGTCGGCGACCTGAACGCCGGCGGTGCCCGGTCAGGCGTCGGGGGCGGAGACCACCGTGAGGTGGCTCGCCGTGCGGCGGGCTCGTGCGGGCCTGCGGCCGGTGGGGGCGGCGCGGCGGGCGGGGCGGAGGACCAGCGTCATCCGCGAGTAGCCCATCTCGTGCAGCGTCCGGGGGGTTTCGTCGACGACCCGGCAGTCCGTGGCGCCCCAGCGCGGGTCCGGGTGCAGCAGCGGGCGGACCGCGCCGTCGTGGGCGAGGGCCTGCTCGCCGACCGCGCGGATCCAGTGCGGCAGGCCGTGCCGGTAGGCGGCCTCCATGATGGGGTCCTGGGCGATGTCCCGGCGGATCGACTGCAGCCCGTGGTCATGGGGGTTCCGCTCGACGGCGGCGGCGAAGAGGGCCAGCATGGGCAGGCACCAGCTCGACTCGTGTTCCCCGAGGACCGTGCTCGCGTCCGGGTGGAACAGGACGAAGCGCAGGAAGTTGTCGTACGGCATGGCCGTGGGGTGCGGACCGATGCCGCGGAAAAGTGTCTCGAAAGCGGTGTTGGTCAGGACCACGTCCCACCGGTGATCGAGCACGACGGACGGGAAGGTGACGGCCTCCAGGAGGGTGGCGTAGTCATGGAGATACGCCTGGGCCTCAAGACTCTCGGGGACGGGCCGCGGCGCCGGCCGCTGCCCACCTGCCTGATATGCCATCGGGAGGTCACCCCTCTTGCCTATGCGGCCTTCACGCGGCGCCTTGATCCTCGTGCCCCGACGCGAGGCGTGTCAACTATCGTGGCATTTCATGCCGGTTGACGGCTGAAATTGGCCACAGTTGTGGCGACACCTGGATGTGAGTTCGAACCACCGGCTACTCTCCGGGAAGTTCACGCCAACCGTGTGTGGTGAGAATGCCGGTGAGAAGGCCTGGGAGAGACGTGGGAGATCTGTCGGTGACGGATGGCTTCGAGGGTCCCGGCGCCGCGATGGCGGCTCTGCCGGCGGTCGTCGCCCGGGTCACCGCACTCGCCGACCGGCTGGGCGTGGCGCACGCGGACGTCTTCGCCACCGGCCGGCTGTCCGTCGCCTCCGGTGTCCCCGAGCCCGTGGTCAAAGCCCTGCTGAGCGGCCGGCCGGCGGGCGAGCCCGATGTGCAGGCGAGGTTTCTGCAGCGCCTGGACCTGCTGCGCCGCACCCGGCTCAAGCCGAACGGGCGCAAGTACACCCAGCAGGAGATCGCCGACGGCGCGGGGATGTCGCGGCAGCAGGCGGGCGCTCTCATCAACGGCGACCGGCGTCCCACCATGGAGCACTGCGACGCCATTCAGCGCTTCTTCCGGGTGCATGCCGGATTCCTGACGGCCGAGGACCCCGAAGCGCTCGCGGGCGCCCTTCAGCGCACCGAGCAGGAGCTGCTGCAGAAGCTCGCCGACCGTGAGCGGGAGGCGGCGGCCGCCGCCGACGACCCGCTGGAGCGGCTGCTGCAGGACCATGGCGTCCGCGGAATCGCCTGGCGGGCGGCGCAGCTGCCCACCGACCAGCACCGCGACAAGGTCGCCGAATGGCTGGACATGCTCCTGGAGAGCGTCAAGCGGCCCGAGTCCTGAGCCTGGGGAGATCAGTGGGCATCGACAAGGAAATGCGCCGCCTGTGCGGCGAGTTGGTCGCGGAGCTCACGCTCCCCGCACCGGCGCGGCCCGAGGACCTGTACCGCGCCCTGTGCGACGCCATGAGCAGACGCCGCGGCCGTCCTGTCCACTTCCGTACGGCCGCCTTCCCGCCCGGCACCGCCAGCGGGCTGTGGCTCGACATGGCTGACCAGGACGTCGTGGTCGTCGAGGAACGCACCGCCCCCGACCACCAGTTGGTCATCCTCGGCCACGAGCTGTGGCACATGAAGGCCGGACACTGCAGCCACCACGTCGAGGGCGCCGCCGTCGCCGCCCGGCTGCTCAGCGACGAGGCCGACCTCGCGGACACCGTCCGCAAGATCGCCGCCCGCACCCGCTTCGACGAAGCCGAGGAGCAGGACGCCGAGAGCTTCGGCCTCCTGCTGGCCAGCAAGTGCCGTACCTGGCTTGCCGGTTCGTCGTCGCGGGGGCCGGTGCAACGGGACCGTCTGGCGGGGCGGATCGAGGCGTCACTGGGGTATCTGGGGCCGTGACACTGGCTCGGTCGCCTTCGGGGGCGCCGCGTCGGACCAGCTGGCGTTGGTGGGCACTCACCCGGCCCTTGCCCTGGGCTGAGTGGGCGAACCGGCAGGTGGCCAAGCCCGATTGTCAGTGGTGGGCGGCAAACTTGGAGGCGCGTGCCACGCGAGTACGGAGGCGCGCCCGACCGACGCCGACGTGGGGAGAGCCGACCGATGCAGACCGCTCTGATGACCGACCGTGAGCGCACCGCCGTGCAGGCCTATCTGCGGCTGCTGCACACCGTGCGTGCGGCCTTCGACACCGCTGCCGGCCCGCCGGGCGGTGGCCTGCCACCTGCCGTTCCGCCGTCCGTGCTGGCCGAGGCGGAGCAGGCGCTGGCGGAGGCGGGGCTCGCGGGCAACGAGGAGGAGTTCTTCCGGCTGCTGCAGAGCTGGTGCCCGGAGGCCTGACCTACGCCACGGCCTGGTGGGGTACGGAGACGGCCGTCGCCACCAGGCCGCGCCGGACGGTCCAGCGTCCCTCGAAGTGACGGAGCCGCCGGCCGCCGATCAGCGGTCCGGGGACCAGGAGTTCGGCACGGAAGGCGCCGCCGAGCAGATCGCCGGGGTCCGCGGAGATCTCGATGTCGGCCTCGGTGAAGTCCAGCCACTGCCGGGTGAGGGGGAACCACGCCTTGTACACGGACTCCTTGGCGCTGAACAGCAGCCGGTCCCAGTGGATGTCCGGGTGGTGCGCGGACAGACTGCTGAGCCGCGGTACCTCCGTGGACAGGGACGCGGCGGCCAGGACACCCTCCGGGAGCGGGTCATGGGGCTCGGCGTCGATGCCGATCGAGGCGAGGTCGGTGGCGCGGACCAGGGCAGCGGCGTGGTAGCCCTTGCAGTGGGTCATGCTGCCGACCAGGCCGGCCGGCCAGCCCGGTGCGCCGCGCTCGCCGGGCAGCACGGCCTGCGGCGGCACGCCGAGCTTCTCCATGGCGCGGCGGGCACAGGCCCGTACGGTGGCGAACTCACGGCGGCGCTTGTCGATCGCCCGCGCCACGACCGCCTCTTCCTCGGGGTACAGAGGCGCCGGCTCGTCGTCACCGTACGTCTCCACGACCACCACCGAGGCGGGCAGCAGCTCCTCGATCACCTGGCCCGACCTCCCTGGGCAGAATGCGGCGCAGCGCCCCCGGCTCCTGGGAGCGCTTGCTCCATTCTCGCGGGTATCCGACGGACACCTCTTCGAAGCGGACACCGTCGTGCCAGGTCGTCCGCGGAATGTGCAGATGACCATAGACCATGGTCTGGACCCGGAATCTGCGGTGCCAGTCGGCCGTCAGCCCGGTGCCGCACCACATGGCGAACTCGGGGTACCACAGGACGTCTGTCGGATGCCGGTCCAGCGGGTAGTGGTTGACCAGCACCGTCGGCAGATCGCCGGGCAGCTCCGCGAGCCTGCGCTCGGTGGCCGCGACCCGGGCCCGGCACCAGGCGTCGCGGCTCGGGTAGGGATCGGGGTGCAGCAGATACTCGTCGTTGCAGACGATCCCGGTTCCGTGCGCGTACGCCAACCCCTCGTCCTTGGTCGCGCAGCCTGCCGGGAGGAACGAGTAGTCGTAGAGCAGGAACAGCGGCGCCACGGCCACCGGGCCGCCGGGGCCGTCCCAGATGGGGTACGGGTCCTCTGGTGTGAGCACGCCGAGTTCCCGGCACTCCTCGACGAGGTGCTCGTAGCGGGCGACGCCGCGCAGGGTGACGGGGTCCTTCGGGTGGGTCCACAGTTCGTGGTTGCCGGGAGCCCAGACGACCTTCCGGAAGCGGCCGGCGAGGGTCTTCAGGGCCCACCGCACGTCGGAGACGGTCTCGGAGACGTCGCCGGCCACCAGGAGCCAGTCGTCGTCCGTCTCGGGGTGCATCTTCTCGACGAGGGCTCGGTTCTCCGGGTAGCCGATGTGCAGATCGCTGATGGCCAGCAGCTGTCCGGCACCACCGGCCGTCGACGTCACCTGTTCGCCCCTTCCGCGCACGAATGGCTCCACGACAGCACATCCGCAGCCCCCGGACAAGGCGGATCTCCAGGGCGGGCCGCGCGGGTTATCAGGAGAAGATCGTCCCGTCAGGCAACCTCCCAAAATCCGTAACACGTACGTTGCACGCCGCACCCCCGCGAAGCCGTATGATCGCCCCAACACCACACCACGGACTTCCCTTCATCAGGGGCAGTTTGGTGTTCCCTCGATTCGATCTGGCCGGGCACGGCCTGCTCCGCCGTGCCCGCGAAACCGTGAAAGGCGGCCTGCATGGTCTCTCGCGTACGCGTCTGGCTCAACCGCACGTACGCGGAGAACGTGTTCTTCATGGATCAGCTGCGACGAAATCCCAGCGATCGGGCCGTCGAGATCCATGCCACGCACGGCGATGCCGACTCTCCCGTGCTGGCCGCCGCCGACACCGCCGACTTCGAGCCGGAGGGCCTGTCCCCCGCCGCGTATGTCGAGTACGCCCTGGACCAGTGCGCCCGCCGCGCCATCGACGTGTTCGTGCCGCGTGCGCAGCAGTCGGCGATCGTGGCGCACCGCGCCGACTTCGAGGCGGTCGGTACGGCGGTGCTCGCGCCGCCTCCCGAGGCCGTGGCCGTCTTCCACGACAAGGTGATCGCGTACGAGGCGGTCGAGGCGATCGGCGTGCCGGTGCCGCCGTGGTGGCGGGTGCGGTCGGCGGACGAACTCGTCGCCGCTGTCGAGGAGTTGGAGGCGGGCGGCCACAAGGCGTGCTTCAAGCCGGCGTCCGGCGCGGGCGGGGTGGGCTTCCGCAACATCACCCGCACGCCGTTCTCGATGATGCACCTGAACGGCTTCCCGAGTTCGTACGTCCCTCTCGACCTGGTCGTGCAGGCCGTGCGGCAGTCCGATGAGCCGGTGGACTGGCTGATCATGCCGCGTCTCGAGCAGCCGGAGGTGTCGGTGGACTGCCTCACCGGGCCCGACAACCGGATCCGGCTGGCGGTGGGCCGCACGAAGAACGGACGCCGACGTGGGTTCACTCTGCACGAGCAGTGGCTGGCGCCGGCGCGGGCGATCGCGGAGGGGTTCGGGCTGCACTACCTGTCCAACATCCAGTTCCGGATGTTCGGGGACACGCCGGTGCTGATGGATGTCAACACGCGTCCGGCGGGCGGGCTGCATCAGCTGTCGCTGTGCGGGGTCAACGCGCCTTGGGCGGCTGTTCAGTTGGCGCTCGGTGAGGATCCGGGCGAGGTGGTTCCGCCGTTCCTGGGGCAGGACTACACGGTGGTCTCCGGGCCGCGGCCGTTGCGCACGGTGTCGTTGCCTCAGCAGCGGGAGGCTGTGCCGCTGTCGAGGGTGCCTTCGCCTCCGGCGGTTGAGTCGGTGGAGTCGGGTGCGGCGGCGCAGGCACTGCCGCTCTAGGTTGTCTGCCGGGTGCGGGTTGTCTGTGGCTGGTCGCGCAGTTCCCCGCGCCCCTTCAGGTACGTGTCGTCACCGGCGTGGACCAATCGGCTTAGACCTCGTACCCCCACGCCTTCGCGATCTCCTTCAGGCGCGGCGGGAGTTCGGCGGTCGGGTCGGCGGTGCGGGCGGGCTGGATGCGGCCCGACTTGATGGTGCTGCTCCAGTCGCCGAGCTGGGGGCGGAAGGTGCCGTGGTCCTTGTTGCCGTAGTCGAGCATGCCGCTCTCCCACTCGACGCCGAGGTAGTCGCACAGGGCGCGGGTGGCCTTCTCCGGTTCGGCGGTCAGTTCCTCGTACGTGACGATGTGCGCGTTCCCGAGCTTCTGCCGGGCCTCTTCCAGCTTCTCCGAGTAGTTGAGCACCTCGGCGCGGATGGCCTCGTGGTCGGGGTCCTGGCGACGGTCGGTCAGGGACGCGACGATCGCGCCCGGGTGGCGCAGCAGCAGGATGTAGCGGGCGTTCGGCCAACATCGGTCCAGGCGGGGCCAGATGAGGGTGTTGGGGGGCGTCTTGTCGACGATGATGTCCTTGCCGCTGCGGGTCAGCTCCAGGTGCAGCACCCGGTCCCAGAGGAGGTGCTCCAGCTCGGCCTTGTCGAGTTGCAGCGCCTTCATGGCGTCCGCGGTGAAGCTGCGGGTCAGCTGGACGTGGACGGTGCGCAGATGCATCTCGTGCGGGGCGCGGATCCGGCTGTGGCTGTTCAGCAGCACACGGAGCAGGGTCGAGCCCGAGCGCACCGAGGACAGCACGAAGACCGGCGCCTCCACCAGGCGCGGGGCGATCGGAGCGACGTACGTCGACTCCTTCGGCTTCGCGGCGGGCCGGGGCGACGGAATGGCGTCCAGGGTGCGACGCGGTGGGCTCACCGCCTGCATCATCAGCCTCCCACGGCGCCTCAGCCCCTTGCCGATCGCTGACTTACGCGAGTCTCCCACCGCGACACCTTTCTCTTGCGCCTTACCTTGGCATCTCACGGGCAGTAGGCAAACTCCAAGTGTCCAAGAAGCAAAGCGCCATGGTCACGGACTCCGGGAATTCGGCCGTGACCAGGCGCTTTACCGCTTCCTTAAATCTTCATGGGAGTTCGAGGGACAACGTGTTCACGATCAGAAACGCCCGGCTCCCCGGTACAGCTCCAGTTCGCCGTCCAGCTCGACGGCGAGGACCGTGGCATGCGGGTCGAGGTCCGCCGCGGCGGGCGGTTCGATCCACAGCACGCCCGGCGTCTCGTGCAGGCCTCCGGTGATCCGGTGGGCCAGTTCGGTGCCGCTGCCGAGCACGGTGACCCGGCGCACCGAGCCGAGCAGACCGCGTACGTTGATCTCCGCGCGCGGGGCGTCGAACAGGATCAGATACAGCGTGCGGCGGTCCTTGGAGAGGGTGCTCGGACCGTAGTGATGGCCGGCGGGCAGCCCCCGTTCGGTGCCGTACACCGCCTCCGAGTGCTTGGCGATCCAGTCGCCGAGTCCTTCAAGGCGCTCGGCCTGCTCCCGCGGGATCGTACCGTCCTCCCTCGGTCCGACGCTGAGGAGCAGATTGCCGCCACCGCCGATCGTCTCGGTGAAGTAGCGGACCAACTGGTCGACCGACTTGTGGTTGTGGTCGTGGTGCTGGTGACCCCAGGAGTCGTTGATCGTCAGACACAGCTCCCAGGGGCCCTCGGGCGGGACGACCGGGGCGCCCTGCTCGGGGGTCGCGTAGTCGCCCTCGCTGAGCATGCGGGCGTTGAACACGACGTCCGGGACCTCGGAGCGGATCAGCGCGGCCAGCTCGGGGATGCGCCACTGCTCCTCGCTGCGGTCCCACTCCCCGTCGAACCACATCAGGTCCGGCTTGTAGCGCGACGTGAGTTCGCGGATCTGGCCGTCCCGGTAGACGAGGAAGCGTTCCCAGGCCGACAGGTCCTCGAACTCGGCCGCCACCTCCGAGTACCGGTTGTCCTCCAGCTCCGGCGGGCGGCCCGGCTTGCGCGTGGAGGCGTAGTCGGGGTGGCTCCAGTCGGAGTGCGAGTAGTAGAAGCCGACCTTGAGGCCCTGCTCGCGCAGCGCGTCGGCGTATCCGGATATCAGGTCCCGGCCCACGTTCAGATCGCCGTACGCCGTGTCCCAGAGGGCGACGCCGTCGTGATGGCGGGTGGTCAGGACGGCGTACTTGGCACCGGCGCGGGCGAACAGCTTCGCCCAGTCCCGCGGCTCGTACCGGGAGGCGGTGAAGCGCTCGAACTGCGACATGTAGGTGTCGTACGGGACGATGTCGTCGTAGAACGACCAGGACTCCTGGACGCCGTCGACCGCGTAGATCCCCCAGTGGATAAAGATCCCCAGCTTGGCGTCGGTGAACCACGGCTGCATGGGCACGGCTGAACTCCTCGACGGTTACTTGGATCTTGGGTCACTGCGAAGGAGCAGGGCGGGCACGGCGGCAGCCGAGCCCGCCCCTGCAAGGGGCGCGGGGAACTGCGCGACCAGCCCCCACCGGACCCGCAGTGAACAACCGGCCCCCTTAGCGGAGCGCTACGCGCGAGCGAGACGCAATGTCAGCACCTGGAACGGCCGCAACTCGACCACGACCCCCCCGTCGACAACCTCAACGTGCTCATCCGCAAGCGGACGTTCCAACAGGTCGGTCACCTTCGCTCCGGCCAGCGGGAAGCCGGCGCGCAGGACCCCCTGAGCGCGGCCGCCACGGGACTCGTAGAGCCGGACGACGACATCGCCGGACCGGTCGTCGGCGAGCTTGACCGCCTCGACGGTCAGGCCCTCGCCGTCGACGGAGACGACCGGCTCGGGGGCACCCGCCGCATCCGCCACGCGCAGCGGAAGGTTGAGGGCGTAGCCCTCGGCGACGGCGTCCTCGATGGTCGCGCCGGGCAGCAGCGCGTAGGTGAAGCGGTGGCGGCCCTGGTCGGCCTCCGGGTCCGGGATGCGCGGGGCGCGGACCAGGCTGAGGCGGACCGTGGTCGTCGTACCGCCGTCCTCGCGGACCGTGCGGGAGACGTCGTGGCCGTACGTCGAGTCGTTGATGACGGCGACGCCGTAGCCGGGTTCGCCGATGTGCACCCAGCGGTGGCCGGAGACCTCGAAGCGGGCCGCCTCCCAGCTGGTGTTGGTGTGCGTGGGGCGCTGGATGTGGCCGTACGCGATCTCGGCGGAGGAGTGCGGGGCCCGGATGTCCAGCGGGAAGCCCGCCTTGAGGAACTTCTCGGCCTCGTGCCAGTCGATGTCCGTCTCGAAGTCGACACGGGGGCTGCCGGCGCGCAGGGTGATGGTCTGGGTGATGGTCGAGCCGTTGCCGAAGGACCGGACCACCCGGATCGCGCCGACCAACGGGTCCTGGGCGACGACGGTGATCTCCGAGGCGTCCAGCAGGTCGGTGTAGCGGTTCTTGTAGTGCTTGTCGACGTCCCAGGCGTCCCAGTAGTTGGGAAGGTCGGTGTGGAGGCGGAGCAGGTTGCCCGCGTCGGCGAGGACTTCGCGGTTCGCCTTGAGGTCGCGTACGGAGGCGAGGGTGCCGTCGTCGGCCAGCTCGACGCGGACCAGGCCGTTGTCGAGGACCCGGCCGGCGACTGTGACGGGCTGCGCGGGCGCGGCGGCGACGAGGGGCGCGCTGCCGCTCGCGGGGACCGCCACCAATGTGGCACCCTCCGCCGTGCGCACGACCTCGGCCCGGTCGTACGGGCTCGTGTTGAAAACCCGGCTTCCGCCGCCGCCCAGCGCGGCGACCGCCTCGGCCGTGAGGGCCTCCAACTCCTCCGCCACGCGGGCGTATTCGGCCTCGGCCTCCCGGTGCACCCAGGCGATCGACGAGCCCGGCAGGATGTCGTGGAACTGGTGCAGCAGCACCGTCTTCCACAGGCGGTCCAGCTTCTCGTACGGGTAGGTGTAGCCCGGCGCGTGCAGTGCCGCCGTCGTCGCCCACAACTCGGCCTCGCGGAGCTTGTGTTCGGAGCGGCGGTTGCCCTGCTTGGTGCGGGCCTGCGAGGTGTAGGTGGCGCGGTGCAGTTCGAGGTAGAGCTCGCCGACCCAGACCGGGGCGTCGGGGTACTCCTCGCGGGCCTTGGCGAAGAAGTCGTCCGGGTGCTCGACGACGACCTTCGGGGAGCCCTCCAGGTCGGCCAGCCTGCGCGCCCGTTCCATGATCTCGCGGGTGGGGCCGCCACCGCCGTCGCCCCAGCCGAAGGGGGCGAGGGAGCGGGTGGCGCCGCCCTTCTCCTGGTAGTTGCGGACCGCGCGGGACATCTCCTCGCCGCTGAAGCGGGCGTTGTAGGTGTCGACCGGCGGGAAGTGCGTGAAGATGCGGGTGCCGTCGATGCCCTCCCACCAGAAGGTGTGGTGGGGGAACTTGTTGGTCTGGTTCCAGGAGATCTTCTGGGTGAGGAACCACTCGTTGCCGGCCAGCTTGGCGAGCTGCGGATAGGCGGCGGTGTAGCCGAAGGAGTCCGGCAGCCACACGCCCTTGGTCTCGACGCCGAAGTGCTCGATGAAGAACCGCTTGCCGTGGATGAACTGCCGGGCGACCGCCTCGCCGCCGGGCAGGTTGCCGTCGGCCTCCACCCACATGCCGCCGACGGGGGCCCACTGGCCCTTCTTCACCGACTCCTGGATGCGGGCCCACACCTGCGGGTAGTTGTCGCGCACCCACTCGTACTGCTGAGCCTGCGAGCAGGCGAAGATGAAGTCCTCGTACTCGTCGGCGAGCGCGGTGACGTTCGAGAAGGTGCGGGACGTCTTGCGCTTGGTCTCGCGGATCGGCCACAGCCAGGCGGAGTCGATGTGCGCGTGGCCGACGCCGGAGACGGTGTGCGCGCTCGCGTTGGCGGGCTTCGACAGCACCGGCTTGAGCGCCTCGCGGACCTCGGCCGCCGAGCCGGAGATGTCGTCGAGGTCGAGCAGGTCCATCGCCCGGTCCAGGGCGTGCGCGATCTCGTGCCGGCGCGGGTCGTGCTCGCCCAGCTCCAGCATCAGCTCGCGCAGTACCTGCACGTCCAGGTCGAGGTGGAAGACCTCCTCGTCGAGGACGGCGAGGTCGGCGCGCTGGAAGGTGTAGAGGGGCTTGTCGCCGGCGGTGAGGACGTCGCCCATGGGCGTGGTCTTGGAGAAGTTGTCGGCGAGGATGTCCGGGTTGGAGGCCGCCTCGACCAGGTAGTCGATCTGCTCACCGCCGGTCGCCGGATTGGCGATCGGCACGTACTGGTTGAGCGGGTTGACCGCCTTCAGCGGGGTGCCGTCGGTGCGGTGGACCAGCGCCTCGGCCTGGTTGCCGGGCCAGTCGCCGATGAAGCCGAGGTCGATGACCGCCTCGACGCGCTTGCCGGCCCACTCGGCGGGGATCTGTCCGCGCATCCGGAACCAGGTCGTGCCCCACGGCGGGCCCCACGGGGTGTCCATCGCGAAGGGAGCGTAGGGAGCGGCCGCCGCCTCCTCGAAGGAGACCGGCTCGCCCGGCGCCTGCCAGGCCTCGACCTCGAACGGCACGGTGGCCGCGTAGATCGCGCCCTTGATGCGCTGGTCGTGAAGGCGCTGGACGCGCTCTTCGATCCGTTGGCGTTCGTCGTGCATCAGAGTCTCCAGGGAGCGTGCGGGGAGATGAAGAGCCTGCCGGGAAAGCGCTTACGCAAGATACGTGAGACCAGGGTGGACCTGCGTGTAGCCGTCGACCAGTCTGCGGGCCACGTTCACGGAGTCCACGAGCGGGTGCAGCGCGAACGCCTTCACCGCGGTCGCACGGGACCCGGATTCGGCAGCGGCGAGTACCTCGCGCTCGACCGCCTTCACCGAGCAGACGAGCCCGGTGGCGTGGTCGGGCAGCGGGTCGACGGCGACCGGGTGGGCGCCGTTGGCGTCGACGAGGCACGGGACCTCGATGACGGCATCGTTGTCAAGGATGGACAGCGTGTGCTCGTTGCGCACGTTGAGGATCAGGGTGGTGCGTTCGTCGCGGGCGATGGCCCGCATCAGCGCGAGGGCGACCTTCTCGTAGCCGCCGGAGAGGTCGTCGGCGTCGCGCTCGCCGGCGCCCGCCGTCTCCCGGTTCTCCGCCATGTACGTCGCCTCGCGCTCGGCGCGGGTGCGGTCCCAGGCGAGCAGGGCCGCCGCGCTCGGGTCGCGCATCTCCTCGTAGAAGCGGGCCTGCTGGTCGCGCAGGAAGGCGCCGCGGGTCTGGTGGGCCTCCTGGTAGGCGCGGACGGCTTCCCGGTTGAAGTAGTAGTAGTGCAGATACTCGTTCGGGATCGCGCCCAGCGACTGCAGCCAGTCGGGGCCGAAGAGCTTGCCTTCCTCGAAGGAGCCGAGCAGGCCGGGGTCGGCGAGCAGCCGCGGCAGCTCGTCGCGGCCGGCCACGCGCAGGCCGCGGACCCAGCCGAGGTGGTTGAGGCCGACGTAGTCGATCCAGGCCTCGCGCGGGTTGGCGCCCAGAACGCGGGCGATACGGCGGCCGAGGCCGACCGGCGAGTCGCAGATGCCGATGACGCGGTTGCCGAGGTGACGGGACATGGCCTCGGTGACCAGGCCCGCGGGGTTGGTGAAGTTGATGACCCAGGCGTCCGGCGCGAGGCGGGCCACCCGCTGGGCGATGTCGACGGCGATGGGCACGGTCCGCAGGCCGAAGGCGATGCCGCCCGCGCCGACCGTCTCCTGGCCGAGGACGCCCTGCGCCAGGGCCACCCGCTCGTCGTTGGCGCGTCCCTCCAGGCCGCCGACGCGGATCGCGGAGAACACGAAGTCGGCGCCGCGCAGCGCCTCGTCGAGGTCGGTGGTGGCGGTGACCTCGGGAGCTCCCCCAGCCTCCGGCCGGGAGGTGCCCCCAGGGACGTCCGCCGCCTGCTCGGCCAGGACGCGGGTCACGGCGCCGAGCCGGCCGGCGTCCAGGTCGTGCAGCACGACCCGGGTCACCCGGCCCTCGCCGCGGTCTCCGAGGAGCGCCCCGTACACGAGCGGCACGCGGAATCCGCCGCCGCCCAGAATCGTCAGCTTCAAGGTTGCACCTTTCCTGCCACGAACACGTCGACGCCCGCCTCCTCCAAGGAGGACCGCGTCGCCGTGTCCACGGGAGCGTTCGTCACCACCATGTCCAGGTCCTCGGGACCGCATACCTTCGCCATGCCCGTGCCCGGGAACTTCGCCGAGTCGGCGAGCAGGACGACCCGGTCGCCGGCCTTGATCATGGCGCGCTTGACCGGCACCTCGACGACCGTGGTGTCCATCACCTGCCCGCCCGGGCGCACTCCACTGGTGCCGAGGAAGAGCCAGTCGGCGTGCAGCTGGCGCAGATTGTCCTCGGTGAGGAAGCCGACCAGGGAGCGGTAGTCGCGGCGGACCATGCCGCCGAGCAGGACCAGCTCGATGCCCTCGTCGTCGGCGAGCTCCTCGTAGACCACCAGGTTGCTGGTGATCACGGTGAGCCGGCGGCCGTGCAGCCGGCGGGCCAGGCGGTAGGCGGTGGTGCCGATGTCGAGCAGCACCGACTGACCGTCTTTGATCATCGCCGCCGCATGCTCGGCTATCGCGTCCTTCTCGGACACGCGCACCTCGGCGACCTCGGCGAAGGGCTGGTCGCCCTCCTCCGCGACGGCGCCGCCGTGCACCCGGGTGAGCAGGCCGTCCTCCTCGAGTTTCACCAGGTCACGCCTGATGGTGGCCGGGCTCACACCGAGTTCCTCGGAGAGATCGGTCACGGCTGCGGGGCCACCGGAGCGCAGGGCCCGCAGGATGAGTTGGTGTCGTCGTTCTGCCAGCACGCGGTGAACACTACTCGTCATCTTCAATCATTTCTATGCTCAGTTCTGCTGAGGTATTGACCAATCTCGCCGAGCGGCGCACGATTCCGGTCATCAAAATGACGAGTTTTGACGAGCTCCCCACGAAGGGATGTGCGCGTGGACGACGACAGGCCCGATGTCCTGCTGACCGGGCTGCTCTTCTACGACCTCGTCCTCACCGGGCTCGGGAAGCCACCGACGCCGGGCGAGGAGATCTGGACGTCCGGCATGGGCTGCGGCCCGGGCGGCATCGCGAACCTCGCGGTGGCCGCGTCCCGGTTCGGCCTGCAGACCTCCCTGGCCACGGTCTTCGGCGACGACTTCTACGGCGAGCACTGCCGTGACGTCCTCGCCGACCAGGAAGGCGTCGACCTCTCGCTCTCCCGCACCGCGGACGGCTGGCCCACCCCGGTCACCGTCTCCATCGCGCACGGTCACGACCGGGCCCTGGTCACCCACGGCCAGGAACCGCCGTACTCGCAGGACACGCTGATGGGCGACCCGCCCGAGGCGCGCACCGCCCTTGTGCACATCGAGGCCGAGCCCCGCGCCTGGCTCGGCAAGGCCGCCGCGAACGGCACGCAGATCTACGCGGACGTCGGCTGGGACCCCACCCAGCAGTGGTCCAGCGACCTCCTCGACCAGCTCTCCCTGTGCCACGCCTTCCTCCCCAACGAGACCGAGGCGATGGCCTACACCCGAACCGACAGCGCGGTCGCGGCGCTCGGCACGCTCACCGAACTGGTGCCGGTCGCCGTGGTCACCCGCGGCGGCGACGGCGCGATCGCCGCCGACCAGACCACCGGCGAGTACGCGGAGGTTCCCGCCCTCGACATCGATGTCCTGGACGCGACCGGCGCCGGCGACGTCTTCGGCGCGAGCTTCGTCGCCGCCTCACTCGGCGGCTGGCCGCTGGCGGAGCGGCTGAAGTTCGCGGTACTGGCGTCCGGTCTGTCCGTCCAACACCACGGCGGGGCACTCGCGGCCCCCGGCTGGTACGGCGTCGACCGCTGGTGGCACTCCCTGACCGACCCCGCTCTGAAGAAGGCATACGGCTTCCTCGCGCACCGCATCCCGGCAGACGTCGGACCGCCGGTGCAGCACGCCCCGGTCACCCCGCCCGCACAGCAGCCCTGACCCTCACCCACCCTCAGCACGTCGAACAGGAACAACAGGAGTGACCCGTGGACCTCTCTCGTAGACGCTTCCTCCAGGCCGCCGCGTTCACCGCGGCCGCGTCCGGCCTGACCGTCGCCTGCGGCGACGGCTCGGAATCGGGCGGCACCAAGAACGGCAAGAACCTCACCCTGTGGTACTGGGGTGGCGCGCTCAGCGACAAGCTGGTCGCGGAGACCAAGACGCACTTCAGCAGCGAGGTCAAGCTGACCGCCGCCTCCATCGGCGGCGAATTCAAGCAGAAGCTCACCACCACCCTCGCTGCGGGCGGCTCCTCCGTGCCCGACATCACCGGCATCAAGGGCGAGGACATAGCCTCCTTCCTGCCCAACGCCGACCGCTTCCTCGACCTGAACGACCTGGGCTTCAAGAAGATCTCGTCCCAGTACCTGGAGTGGAAGACCAAGCTCGCCCAGACCGAGGACGGCAAGCAGATCGGGTTCCCGATCGACATCGGTCCCACCGCGCTCTTCTACCGCGCGGACCTGTTCGACAAGGCCGGGCTGCCGACCGACCCGGCCAAGGTCGCCGCCGAGGCCAAGACCTGGGAGGACTACTTCGCGCTCGGCACCGAGCTGAAGAAGTCGCAGCCCGGTGTCTTCCTGGTCAACAACATCAGCGCGGTGTTCAACATCGCGGTCGGCCAGGGCACCAAGCGGTTCATCGACGAGGACAACCACTTCATCGGCGACCAGGAGCACATCCGCGCCGCGTGGGAAACGGCGATCCGCCCCTACACGCTCGGCATCGACGCCAAGATCAACGACCAGACCTGGAACGCCGCCATCGGGAAGAACCTGGCCACCGAACTCGGCGCCGCCTGGCACGCGCTGGACATCGAGTCGGCCGCCCCGGGCACCAAGGGCAAGTGGCGGGTCTGTGCGAACCCCAACGGGCCGGCCAACCAGGGCGGCTCCTACCTGGCCCTGCCCTCGCAGTGCCGGAACCCCGAAGAGGCATTCAAGATCATCAGCTGGATCCTCAGCCCGGAGAACAACGCCAAGAGCTACACCGACGCCACCATCTTCCCCGCCTCGCCGGCGACGTACTCGATGGAAGCCATGACAGGCCCCGACGCCTTCTTCGGCGGACAGAAGATCATCGAGGTCTTCGGCCCCGCCGCCGAGGCCATCCCGGTGAGCTACGAGGCACCCGCCGACTCCGCGGTCATGGCACCCTTCACGGCCGAGCTGAGCAGCATCGAGGCCAAGGGCAAGAAGCCCGATGACGCCTGGAACGACGCGGTCAGCCAGGCGAAGCAGATCGCCCGGCGACAGGGGGTGAAGTGAGGTGGCGTCACCTCCGGTCACCGGTTCCGCCACGGTGCGCGAGCACCGTGGCGGGCCCGGCCCGGCCCGTTTCCGCCCGCGGCGTACCCCGCCCGCGGGCGCCGTTCGGCCCAGGCGTCGCGGGGTGCTGTCGTACTGGCGGCAGTACCTGGCGATCTCGCCCTTCTTCCTGATCTTCGCCGCCTTCTCCTTCGGCCCTGTCTTCTATTCGCTGTATCTGTCCTTCCAGCGCTACGACGGCCTGGGCACCAAGCAGTTCGTGGGTCTGCAGCAGTACGAGTTCCTCTGGAACGACCCGGTCTTCTGGCTGTCCATCCGCAACACCCTGGTGATCTGGGTGTTGTCCACCGTGCCCACGCTGTTCGGCGCCCTGGTGCTGGCGACGCTGCTGCATTCGGTGCGCCGCTTCAAAGGCTTCTACCGCATCGCTCTGTACGTCCCGAACGTCACCTCGATCGTCGCCGTGGCGATCTTCTTCGGCGCGGTGTTCAGCAACAACTTCGGTCTGGTCAACGCGATCCTGGGCACGGTGGGCATCGAGCCCGTCCCGTGGCTGAGCAATCCGTGGCTGATCAAAGTGGTCATCGCGCTGCTGATGACCTGGATGTGGACCGGCTACAACATGATCATCTACCTGGCCGGCCTGCAGGCCATCCCGACGCAGATCTACGAGGCGGCCAAGCTGGACGGCGCCGGCCCCGTCCGTACCTTCTTCCAGATCACCATGCCGATCATGCGGCCCATCATCCTGTTCACCGTCGTCATCTCGACCATCAACGGTCTGCAGAGCTTCAGCGAACCCCAGGTGCTGTTCGCCAGCAACGCCGCCAACCAGAACCAGGGCGGCCCTGGCCAGGCGGGCCTGACCACGCTGCTGTACTTCTACCAGTCGGCCTTCCTCGACAACGACTACGGCTATGGCGCGGCCATCGTGTGGGCCTTCTTCGTACTGATCATCGTGCTCGTCGTCATCAACTGGCGCATCGTGCAACGAGGGAGGAAGTCATGACGACAGCCGCCAACACATCGCCGGCCACGGGCCCGAGGCGGCGGCTGCGGCGCCCCAAGGGCCTGATCGCGCACATCATCCTCGCCCTGGCCGTCCTGATCTCGGTCTTCCCGTTCGTGTGGACGATCGTGATGGCGACCAACACCACCAAGGACATTTACAAGAGCCCACCGAAGCTGACCTTCGGCTCCCATCTGCTGGAGAACATCCGGCACGTGCTCGACACCATCGACTTCTTCGGGTCGATGCTCAACACGGTCGTCGTCGCGTGCGTCACCACGATCCTGGTGCTGTTCGTCGACTCCCTGGCGGCCTTCGCCTTCGCCAAGTTCGACTTCCCCGGGCGCAAGGTGCTCTTCGGCACGCTGCTGGTGTTCATGATGCTGCCGCTCCAGCTGGCCGTCCTGCCGCAGTTCCTCCTCATGTCCGAGATCGGCTGGGTCGGCATGCTCAAGGCGCTGGCCCTGCCCGCCCTCGCCAACGCCTTCGGCATCTTCTGGCTGCACCAGTACATACAGAACGGCGTGCCCGACGAACTGCTCGACGCCGCCCGCATCGACGGCGCCGGGTTCTTCCGTCAGTACTGGAACGTCGCCCTACCGATGATCAAACCCGCACTGTCCTTCCTCGCCATCTACGCCTTCGTCAACGCCTGGAACGACTACGTCTGGCCACTCATCGTGCTCACCAACCCCGACCACGTCACCCTCCAGGTGGAGCTCGCCCAGCTCAACCTCGGCCACAGCACCGACTACAGCATGGTCATGGCCGGCGTGCTCATGGCGGCCATCCCGCTGGTCGTGGTCTTCACGATCTTCGCCCGAGGCTTCATCGCGGGTGCGACGGAGGGAGCAGTGCAGGGGAGCTGAAGGGCCGCGCCCCAAAGGGGCGCGGGGAACTGCGCGACCAGCCACAACGGGCGCGCAGCCAAGAACCGGCAGTCAGTCCCGAGCTCTTGGTACTGGACCAGACCGGTGCAGCAGGCAAGAGCGCCGAGGGGGGTAGACAGTGACGGACGCCGAGGGCCGGCGCGGCAAGGTGCTCGTCGTGGGCATGGACGGGCTGCGCTTCGACCGCCTGACCGGCCGGCAGGCCAACGCACCCGTGCTGCACGCCCTGATGGCCGCGGGCGCCCACGGCACCAGCCTGCTGCCCTACGGCGAGGCGGACGGCCAGGCCGAGGACGGCCCCTCGACCAGCATGGCCTACACCGACTCCGGGCCCGGCTGGTCGAGCGCGCTGACCGGGGTCTGGCCCGACCGTCACGGGGTGACCGGCAACGACTTCGCCGGTGCCGACTACGCCCGCTACCCCGACGTCCTGAGCCGCGCCGTCACCGCCCGGCCCGGTCTGCGCACCGCGGCCGTGGTGTCCTGGCCGGAGTTGGTCCGCCGAGGCGTCCTCGGCGCCGCCATCGGCCGACGTGTGGACTACGACGGCGAATCCGACGGCTACGAAACCGCGGACCGCCTCGTCGCCCGAACCGCCGAGCGCTGGCTCACGGAGGACGACCCGGACGTCCTGTTCGTGTACTTCGGCG
Organism: Streptomyces sp. NPDC050211; assembly: GCF_040656035.1. Classification (NCBI taxonomy): domain Bacteria; kingdom Bacillati; phylum Actinomycetota; class Actinomycetes; order Kitasatosporales; family Streptomycetaceae; genus Streptomyces; species Streptomyces sp. NPDC050211. Next base: position 54,465 of record NZ_JBFALC010000038.1, read on the forward strand.
CCACCGACGAGGCCGGCCACGCCACGGGCCCCCTCTCTCCCGCCTACGACCACGCCCTGCGCGCCCAGGACACCCACCTCGGGCGGCTGCTGGACGCGGTCGACGCCCGGCGCTCGGACCCCCGACGTGCCGACGAGCACTGGACCGTGCTGGTCACCACGGACCACGGTCACCTCGACACCGGCGGCCACGGCGGTGACACGCGTGCCGAACAGGAGGTCTTCGTCATCCTTGCCGAGCCCGGCGCGCACGGCGGCACCCGGCTCGACACGCCCCGCCTCATCGACATCGCCCCCACCGTCCTGGACCGGCTCGGCATCGCCGTCGATCCCGTCTGGGGCCTGCAAGGCCGTGCCCTGCCCCGGCACAGCCCAACGTCACCCACGTCCCCACCGACTTCGGAATGGCCATGACCGACGCACTTCCGCACCCAGCCGATCCCCTGATCGCCCTGCGCCCCTGGGAGGCACCCGAGGTGACCTCCTGGGGGCGCCTCCCCATGAACGCCGTCGACCGGCGCTCCGGAGCACTGCCCCTGGACGGCGACTGGCGCTTCCAGTTGCTGTCCGCCCCGGACGCGCCGGTCGGCGGTTCCTGGTCCTCGACGTACGTCCCCGGCGCCTGGACCATGCAGGGCACGGACGACCTGCCGCAGTACACCAACGTCCGCATGCCGTTCGCCGAGTTCCCGCCCCACTCGCCCGCCGCCAACCCGACGGGCGTGTACGAGCGTGCGGTGGACGTCCCCGCCGAGTGGGCCGGGCGGCGGATCGTGTTGCAGGTCGGGGCGGCCGAGAGCGTGCTGCTGGTGCAGGTGGACGGGCGGCCTGTCGGGATCTCCAAGGACTCGCATCTGGCGGCCGAGTTCGATCTGACGGACGTCGTACGCCCGGGCTCGTCCGCGGCCGTACGGCTCACGGTCGTCAAATGGTCCGACGCCTCCCACATCGAGGACCAGGACCAGTGGTGGCACGGCGGGATCACCCGGTCGGTGCTGCTGTACGCGACGGATCCGCTGTATCTCGCGGACGTGACCGTACGGGCGCGCGCGGACGGCGAGCTGCGCGTCGACTGCCAGGTACGGGGTGTGCTGCCGGACGGCTGGTACGTCACCGGCGAGCTGGACGGCGAACCCCTCGCGCAGGACGCCGAGTTCGACCGGCTCAACACCGAGGACGAGCGGGTCTCCGACTTCCTCGGCGAGGCACGGTTGTGCGCGACCGTCCCCGACGTCCGCACCTGGACCGCGGAGACGCCCGAGTTGTACGGCCTGACCGTCCGGCTGCACCGCGCCGACGGAACGGTCGCCGACACCTCGTACCAGCGCATCGGCTTCCGCGACGTCGAGATCGTCGGCCGGGACCTGCTGGTCAACGGCGAGCGGATCTACGTCCGGGGCGTGAACCGGCATGACTTCCATCCGCTGACGGGCCGGACGGTGTCGTACGACGACATGCGCGCCGACCTCGTCCTGCTGAAGCGCTTCGGCTTCAACGCGATCCGCACCGCGCACTACCCGAACGACCCGGCGCTGTACGGCCTCGCGGACGAGCTGGGTTTCTACGTCGTCGACGAGGCGGACATCGAGGCGCACGACCACGCGCATGAGATCGCCGACGACCCGCGCTATCTGAACGCCTTCGTGGACCGGGTGTCACGGATGGTGCTGCGGGACAAGAACCATCCGTCGGTGATCATCTGGTCGCTGGGCAACGAGTCCGACTACGGCGCCAACCATGACGCGGCGGCGGGCTGGGTGCGGCGGCACGATCCGACGCGGCCGATCCAGTACGAGGGGGCGGCCAAGCTCGACTGGGCGGCGACGGACGACGCCTCCGACATCGCCTGCCCCATGTACGCGCCGATCGAGGACTGTGTCGCGCACGCGCTCTCCGGTGAGCAGACGCGACCGCTGATCCAGTGCGAGTACTCGCACGCCATGGGCAACAGCAACGGCACGCTCGCCGACCACTGGGCCGCCATCGAGTCAACGCCCGGTCTTCAGGGCGGCTTCATCTGGGAGTTCTGGGACCACGGCATTCTCCAGCGGGTGACAGACGGCAGACCCGCCGGGCGCTCCGGCGCCGGGCTGTACGACAACGGTGTCGCCGCGCCCGGACATCGCTGGGCGTACGGCGGCGACTTCGGCGAGACGATCCACGACGGCGCGTTCATCGCCGACGGGATCGTGTTCCCCGACCGCACGCCCAAGCCCGTGATGTACGAGCACCGCGAGATCGCGGCGCCGGTGCGGCTGACGTGCTTCAAGCACGAGGGCCTGGTGGTCGAGAACCACCAGTGCTTCCGCGGGCTGGACTGGCTGTCCGCCCAGTGGGAGCTGACCCTCTCCGACGGCCGTACTCCCCCAGCCTTCGGCCGGGGGGACCCCCATTTCGCTACGCTCACCGCTCCCGCCGAGCTGCCCGACCTGATTCCCGGCGAGACGGCGGCCGTGCCGCTCCCCTTCGAGCTGCCGGACGACGGCGGCGAGGCCTGGGTGACGCTGCGCGTGACCACGAAGGATGACGAGCCGTGGGGGCCGCGCGGCACCGAGGTGTGTGCGCCCCAGCTGCGACTGCGGGCGGCCCCCGCGCCGCGGAACGCGACCGTCCAGGGCCCGCCCGTCGAGGTCGACGGGGAAGGGCTCCTCGTCCATCCCCTCCTCACCGCCGCCCCCACGCTGTCGCTGTGGCGGGCGCCCACCGACAACGACGAGCTGGGCGGCATCGCGCTGCGCTGGCGGACCTGGGGGCTCGACGCGCTGGTCCGCAAGGTCGTCAACGTGCGGCGGGAGGGTGAGCGAGTGACCGTGCATGCCGAGTACGCCGGGACGAGCGGCGTCGTGCGCCATGTGCAGGTGTTCACTCCCGTCGAGGGCGGCGTCCGGGTCGAGGAGTCGGCCGAGCTGCCGGAGGACTTCGAGGACGTGGCCCGGGTGGGCACGGTGTTCGAGACGGTGCCCGGGCTCGACCTGCTGGAGTGGTTCGGGCAGGGGCCCTGGGAGTCGTACCCGGACCGCAGTGCGGGCGCGCCCGTCGGCCATCACTCCGTGCCCGTGGACGACCTGTTCACCCCCTATCTGCGCCCGCAGGAGAGCGGCGGCCGGCACGGCGTACGGCACTTCACGCTGTCGGCACCGGACGCCACCGGTCTCGCGGTGCGGCTGGACGAGCCCCGGCAGGTCTCCGTGACCCGGTACCGCGCCGAGGACCTCACCGCCGCCGCCCACCATGACGAGCTGGTCCCGCGACCGGGGTGCGTGGTGCACATCGACGCGGCACACCGGGGGCTGGGCACCGCGTCGTGCGGCCCGGACACCTCCGCCTCGTATCTGATCCCGCCGGGTGTCCACCGCTGGAACTGGACCCTGCGCGCACTCTGAACCCGCCTTCACTCCCTTCACGCCTTCACGCCCTTGTGCCTTCACTGGAGACGATGTGTGCACCACCCATGAGCCCGGGCAGGAGTCTGCCTGCGCCCACGCCGGCAGACGCAACTTCCTCAGAGCCACCGCGCTGATCGGCGCCGCGGCCACCGCCGTCACCCTCCCGACCGTCGCTGCCGAGGCAGCGACGGTCGGCCGCGGCTGGCGCCCCGACACCGAGAACCGGCGCTTCACGCTCGCCGTGATGCCCGACACGCAGTACCTCTTCGACGGGCCGAGCATCAACCCGGCGCCGATCCAGGCCTCGCTGCGCTATCTGCTGGAGCACGGGCGTGAGGACAACGTCGTCTTCCTGTCCCACCTGGGCGACCTGACCGAGAACGGCGCGAAGGCCGAGTGCGACGCGATCGGCGAGGCGTTCGAGCTGCTGGACCGGCGCGGAGTGGGCTACAGCGTGCTGGCGGGCAACCACGACGTCCGCTCGTCCACCACCGACCAGCGCGGCGCGACGCCGTACCTCGACACGTTCGGCCCGCACCGCTTCAGGGGCAAGCCGAGCTTCGGCGGTGCCTCCGCCGACGGCTACAACACCTTCCACGTCTTCAAGGCGGCCGGGCGTGAGTGGCTCGTCCTCGCCCTGGACTGGCGGCTGTCGGACCAGGGTTACGCGTGGGCGAAGGACGTCATCGCCCAGCATCCGAGCACGCCCGTCATCCTGACCACGCACGAGCTGGTCGTCGGCGACGAAGCCCTCTCCCCGTACGGGCAGCAGCTGTGGGACAAGCTGGTCAAGGACCACGACCAGATCTTCCTCACCCTCAACGGCCACTACTGGCCGGCCGCCCGCGCGGTCCGCAAGAACGCGGCCGGGAATGACGTACATCTGCACCTGACGAACTATCAGAACCGTTACTACGGCGGCGCGGCGATGATCCGCCTCTACCACTTCGACCTCGACCGGAACACGATCGACGTCGAGACGCTGTCGCCGTGGATCCTGGGCCGGGCCGCGAAGGGGCTCAACGAGCTGGAGCGGCAGGAGATGGAGCTGTCCGGGGATACGGACCGGTTCTCCGTCGACCTCGACTTCGAGGAGCGGTTCGCCGGGTTCGCACCGATACCCGTACGGCCGTCCCGGCCCGCCGACCGGATGCTGGTGCGGGGCACGGTCGCGTACTGGCGGTTCGACGGCCACGAGGAGGGGGCCGCGGTCGAGGGGACGGTGCGTGACCTGTCGGGGCGCGGCAACGACCTCGCCGTGGTCAAGGTCGGGGACGGCTCGCTGACCTGGTCGACGGCTCATCACCCGGATCAACCGGGGCACGGCAGCCTGTACTTCCGGGGCGGCAAGCCGCCGCTCAAGGGCGCCTACCTGCGTACGGTCGATGATGCCCCTCTCAACTCGGCCACCTTCAAGTCCGGTTACACCATCGAGGCGTTCTACTGGCTGCCCGCCGACTGGACCGGCTCCCGCAACGCCTGGGCCGGACTGGTCAGCCGCACCGGCACCGGCGGGGCGGCAGGCAAGACCGAGGGCGACCCGGACGAGCCGCTCGCCACGCTCTCCCTCTCCGACGGACCCGGCCCGCAGTGGGCCGTGCGCCCGCTCAACCAGCAGGGTATCGCCACCAACTGGGGCGACGAGACGGCCCCCGAGCAGTGGTGGCACGTCGCCGTCGTCAACGACGGCAGGCACACCACGCTGTACGTCCAGGGCTGCCCGGTCGCCCGCAACCCGCACGCCCCCGCGATCGGCCTCACCTCGGTGGGCCTGCCCTGGCTGCTCGGCGGCTATGAGTACGGCGGGAAGATCGACCAGATCCTGTACGGGCGCCTCGGCGACGTCCGGATCGTCGAACGCGCCCTGCCCGTCACGTCGTTCATGAACCACTGAACCTTTCGGAAGGCATCCCCGTGAACGACCAGCAGCTGCCCGCCTGGGCCGACCCGTCCGTATCCCTGGCGGAACTCGATCCGCAGGGCCTGTCCAGACGCGGACTCCTGCGCCGCACGGGCCTGTTCGGCGCCGCCTTCGCCCTCGGTTCGGCGGCCGTGCCCGCGGCGGCGTCCTCGCGGCCCTTCGGCGGTGACGACCCGCGCCTCGCCTACCTCGTCGGCGATCACCACGTCCACTCCGTCTACAGCCACGACGCGAAGTACACCTTCGACCAGGTCGTCAAAGCGGGCGCCAAGTACGGCGTCGACTGGCTGGTGTTCAACGAGCACTCCAACTTCGGGCACGCCGAGTTCGGGGCGAAGCTGGAGCACCAGGAGATCCTGAAGACGCGGGCCGCGAACCCGCGTCAGCTGATCTTCCAGGGCCTGGAGTGGTACATCCCGGGCGCCGAGCACTGCACGGTCTTCGCGGCACCGGGCCCGCACGAGGTCGACCTGCTCACGAAGTTCGAGCTCGCCTACGACGGCAAGCTGCTCGGTTACGCGGCGGGCGGCCCCACCCACCCTGACACTCCCCGCAACGAGGCGCACGCCGTCAAGGCCATCAAGTGGCTGGCCGAGCAGCGCCGCACGGGTTACGTCGACGATGTGCTCGTCCTCGCCAACCACCCACTGCGCCTGGGCATCGACTCCCCGCACGAGATGCGTAACTGGCGGGACGCGGCCCCCGAGATCATGATCGGCGTGGAGGGCGCGCCCGGCGCCCAGGGCGGCGCCATCCCCGGCTGGCGCGGTCCGACCTCGATCCGCGGCGAGTACGAGAACAAGCCCTCGGAGAACTCCTGGCCCGGCTACCCGGCCGACGCGTACGTCACGTACGGCGGCTTCGACTGGATGACGGCCACCGTCGGAGGCATGTGGGACGCCATGCTCGCCGAGGGCAAGCTGTTCACGATCACCACCAACTCCGATGTGCACCGGGTGGTGTTCGACACCTGGAAGAACGGCAACTGGCTCCCCGGCCAGAACTTCGACAACACCGGCCGGCTGCCCGACCCGGTGAACACCACCGAACCCCAGCCCGGCGGCGACTTCTGGCCCGGCCAGTTCAGCCGCACCCACGTGGGCGTCACGCGCTACGGCTACCGATCGGTGATGGCGGGCCTGCGCGCGGGCCGGGTCTGGCTGGACCACGGACATCTGCTGGACGGGCTCGAGGTGCGGCTGAGGCGCGACTGCGACCACGGCCGGGGCGTCACGCTGGGCGGCAGGCTGCGTGTCCGCAAGGGCGAGCGGCTCACCCTGACGGTCACCGTCACCAGCGCCTCCCGCCCCAACCCGCAGGGAATCCTGCCCGAGTTGGCGCACGTGGACGTCATCCGGGGCGCGGTGCGCGGCCCGGCGGCCGACCGTGACACCTGGCAGGCGCCCGCCACCAGAGTCGTCACCACCAAGGACGTCAGCGGCCGCAAGGGGACGTACACCCTGCGTATCCCGCTCACCGCCGGCGACGAGTCCTTCTACGTCCGGCTGCGCGGCAGCGACGGCAACCGGCACGGCGCGGGCTATCTGGGCGCCTCCGTCGACCCGCACGGGCCGCTCCCCCACGAGCCCGGCAACGGTGACCCGTGGGCCGATACGTGGTTCTATTCCAACCCGATATTCGTCGACGTGAAGGGTGCCTGATGAAGCGTCAACTCGTCTGCCTGGCCGCGTTATTAGGAGCGTTCGCAGTGGGCGCGGGCACCGCCTCCGCCGCCGGTGACCCGCGCTGGGCGGAGACCGGCACGGCGTACACCGACACCCTCGGCGGCGGGCAGGGCCTGGCGAGCCGGGCCGACGGGTCGCTGCTGTACCGGGGGCTCGCGGACATCCCGCTGGACCTGCGTTTCAAGGGCTGGAACCACGTGGGCGACCCGGACATCGCGAACGGGTACACGTTCGACGCCTACCAGGGCCCGGACACGGCGACGTCCAAGATGTACGCGGTGACGACCCCGGCCGGGAAGCGCTACGAGTACGTCCACCAGCTGGGCGCGGGCGAGAAGCTCAACAACTCCTTCGCGACCGTCTCGCCGGACGGGCAGTGGCTGGTGTCGGGCGAGTGGGGCGGCCAGAACCGGCTCCAGGTCTTCCCCGCTCCCCTGCTCAATCCGTCCACCCCGCAGACGGGCGGTGATCTGAAGGAGGCCGGGCAGATCACGCTGGACAAGCCCGTGCGTGACATCCAGGGCTGCGACTTCGTCACCGAGACCCGGCTGGTGTGTGCCTCGAACGACGCCACCGGGTCCCTCTTCCCGGAGATCCGCCCGCTCCTCCAGGTCGACCTGCCCCACAAGCTCGACGGGCAGCCGGTCACCGGGGCGGTCAAGAGCCTGTTCGCGCTGCCGCAGCGCAGTGTGTGCACCGGCACCTTCGAGACGGAGGGCGTCGACTACGACGTGCACAGCGGCACCCTGCGCGCCCAGGTGATCCAGCCCGGCATCTGCGCACTGTCGACGACCGTGTACTCGTACCAGCAGGTCACGGACTGATCCAGCAGGCGTTACCGTGGGCCGCGTGACCACCGAAGAGTCGCTGCGGCCCCAGTCCCTGATGCTGACGTTCCTGGGCGATCAGGTGCTCGGGCGTGATGTCTGCGTGTACTCGGGCAGTGTCATCGACGTCTTCGGCCGGGTCGGCGTCGGTGAGCAGGCGACGCGCTCGACGCTGACCCGGATGGTGCACCGTGGCCTGCTGCGCCGCCAGCGCGAGGGCCGCCGGATGTACTTCGGGCTGACCGAGCATTCGGCGGCCGTCCTGCGCGACGGAGAGCGGCGTATCTGGGAGACCGGCGCGGTCAACCGGCAGTGGGACGGCACCTGGACCCTGCTCGGCTTCTCCCTGCCCGAGTCCTGGCAGCGGCAGCGGCACGACCTGCGCTCGAAGCTCACCTGGAGCGGGTTCGGGCCGCTGTTCAACGGCCTGTGGATCGCGCCGGGCCACGTCGACGTGGGCGAGCTGGTCGCCGAGCTGGGGCTGTCCGCGCATGTGAAGATCTTCCGCGCCCACGCCGACGCCGGCATGGACATCGGCGCGATGATCGAGGAGACCTGGGAGCTGTCCGAACTGGCGGTGCGCTACGAGGAGTTCGTCCGCCGCTGGCAGCCGTGGGAGACGGACCTGCCGGACGCCGACGACGCTCTCGGGCTGCGGCTGGTGCTGCAGGCCGAGTGGCTGCGGATCATCCGCCGTGATCCCCGGCTGCCGGTCAGGCATCTGCCGGACGACTGGCCGGCGGAACGGGCCGAGAAGACGTTCCGGCGGGTGCACGACCGGTTCACCCCGCCGGCGCTGGACGCTTCGGAACGCCTTCTCGACCTCGTGCCGGTACGCCCCGATCAGGCGTAGAAGCGGGACAGGCTCTGCAGCACGGCGGCAGGCTTCGCGCCGCCCTCGATCTCTATCGTGCCGTCGACGGTGATCTGCACCCCGCCGGGGACCTCCTCGACCTCCGCCAGCTTCCCGACCAGCCGGATCTTCGAACCGACCTTCACCGGCGAGGGGAAACGCACCTTGTTCAGGCCGTAGTTGACCTTGGTGGTGACGCCCTGGACGTCGAGCAGCTCGGTGAAGAGCGGGATGAAGAGGGAGAGCGTGAGGTAGCCGTGCGCGATCGGGGCGCCGAAGGGGCCCTCGGCGGCCTTCTCCGGGTCGACGTGGATCCACTGGTGGTCGCCCGTGGCGTCGGCGAACGTGTTGATGCGCTCCTGGGTGATCTCGATCCACTCGCTGGTGCCGAGGTCGCTGCCCGCGAGCTTCTTCAGTTCGTCGAGGCCGTTGACGGTGATGCTCATGAGGTTCCTTACTGGTTGCCGTATCGACTGCGGACACGGGACTTGAGGAGCTTTCCGGAGGCGGTGCGCGGGAGTTCGTCCGCGAGGACCACGGATTTCGGGATCTTGTACTTGGCGAGGCGGCCGGACAGGGACGCGAGGATCTCGTCGGGATCCACCGAGACGTCCTCGCGCGGCACGACGACGGCGCGCGGCACCTCGCCCCACTTGTCGTCGGGCACGCCGATGACCGCGCACTCGACGATGTCGGGGTGGGCGAGGAGCAGGTCCTCGATCTCGGCGGGGTAGATGTTCTCCCCGCCGGAGATGATCATGTCCTTGATGCGGTCGACGATGAAGACATAGCCGTCCTCGTCGATCCGGGCCGCGTCCCCGCTGCGGAACCACCCGTCCGCGAAGGAGCCGGCCGTCTCCTCGGGCAGCCCCCAGTAGCCGGGCATGACATGCGGCCCCCGGACCACGATCTCGCCGGTCTCACCGACGTCGACCGGCGCGAAGTCCGGCCGTACCACCCGTACGTCGCTGAAGAAGTGCGGCACGCCCGCCGAGCCCGCCTTGCTCAGCGCGTGCTCGGCGTCCAGGAACAGCGTCCCGGGCGAGGCCTCCGTCATGCCGTAGCCCTGGAGGAAGGTCAGCCCGCGCTCCTGGTAGGCGGCGATCAGCGGTGTCGACACCGGGGAGCCGCCGCAGGTGAGGATGCGCAGGCTGGACAGGTCGGCGTCCGGCCAGCGCGGATGCCGGGCGATCTGCTCGAACATCGTCGGCACCCCGAACATGAAGGTGATCCGGTGCCGTTCGATCAGGTCGAAGGTCGTCTCCGGGACGAAGGCCTCGACCAGCACGCATGTACCGCCCTTGAGCAGCACCGGCAGGGTGAGCATGTTCAGGCCCGCCGTGTGGAACAACGGGGCCGACACCAGCGCACGTTCGTCGGTGATCAGGTCCGTGTCGACGAGGACGTTGATCGCGTTCCAGGTCAGATTGCCGTGGGTGAGCATCGCGCCCTTGGGGCGACCGGTCGTGCCCGAGGTGTACATGATGATGCAGGTGTCGTCGGCGCCGACCGGTTCGTCGAAGGGCTCCTGCGACGCGGAGGACAGTGCCTCCTCGTATTCGGCGCCGACTTCGACGTACGTACGGACGTCGGTACTGCCCGGCAGCCCCGCGACCAGGCCCTGGAACGCCGGGCCGTAGACGAGGCCCTTGGCGCCTGAGTCGGCGAGCTGGTAGGCGATCTCGGGTCCGGCGAGGCGGGTGTTGAGCGGCACGAAGACCGCGCCGAGGGTGCCCGCCGCGAACAGGGTCTCCAGGTAGGAGGGGTGGTTGGGGCCCAGGTAGGCGATCCGGTCACCGCGCCGGACGCCCCGGGCGCGCAGGGCATGGGCGAGCCGGGTGGTGCGGTCGTACAGCTCGGCGTACGTGAACGCCGTCTCGCCGTGGATCAGGGCGGTGCGGTGCGGGGTCTTCCGGGCCCGGCGTGCGGGCCATGACCCCAGTCCCTCGTTGCGCATCTACGACCCCTTATGGCTTCGTCAGCCCGAGCAGACGGGCGGCGTTCTCCTTGAGGATCTTCGGCTTGACCTCGTCCTTGATCGTCAGCTTCTCGAAGTCGGCGAGCCAGCGGTCGGGGGTGAGGACGGGGAAGTCGGAGCCGAAGAGGACCTTGTCCTTGAGCAGTGTGTTGGCGTACTGCACGAGCTGCGGCGGGAAGTACTTCGGTGACCAGCCGGACAGGTCGATGTGCACGCCGGGCTTGTGCGTGGCGACGGCGAGGGCCTCGTCCTGCCAGGGGAAGGACGGGTGCGCCAGGATGATCTTGAGGTGCGGGAAGTCGGCCGCCACGTCGTCCACGTGGAGCGGGTTCGAGTACTTGAGGCGGATGCCGCCCCCGCCGGGCACGCCGGCCCCGATGCCCGTCTGACCCGTGTGGAAGAGCGCGATGGTGCCGGTCTCCTCGATCACCTCGTACAGGTCGTACGCCACCGAGCGGTCGTTGGGGAAGAAGCCCTGGATGCTGGGGTGGAACTTGAAGCCCTTCACCCCGTACTCCTCGACCAGGCGCCTGGCCTGCTTCACGCCCGCCTTACCCCGGAACGGGTCGATGGACGCGAAGGGGATGAGGACGTCCGCGTTGGCGGCGGCGGCCTCGGCGACCTCCTCGTTCGGGACGGGCGCGGTGCCGGTCGCGGACTCGGCGTCGACCGTGAAGATCACGGCGGCCATCTTCCGCTCACGGTAGTAGGCGGCCGTCTCCTCGATGGTCGGCTTCCGCTTGCCCTCCACCTTGAAGTAGGCGGAGGAGGCGTCGTGCAGGTCGTCGTCCAGGGAGGAGTGGCCCTTGGAGGACACCTCCGCGTGGGTGTGGACGTCGATGGCGACGAGCTCGTCGATGTTCATGGGGGGTGCCATCACGCCTCCGGCAGCTTGGGCGCGGGGATGCCCACCGACTGCGGTTCGGCACCCACCGAGGTCGGGAAGGCGGCGGCCAGCGTGTCCGGGGTCCAGCCGCCGTCGGCGTACGCCGCCTTGATCTCCTGCGGATGCGACCAGAGTGCCACCTTGTCGCCGCCGATGCCGATGGCCTGCCCGGTGATGCCGCGCGCCGCCTCGGAGGCGAGGAAGGGAACGAGGGCCGCGCAGTCCTCGGGGGTGCCGAAGCCCTCGCCCTTGCGGAGGAAGTCCGGGAGCGGCTCGCCGTTCTTCATAGCCTCGACGTACGGGGCGAAGGCGGGGATGGTCTCGGTCATCGCGGTCGCGGCGACCGGCACGATGGCGTTCACGGTGATGTTCGCGCGGCCCAGCTCCATCGACCAGGTGCGGGCCATGGCGGCGATGCCGGCCTTCGCGGCGGCGTAGTTCGTCTGCCCGAAGTTGCCGCGCTGCCCGGCCGGGGAGCCGACCAGGATCAGCGAGCCGCCCTCGCCCTGCTCGCGCATCCGGACGGCGGCGGCGCGGGCGCAGGTGAAGGTGCCCTTGAGGTGGGTGGTGATCACCGCGTCGAAGTCGTCGTCGGTCATCTTCCACAGGACCTTGTCGCGCAGGATGCCCGCGTTGGTGACCAGGACGTCGAGCCTGCCGAACTCCTCGACGGCGCGGTTCACCAGCCGCTCGGCGGCCTCGGTCGTACCGACCGGGACGACCTCGGCGACGGCGGTGCCGCCGGCCGCGGTGATGGACTTCACGGCCTGCTCGGCCACGGCCTCGTCGATGTCGTTGACGACCACGGAGGCGCCGTGGGCGGCGAGGGCGTGCGCATAGGCGAGGCCGAGGCCCCGGCCGCTGCCGGTGACGACGGCGACCTTGCCGGTGAGATCGATGCTGGGCACGAGCGAGTCCCTTCAAGCGGTGGCACATGGGGTGCGGCTTCCGAGATCGAAGCTAAGAGCAATAATTGTTAACGTCAATAGTTGTTGATGACCTCAGTGTGGGACATGCTGAAATCTCCAGGACACATCGATCGAGCACAGGGAGCCCGCCATCACACGCCAGCACGCCACCCCGAAGCCCATCGACGCGAACGAGCCATGGATGCGCGGACTACATGCGGACACGGGCTACCTGCTGTACCGGCTGGGCCTGCGCTCGGGTCAGCTCTTCAACTCCTTCCTCCAGGAGTCGGGGCTGCGCCTGCGCCACTACGCGGTACTGCGTTTCCTCGCCACCGGCGAGGGGGCGCTGCAGCGCGAGCTGAGCGCCCGGCTCGGCTACGACCCGAGCGCGATCGTCGGCCTGATCGACGACCTGGAGAAGCTGGGCTTCGCCGAGCGCCGCCCCGCCCCGGACGACCGCCGCAGCCGGATCGTGGTCCTCACCGAGGAAGGCCGCTCCTTCCTGCGCGGCACCGACGAAGCCGGGCTGCGGGTGACCAACGATCTGCTGGGCCCGCTGGACGCGGCCGAGCGGGAGACGCTGCAGGCGCTGCTGCTGCGGATCGTGGAGGACGGACCGAGTTAATGTTGTGCAAATGATTGACGGCCGCATGAGAGGTGCCTAGCTTCACGGGGAGCCCGAGACCCGCCCCCAGGGAGCTCACCGTGCACCCATCCCCCTCCACCGCTCAACCACCCCCCGACACCCGGCAGTTGCGCCGCGTCGCACTGTCCGGACTCCTCGGCACCGCAGTCGAGTTCTACGACTTCCTCGTCTACGGCACCGTCGCCGCGCTGGTCTTCGGCGAGCTGTTCTTCCCCAAGGCCGACCCGGCGGTCGGCACCATCGCGGCCTTCGGCACCTTCGCCGCCGGCTATGTCGCCCGTCCGCTGGGCGGCATCGTCTTCGGCCACTTCGGCGACCGGATCGGCCGTAAGTCGATGATGCTGCTGACCATGGCCCTGATGGGCTGCGGCAGCTTCCTGATCGGCGTCCTGCCGACCTACGACACGATCGGCGTGTGGGCCCCCATCCTGCTGGTCACGCTGCGCGTGGTGCAGGGCATCGCCATCGGCGGTGAGTGGGGCGGCGCGACCCTCATGGTCGTCGAGCACGCCGAGCGCACCCAGAGCGGCCGGCGCGGCATGTGGTCCAGCTTCACCATGCTCGGCGCCCCGCTCGGCTCCGTACTCTCGGCCGGAATGGTCACCCTCGTCTCCGGCCTCCCCGACGACCAGTTCCGCGCCTGGGGCTGGCGAGTGCCGTTCCTGCTGAGCATCGTGCTGCTGGCCGTGGGCCTGTTCGTCCGCCTCAAGGTTGCGGAGAGCCCGCTGTTTGCGCAGGTCAAGCGGGAGCCGCAGGCGAAGCCCCCGGTGGTGGAGGTGCTGCGCCGGCCGAAGCCCGTGCTGATGGCCTGCGGTGTCGGCATCGGCGCGTTCACCGCGCAGTCACTGCTGACCGGCTTCATGATCTCGTACGCCGTCGACAACGGGTACAGCCGCTCACAGGTGCTCACCGCCGTGACCATCGCCTCCTGCGTCGCCCTGCTGGTGCTGCCCGCCGCGTCCGCCCTGTCGGACCGGGTCGGCCGCCGCCCGGTCGTCCTCGCCGGCGCCGTCGCCTCGGCCGCGCTCGCCTTCCCGGTACTCGCCCTGGTCGACTCCGGCTCCCCCGGCCTGCTGATCCTCGCCCTGGCCCTCGGCCACGGCGTCGCCCAGTCGACGATGTACGGCCCGCTCGGCGCCCTGCTCACCGAGATGTTCGGCACCCGGGTCCGCTACACGGGCGCCTCCCTCGGCTACCAGGCGGCAACGCTGGTCGGCGCGGGATTCTCGCCGCTGATCGCGAGCAGCCTGCTCGCCTCGTACGGCGGCGGCAGCACGCCCGTCTCGCTGCTGCTGTGCGGCGGCGCCGCCGTCACCGCGCTCACCGTCTGGCGCCTGCGCGAGACACGCGCGAACGCGCTGGAGAACCACGAGACCCACGCCATGACCCCCACACCGGAAGGGACCCCCCGTTGAGAACCCGTATCGCGCTGCTGGCCGTTGCCCTGTGCGCCGTGTCCGCGGCCCCCGCTCAGGCGGCAGCCACGGACACGCACCTAGAGGGCCAACTCCCCTCGGGCGCCGCCTACATGATGGACGTACCCGCCGACTGGAACGGCACCGTGCTGCTCTACAGCCACGGCTACCACGCTGCCGGTTGGCCCAACCCCGCCCAGAACGCGCCTGATTCGGCCACCCTGGACAAGCTCCTCGACCAGGGCTACGCCCTCATCGGCTCCTCGTACGCCACGAACGGCTGGGCGGTCACGGAAGCCGTGCCGGACCAGCTCGCCACTCTCGACCTGTTCACCGACAAGTTCGGCACGGCACGGCGGACCGTCGCCTGGGGCACCTCGTACGGCGGCCTCGTCACGACGACCCTCGCCGAGCGGCACGCGGACCGGTTCGACGGATCGCTCTCCATGTGCGGTCTGGTGCAGGGCGGCGTCGCCAACTGGAACAGCACGCTGGACCCGGTGTTCGCACTGAAGGCGCTGCTGGCGCCCGACTCGGGCATCCCGCTCACCGGATTCGCCGACCAGGCGCAGGCGCAGAGCGCCGCGCAGACACTCACGACGAAGGTCACCGCGGCCCAGCAGACCGCTGAGGGCCGCGCCCGGATCGCCCTCGCCGCCGCCCTGCACAACATCCCCGGGTACAACGACCCCACGCAGACCGAACCGGCGCCCACCGACTGGGACGCCCAGCAGGCCAACCAGTACACCGCCCTCCAAGGGCTCCTCCAGTTGCCCGCATTCTCCTGGCGGCAGGAGGCGGAGAGCCGTGCCGGGGGGAACATGTCCTGGAACACGGGCGTCGACTACACCGCGATGCTGCACCGCTCCCCGCTGTTCAAGGAGGTGACGGAGTTGTACCGAAAGGCGGGCCTGTCCCTGCGCACCGACCTCACGGCGCTCAACCGCGCGCCCCGGGTCTCGGCCGATCCCTCGGCGGTGCGGTGGATGCGGGACACCAGCGTCTTCAAGGGCCGGCTCACCGACCCGCAGCTCAACATCCACACGACCGGCGACGCGCTGATTCCGGTGCAGGCCGAGAGCGCCTACCGCCGGGCCGCCGCAGCCGGGGGTTCGGGCCCGCTGCTGCGCCAGGCCTATGTCGACGGGCCCGGCCACTGCACCTTCACCCCGGGCGAGATGATCGGCGCCCTGGACACCTTGGAGCACCGCTTGGACACCGGCCGCTGGGACACCTCGCCGAGCAGCCTCAATGACCGGGCCGAGGTGGCGGACCCGGCGAACGAGCCGCGGTATGTGACATACCACCCCGCCCCCTACCCCCGCCCCTACGACCTCGCGCACCCCGCAGCCACCCGCCCATGACCGCCCGCTCCGCCCCTGACCGGCTGCTGTCCGTGCTCTCGGCGTTCGACCACGAGCACTCCGCGCTGTCGCTGACGGACATCAGCCGCCGGGCCGGACTGAGCCTGACCACCGCGCACCGGCTCGTGGGCGCCCTCACCGAGTGGGGCGCCCTGGAGCGGGACGAGTCGGGGGTCTACCACGTCGGCCTGCGGCTGTGGGAGGTCGCCGCACTCGCCCCGCGCGGGCTGGCGCTGCGGCAGGTCGCCCTGCCGTATCTGGAGGACCTGTACGAAGCCACCCACGAGAACGTGCAGTTGGCGGTGCGGGACGGCGCCGAGGTGGTCTACATCGAGTGGCTCTCCGGGCGCTCCGCGGTCGGCGTGCACATCCGCGTCGGCGCGCGCTGGCCGTTGCACGCGACCGGGGTCGGGCTCGTGCTGCTGGCGCACAGTGATCCCGAGTCCCAGGAGGAGTACTGCTCCGGGCCGCTCGCCTCCTTCACGCCGTACACGGTCACCGATCCGGTGCGGCTGCGCCGGGTGCTGGCCGAGGTGCGGCGCACCGGGGTGGCGGTGAGCAGCCGTCAGGTCACGGAGGACGCGCTTTCGGTGGCCGCGCCGGTACGCGGCGCTGGCGGGGCGGTGGTCGCTGCCGTGTCGATCGTGGTGCCCCAGGTCGATGCGCAGGTGCCGGCGTTGATTCCGGCGGTGCGGCTTGCTGCGCGGGGGATCTCTCGGGCGCTTGGATGGCAACCGGTCGCTCCGCGGGATACGCCGCGTTAGGCCGTCGGTTGTCTGCGGGTTCGTTGTGGCTGGTCGCGCAGTTCCCCGCGCCCCTGGCGGGGCGCTGTCGAGCCCTGCATCAGTTGAGTGTCGTGCTCGCCGTGTACGTCACTTCTTCGTCCGCGTGCTCTGCCGTGCCCCGGCAGATGAGTGTCGTGGCTGTCGCGACCTGTGTGGGGGTGACCTTCCAGCGGGCCGTGAGGTGTTCGCCTGTGTCCAGGCGGGGCGTGGAGAGGGCGTCCAGGGCGTGTATGCGCCAGCCGCTCGGGGTGTGCAGGGTGAGGCGGGCGGAGGTCCAGGGGCGGGCGGAGCTGTTGGTGAAGGTGGCGGTGACCGTGAAGTCCAGGCCTTGACCTGCTACTTGGAGGCTGACACCGAAGGGCTTGCGGCGGTAGACCGGGGTCCATGACTCACGCATCAGCTTCACCAGCTCGTCCGCCTGCGCGGGCCGTGCGGCGGCGAGGTCGTGGAGTTCGCCGGGGTCCTTGGCGAGGTCGTACAGCTCTACGTCCCACTGGTCGTCGGGCGCCCGCCGGTTCTGTCCGGGTGCGAACCGCACGGCCTTGAGGTCGCCGCGGCGCAGCGCCTCCGCGAGACGGCGGCCCCGGCCGAGGTCGTAGGCGTCGGAACGCGGGGTGATGTTGGCGTGGTTGCGGTAGAAGTACAGGCTGTCGTGGCGGGCGGCGTCCTTGGAGCCGCGCAGCAGCGGGGCGAGGGAGAGGCCGTCGACGTCGGTCGGGGCGGGTGCGCCCGCGAGGTCGGCGAGGGTGGGCAACAGGTCGGTGAGCGGGGTGGGGCGGTCGGTGGTGCCGGACCGTACGTGCTGCGGGGACCAGGCGATGAGCGGGACGCGGATGCCGCCCTCGTAGAGGTTGCGCTTGATGCCGCGCAACGGGCCGTTGCCGTTGAAGAGTTCGGGGTCGGTGGCGCCCTCTTCGTGCGGGCCGTTGTCGCTGGTGACGAGGACGATGGTGCGGTCCGCGATGCCGAGTTCGGTGAGCCGGTCGGTGACGTTGCCGACCAGGGTGTCGAAGGAGGTGACCTGGGCGGCGTGCCGCTTGTTGGGGCCGGTCCAGGGCCGGTCGGCGTACTCGCCGGCGTCCGGGTCCTGGCTGGGGGCGTGCGGCACGGTGGGGGCGAGATAGAGCAGGAACGGCTCGCTCTGGTGGGCGTTGATGAAGCTGAGCGCGCGGTCCTGGATCAGGTGGGGGGCGTAGACCTTGCGGGCGCCGTCCTTGTTCTCGGGGATCTCCTCGCGGGTGCCGTTGTGCCACAGGTACTCGGGGAAGTAGTCGTGGGCGTGGCCGTGGCCGATGTAGCCGTAGAACTCCTCGAAACCGCGGGAGTTGGGGTGGCTCGGCTGGTCCGGGAGCTCGGGTCCGAAGCCCCACTTGCCGATGATGCCGGTGCGGTAGCCGAGCGCCCGCAGCGCCTCGGCGAAGGTGAAGTCCCGGTCGGTCAGGGCGCCTTGGCCGCCCGGTCCCCAGGGGTTCTCGCGCACGGTGGAGTGTCCGCTGTGCAGGCCGGTGAGGAGCGAGCAGCGTGAGGGCGCGCACACCGGGGCGGCGGCGTAGGCCTCGGTGAAGCGCAGGCCCTCGGCGGCGAGGGCGTCCAGGCGCGGAGTGTGGATCAGTTTCTGGCCGTAGGAGCCGAGTTCGCCGTAGCCGAGGTCGTCGGCGAGGATCACCACGAAGTTGAGCCGGTCCGACGCCGGGCCCTGCACGGCGGGCATGGCCGCGGCGGGCTTGTTGAGCTGCGCGGGCTGCGCCTCGTCACCGGCCTCGCACGCCGTGGCCGCCGCGAGCGCGACGGGCGCGGCGGCGGGCCCCAGTGAGGAATCGGCGGCGGCTCGGCATACGGGTCTCCTGGGTGACGGCGGGTGCGGGCAGCAGAACCGATGGTGATCGCAACCGTCGGTCCAAAACCATGCACACGCTGTGAACGCTCTGTTTCGACCATTGAGAGGCCAAGTTCGCGGCGGAGGTTCCCCCTCCACGGCATCAGAATGATCACAAACGGAAGAGACGATATCCCTCTCACCGGTGAGGCCCCGTCCGCTTCGCCGTCGCAATACTGGAAGGGCCCTTGCCCCGAGGAGCCGCCCATGTCCCCACCGCCTTGGATCACGCCTGCCGTCACCCGGCTGCGCACGGCGAATCCGTACGTCGTCGACGGCGCGCTGGCCGCGCTGGTGCTGTTCGCCGCCTCGCTGCAGTGGATCTTCCCCGGCGACAGCGACGAGAAGCTGACCTGGCAGGGCTGGCTGCTCGCGGCGGCCACCGCCGTGCCGCTGGTGTGGCGGCGCCGGGCGCCGTTCGCTACCGCGTGCCTGGTGTCGGCGGCCACGCCCGTCATGGCCGTGTATCACGCGCCGCCGCCGGAGATCATGTACGGCGGCATGGTCATCCTGTACACGCTGGCCGCCGTGGCTCCGCCCTGGCAGCGGCGCGTGATGCTGCTGGGATGGCTGATCGGGGTCACCGTCACCATGCAGCACAAGGCGAATCCCCTCCCCTTCGAGTACGCCTTCCAACTGCTGAGCGTCGTCTGCGCATACGGGTTCGGCATCCTCGCCCGCGTCCAGCGCGCCTACACCGCGGCGCTGGTGGACCGGGCCCGCCGCCTGGAGCGGGAGCGCGCCGCGGACACCGCTCGGGCGACGGCGCAGGAGCGTGCCCGGATCGCCCGGGACATGCACGACATCCTGGCCCACGCGGTGAGCCTGATGGTGGTGCAGGCCGAGGCGGGACCGGTGGTGGTGCGCAGCGATCCGGTGCGCGCGGAGGCCGCGTTCGACGCGATCGCGGCCACCGGCCGGGACGCGATGGGCCAGCTGCGCCGGATCCTCGGGGTCCTCAAGGAAGAGCGGCGCGACGGCGCCACGGACCGGCTGCCGCAGCCGGGGGTGGCCGCCCTGTCCGGCCTGGTCCGCCAGGTCACCGACTCCACCGGCCTGCACATCGCGCTGCGCACCACGGGCGAGCCCCGCCCGCTGCCGCCGGACACCGAGGTCGCCGCCTACCGTGTCGTGCAGGAGGCCCTCACCAACACGGTGAAGCATGCGTACGCTTCCTCCGCGACGGTCGCGCTCGACTGGCTGGAGGACGAATTGAGAGTGGTGGTGACGGACGACGGGCGGGGCCCGTCCGGTCCGGGCGGCGGGCACGGTCTGATCGGCATCCGTGAGCGCGCCGCCGCCTGCGGGGGCAGCGCACGCGCCGGGCGCGGCCCGGACGGCGGCTTCCAGGTCGTCGTACGCCTCCCGGCCGTGGACCGGCAGGCGGCGCTGGGGTGAGCATCCGTGTGGTCGTCGCCGACGACCAGGAGCTGGTCCGCAGCGGCTTCACCATGATCCTGGAGGCGCAGCCGGACATCGAGGTGGTCGCCGAGGCGGGCGACGGCGCGGAGGCGGTCGCCGCGGTGCGGCAGCACACCCCCGACGTCCTGCTGCTCGACATCCGCATGCCCGGCACGGACGGCCTGGAGGCGGCCCGGCAGGTGTGCGCGCAGTCCAGCTGCAAGGTCGTCATGCTCACCACGTTCGACCTCGACGAGTACGTCTACGAGGCGCTGTACGCGGGCGCCAGCGGCTTCCTACTCAAGGACGTCCGCCGGGACGACCTGGTGCACGCCGTCCGGGTCGTCGCGGGCGGCGACTCGCTGCTCGCCCCGACCGTGACCCGCCGGCTGGTCGCGGACATCGTGCGGCGCCGCCGCGAGGAGGCCACCGCCGAGGTCACGCCCGACCGGCTGGAGATCCTGACCGCGCGCGAGGTGGAGACCCTGCGGATGCTCGCCCGCGGACTGTCCAACGCCGAGATCGCCACGACCCTCTTCGTCAGCGAGCACACCGTCAAGACGCATGTCAGCAATGTGCTCAGCAAGCTCGGTCTGAGGGACCGGGTGCAGGCCGTGATCTGCGCGTACGAGACCGGCCTGGTGACCCCCGGCTCCCCCTAGCGAGGGAGACACGGGCCCGCCTCCCTCGTACGGCCCAGTCCCCGAAACCGCTCCCTCCGGCGATCCGGTGACACCCCCGCGCGCACGAGCCTGAAGGCGAAGTCAACCGACGACTCGCCGGGAGGGACCGTGCTCGCCACGCTCGCCCGGACGGCTACCCGCCGTCCGCTCACCGTCATCCTCTTGTGGGTGCTCTTCCTGCTGCTCGGCTTCGGGCTCGGAACGGGCGTCTTCAGCCGGCTCTCCGACAACGTGCCCGAAGTGCCCGGCACGGAGTCTGAGCGGGCCGCGCAGCACCTCGACGGCGTCGACCCGACCGGTGACTCGATCACCGGCGTCGTCGAGGGCGTCGCCGTCTCCGACCCCGCCCTGCGCACCCAGGTCGAGCGGGCCGTCGCGGACGTCCGGGACATCGCCGGGGTCGCGGCGGTACCGGACCCGTATGCGACCCGCGGCCTGATCGCCGAGGACGGACAGGCGCTGCTCGTCTCCGTCACCCTCCAGGGCGGTCTGGACGACGAGGACGAGGAGGCGGCGGTGGACGCGGCAGCCGCCCGCATCCATCAGATCGACGCGCCCGAAGTCCACGTCAGCGGCGGCTCGTTGCTGGGCACCCAGCTCGGTGAGCGCGCCCAGGAGGACGTACGGAACGCGGAGTTGATCTCCCTGCCGGTCGTGCTGGCGCTGCTGCTGGTCATCTTCGGCGGGCTGCGCGCGGCCGGACTGCCGCTGATGGTGGCGGTCAGCGGGATCGCGGGCGCGTTCCTGGCGCTGTTCGGCTTCAGCCAGGTCACCGACATCTCCGTGTACGCGATCCAGGTGACGACGATGCTGGGCCTCGGACTCGCCGTGGACTACGCCCTGTTGATGGTGGTCCGCTTCCGCGAGGAACGCCGGCACACCGCGGACGTCGTCGAGGCGGTGCACCGCACGGTCGAACAGGCCGGTCGGACCGTGCTGTTCTCGGGACTCACGGTGGCGGTCAGCCTGACCGGGCTGCTCGTGTTCCCGAGCATCTTCCTGCGCAGCATGGGCCTGGCCGTGGCGGCGGTGGTGGTCATCGACATGCTGGCCGCGCTGACGCTGCTGCCCGCGCTCCTGACCAAGTTCGGCGCGAAGATCGCCCCGGCGAAGGAGCGGCCCGAGGGCGAGGAGGGCCGCCTGTTCGCCCGCCTGGCCCGCTTCGCCGCCCGCCGCCGTATCGCCGTGGTCGCGGTCGTCGTCCCGGTGCTCCTCGTCCTGGCGCTGCCCGTGTCCGGCATGCGCATCAACATCGGCGGCGCCGACCAACTGCCGTCGAGCACCGAGGCACGGCAGTTGTACGACACCGTCGACGCGCACTTCCCACCGGGCACCGGCGTCTCGCCGATCACGGTGGTTCTCAAGCCCGGCACCGACCCCGCCACCGCGGACGAGATCCGTGCGCTGTCCCCGGCCGCGGAAACCCGCGAACTGCCGGGCGGCACCACGGTCATGGAACTCCAGCCGCCTGGCAGCGTCGACGGCGACGCGGCGACCGACCTCGTCAAACAGGTACGGGACCTGCGCGGCGACGAGCCGGTCGAGGTCACCGGCGTGGCGGCCCGGCTGGTCGACTTCCGCGACATGCTCTCCGACCGCGCGCCCTGGGCGGCCGTGACCGTCCTGGCCGGCATCTTCGCCCTGCTGTTCGCGTTCACCGGCTCGGTGCTGATCCCGCTGCGCACCATCCTGACCACGCTGCTCAGCCTGGGCGCCGCACTGGGTGTGGTGATCTGGGTGTTCCAGGACGGCCATCTGGCAGGCTTGTTGGGCTCCCAGGAACTGGGCGCGCTCAGTCTCACCGCGCCACCGCTGATCGTCGCGATCGCGTTCGGACTCGCCATGGACTACGAGCTGTTCATCCTGGCCCGGATGCGGGAGGCCCGGCAGCAGACCGGCGACGACCAGGAAGCCGTGGTGACCGGACTACGCCGCTCCGGCCGCGTGGTCACCTGCGCCGCCCTGCTCCTCGCCGTCGTCTTCGGCGCGTTCATGACCGGCGGCTTCTCGCCCATCCTGCAGATCGGCCTCGGTCTGACCCTTGCGGTCCTCATCGACGCCACGGTCGTACGGATGCTGCTCGTCCCGGCGACGATGGCGCTGCTGGGCCGGTACGCCTGGTGGGCACCGAAGCCGCTGCGGCGGGCCCACGACCGGTTCGGACTGAGCGAGGAGGCGGCACCGAAGCAGCCGACGTACGCGGGCGAGCGGGTTTGACGGCGGCTGACGCGGGCCGGCGCGGGTCGACGCCCGCGCCGGTCGGCGCGCTTTGGGCCGGTACGCGTCCTTTCATGGTGTGAACTCCACCGAGCCGCAGGGGCGTTCACGGTTTTACCTCTTGACGACCGGAGTGACCGGGAGCACATTGGCGGCACTCTGAGAGCGCTCTCAGAGAGCATCCCGCGCATATCGACTCCGTACCCGAGAGGCACCTCCCCATGAGTGAAACCTCCGGCACACCCCACAGACGGCGCCGCCTGCGCCGCACGCTCGTCGCCGTCCTGAGCACCCTCGGTCTCGCGGCGGTCGCCGCCACCGCCGCCACCCCGTCCGCAATCGCCGACGCTCCCCCGCCGCCGTCGGGCTGGACGCAGGTCTTCGTGGACGACTTCAACGGCGCCGCGGGCACCGGCGTCAACACCCAGAACTGGCAGTACGCGACCGGCCACGGATACCCCGGCGGCCCCGCCAACTGGGGCACCGGCGAGATCGAGAACATGACGTCCAGCACGAACAACGTGGCCCTGGACGGCAGCGGCAACCTGCGCATCACCCCGCGCCGCGACGCCTCCGGCAACTGGACCTCCGGCCGCATCGAGACCAACCGCGGCGACTTCCAGCCGCCGGCGGGCGGCAAGCTGCGGGTGCAGTCCCGGATCCAGATGCCGAACGTCACCGGCGCCGCGGCCCGCGGCTACTGGCCCGCGTTCTGGATGCTGGGCACGCCCTACCGCGGCAACCTGTGGAACTGGCCGAGCGTCGGCGAGCTGGACATCCTGGAGAACGTCCAGGGCCTCAACACCGTGTGGTCGACGATGCACTGCGGTACGAGCCCCGGCGGGCCGTGCAACGAGACGACGGGCATCGGCGGTTCGCGCGCCTGTCCCGGCGCCACCTGCCAGGCGGGCTTCCACACCTTCGCGATGGAGTGGGACCGCTCGACCAGCCCGGAGCAGATCCGGTTCTACGTCGACGACATCAACTACCACACCGTGCGCGCCGATCAGGTCGACGCGACGACCTGGACCAACGCCACCAACCACGGCTTCTTCATCATCCTGAACGTGGCGATGGGCGGCGGCTTCGTGGACGCGTTCGGCGGCGGCCCGGACGCCGCGACCGTGCCGGGGCACTCGATGGTCGTCGACTACGTCCAGGTGTTGTCCAGCGGGAGCGGTACCACACCTCCGCCGACCGGCAACCGTGACGCCTACAGTGCCATCCAGGCCGAGTCGTTCGACGGACAGTCCGGCACGATGACCGAGTCGACGCTGGACTCGGGCGGCGGGCAGAACATCGGGGCGGTGGGCAACGGCGACTGGGCACTGTTCCGGGGCGTCAACTTCGGCTCCACGGCGGCGACTCAGTTCAACGCCAGGGTGGCGAGCGGTGCCGGGTCCGGCGTGAGCGGTCTGGTCGAGGTGCGCCTGGACAGTCGTACCAACGCACCCATCGGAAGCTTCGCCATCGGCGACACCGGCGGCTGGCAGTCCTGGCGGACCGTTCCGGCGAACATCAGCTCCGTCACCGGAACACACGACGTGTATCTCACCTTCACCAGCGGCCAGCCGGCGGACTTCGTGAATGTGAACTGGTTCAACTTCGGGAGGTGAGAGCTGTATTGACATGCCCCGCGAGGCCTGAACCGCCCTCGCGGGGCATCACCGAAGCTCCGCCCGGAACGCCGCCGGTGTCAGGTCCGTGTGCTGGTGGAAGAACTTGGAGAAGTTGGCGGCGTCGGGGAAGCCGACGGCGGCGCCGATGCGGCCGATGGGCATGTCCGTGTGGGCCAGGAGGCGCTTGGCCTCGAGGATGACGCGTTTGTCGATGAAGCCCTTGGGGGTCTCGCCGGTGGCGGCGCGGACGGCGCGGACGAGCGTGCGGCGGGAGTAGCCGAGGGCGTCGGCGTAGGCGCTGACGCTGTGGTTGGCGGCGAAGCCCTTCTCGACCGCGTCCCGGAAGAGGGTGAAGGTGGTGTCGGCCTGCCGGCGTGCCGCCTCCGCGGAGCTGGCCGCGAGGTGAGCCAGGCGCAGCAGGAACGCCGTGAGGGAGTGGCGTAGAACCGCGGTGTGCAGGCTCAGGGGGAGCGTGCTCGTGTCCTCGTACTCGCGCCGCAGCTGGTCCAGGGCCGCCTGCAGACCGGTGCGTTGCGCCTCGTCGGGGCGGAGCAGGGGCGGCAGGTCGTAGCGGTAGAGGCCGGTCGCCTCCACGGTGGCGCGCGGCAGGAAACCCGGCTGCATGGTCAGGACGGTGCCGCGGTACTCGCTCGTGCGGGAGAAACGGTGTACCTGGCCGGGGCGGATCCAGAGGATGTCGCCGGCCGTCGCCTCGTACTCGGCGAAGTCGATCATGTGGTGTACGGGGCCCTCGCTGATGAGCATCACCACGTGGAAGTCGATGCGGTGCACGCGGTGCAGCGGGGCGTCGGCGGCGTGCCAGGTGCGGTCGGTGCCCATCGGGCCGACCTGCATACCGACACCGCACACGCTCAGCTCGACCGGGAAAGGGAACGTTCGGATGCCGTCTCCGCTCCCGTCACCGCCTGCGGCTTGGATGGTTGTGTCCGCCATGTCCTTCTCGTGCCGCCCCTGTCGCGCCGTCCGTGTCCCAGTTTCACCACAGGCTGGCACACGATGACCTTCCCTCCAAAAAGTCAGACTTTTAGTTTTGAAGGCGTTCCGCTGGTCAGACACTTCCCGTGAGGACTTCTTGAAGATGAGCGCGCAGACATCAGACCGTCTCGAGTGGACCGAGCTCGACCGGCGTGCCGTCGACACCGCCCGCATCCTGGCGGCCGATGCCGTACAGCGAGTGGGGAACGGACACCCCGGCACCGCGATGAGCCTGGCTCCGGCCGCGTACACGATCTTTCAGAAGGTGATGCGTCACGATCCCGCCGATCCGGAGTGGACCGGGCGGGATCGTTTCCTTCTCTCCCCCGGCCACACCTCGCTCACCCTCTACACCCAGCTCTTCCTCGCCGGGTACGAGCTGGAGCTGGACGACCTGAAGGCGTTCCGGACCCATGGGTCGAAGACGCCGGGCCATCCCGAGTACGGGCACACGGCGGGTGTCGAGACCACGACCGGTCCGCTCGGTCAGGGCGTCGCGAACGCCGTCGGCATGGCGATGGCCGCCCGGTACGAGCGCGGGCTGTTCGACCCCGAGGAGGCCGAGGGCGAGTCCCCCTTCGACCACACCATCTGGGCGATCGTCTCCGACGGCGACCTGGAGGAGGGGATCT
Source organism: Streptomyces sp. NPDC050211 (assembly GCF_040656035.1). NCBI lineage: Bacteria > Bacillati > Actinomycetota > Actinomycetes > Kitasatosporales > Streptomycetaceae > Streptomyces > Streptomyces sp. NPDC050211. The sequence goes on from NZ_JBFALC010000038.1 coordinate 80,545, forward strand.
CCGCGGAGGCCTCCTCCCTCGCGGGGCACCAGAAGCTCGGCAACCTGGTCTTCCTGTACGACGACAACCACATCTCCATCGAGGGCGACACCGCGACGGCCTTCTCCGAGGACGTCCTGAAGCGGTACGAGGCCTACGGCTGGCACACCCAGCGCATCGAGCCCGCCGCCGACGGCGACATCGATGTCCACGCCCTCCATACGGCGCTGAAGGCCGCGCAGGCCGAGACCGGGCGCCCCTCGATCATCGCGCTGCGCACGATCATCGCCTGGCCCGCCCCGAACGCGCAGAACACCGAGGCTTCGCACGGCTCGGCGCTCGGCGCGGACGAGGTGGCCGCCACCAAGCGCGTCCTCGGCTTCGACCCGGAGCAGACCTTCCAGGTCGCGGGCGACGTCCTCGCCCACACCCGTACCGCCCTCGACCTGGGCGCCGAGGCGCACGCCGCCTGGGACAAGCGGATCGCCGAGTGGCGCGCGGCCTCCCCCGAGCGCGCCCGCCTCTTCGACCGGGTCGTGGCCGGTCAGCTGCCCGAGGGCTGGGAGTCCGCGCTTCCCGTCTTCGAGGAGGGCAAGTCCCTCGCCACCCGCGCCGCCTCCGGCAAGGTCCTCCAGGCGCTTGGCCCGGTGCTGCCCGAGCTGTGGGGCGGCTCCGCCGACCTGGCCGGCTCGAACAACACCACCATCGACAAGACGTCGTCCTTCCTGCCGAAGGGCAACCCGCTGCCGGAGGCCGACCCGTACGGCCGTACGGTCCACTTCGGCATCCGCGAGCACTCCATGGCGGCGGCGATGAACGGCATCGCCCTGCACGGCAACACCCGCATCTACGGCGGCACCTTCCTGGTGTTCTCCGACTACATGCGCAACGCCGTGCGCCTGTCCGCGCTGATGCAGCTGCCGGTGACCTACGTGTGGACGCATGACTCCATCGGGCTCGGCGAGGACGGCCCGACACACCAGCCGGTCGAGCATCTGGCCTCGCTGCGTGCGATTCCGGGCCTGAACATCGTCCGGCCCGCCGACGCCAACGAGACCGCCGTCGCCTGGGCCGAGATCCTCCAGCGGCACGCGACCAACCCGGCTCCGCACGGCCTCGCCCTCACCCGGCAGGGCGTGCCGACGTACGCGCGCAACGAGGACGCGGCCAAGGGCGGTTACGTCCTGCGCGAGTCCTCCACCGCGGCGCCCGAGGTGATCCTGATCGCCACCGGCTCGGAGGTCCAGCTCGCGGTCGCCGCGCGCGAGGAGCTGGAGGGCGAGGGTGTGGGCACCCGGGTGGTGTCGATGCCGTCCGTGGAGTGGTTCGAGGAGCAGCCGCGTGAGTACCGCGAGAGCGTCCTTCCGCCGTCCGTGAGGGCGCGTGTCGCCGTCGAGGCCGGGGTGGGTCTGACGTGGTACCGCTTCGTGGGGGACGCGGGACGCATCGTCTCGCTGGAGCACTTCGGCGCCTCCGCCGACGCCAAGGCCCTGTTCGCCGAGTACGGATTCACCGCCGAGAACGTCGCCGCCGCGGCCCGGGCCTCCCTCGCCGCCGCGCGTGCCTGATCCGATCGCCAGAAAGAGGATGACACTGTGACCATCGAAGCGACCGCCACCGCGGAAGCCCTCCAGCGCCTGTCCGACGAGGGCGTCTCCATCTGGCTGGACGACCTGTCCCGCAAGCGGATCACCTCCGGCAACCTCGCCGAACTCATCGCCGGCAAGCACGTCGTCGGCGTCACCACCAACCCGTCGATCTTCCAGGGCGCGATCGGCTCGGGTGAGGGCTACGAGGAGCAGCTCGCCGACCTCGCCGCGCGCGAAGTGACTGTCGACGAGGCCGTACGGATGATGACCACCGCCGACGTCCGTGCCGCCGCCGACATCCTGCGGCCGGTGTACGACGCGACCGGCGGACGGGACGGCCGGGTCTCCATCGAGGTCGACCCGCGCCTCGCCCACCAGACCAAGGCGACCGTCGCCGAGGCCAAGCAGCTCGCCTGGCTGGTCGACCGGCCCAACGTGATGATCAAGATTCCGGCGACGAAGGCCGGTCTCCCGGCGATCACCGAGGTCATCGGCCTCGGTATCAGCGTCAATGTCACGCTGATCTTCTCCCTGGAGCGGTACCGCGAGGTCATGGACGCCTATCTCGCGGGTCTGGAGAAGGCCTCCGCGAAGGGCCTCGACCTCGCCGCCATCCACTCCGTGGCCTCGTTCTTCGTCTCCCGCGTCGACAGCGAGATCGACAAGCGGCTGACGGTGCTGGGCACGGATGAGGCCCTCGGCCTGAAGGGCAAGGCAGCGCTCGCCAACGCACGGCTCGCCTACGAGGCATACGAGGAGGTCTTCGGCGGCACCCGCTGGACCGCCCTCGCCGGCGCCCGCGCCAACAAGCAGCGCCCGCTGTGGGCCTCGACCGGCGTGAAGGACCCGGCGTACAAGGACACGCTGTACGTCGACGAGCTGGTCGCGCCCGGCACCGTCAACACGATGCCGGAGGCCACGCTGAACGCCACCGCCGACCACGGCGTGATCACCGGCGACACGGTGAGCGGCGGCTACGCCCAGGCACGCGCCGACCTGGCCGCCGTGGAGACGCTCGGGATCTCCTACGACGAGGTCGTGCGGCAGCTGGAGGACGAGGGCGTCGCCAAGTTCGCGGTGGCCTGGCAGGACCTGCTGGACGCCGTGGCGAAGTCGCTGAGCAGCAAGGAGGTCGACGGGGAATGAGCGAGGAACTGACCGAGGTCGACTGGGCCAACCCGCTGCACGACGCCCGTGATCGCCGGCTCCCGCGGATCGCGGGCCCGTCCGGGCTCGTCATCTTCGGCGTCACCGGCGATCTGTCCCGCAAGAAGCTGATGCCGGCGGTGTACGACCTCGCCAACCGCGGCATGCTCCCGCCGGGCTTCTCCCTCGTCGGCTTCGCCCGGCGGGACTGGGAGGACCAGGACTTCGCGCAGGTCGTGCACGACTCGGTGCGCGAGCATGCGCGTACGGAGTTCCGTGAGGAGGTCTGGCATCAGCTCGCCGAGGGCATGCGGTTCATCCCCGGCGACTTCGACGACGACCAGGCGTTCAAGCAACTCCGGTCCGCCGTCGACGAGTTGGACGCCTCGCGGGGCACCAGCGGCAACTACGCCTTCTATCTCTCCGTACCGCCGAAGTTCTTCCCGAAGGTCGTCCAGCAGCTGAAGAAGCACGGGCTGGCGGACGCGCCCGAGGGCTCCTGGCGGCGCGCGGTGATCGAGAAGCCGTTCGGCCACGACCTCGCCAGCGCCCGTGAGCTGAACGCGATCGTGCACGACGTGTTCGAGCCGGACCAGGTCTTCCGTATCGACCACTACCTCGGCAAGGAGACCGTCCAGAACATCCTGGCGCTCCGCTTCGCCAACCAGATGTACGAGCCGATCTGGAACCGGTCGTATGTCGACCACATCCAGATCACGATGGCCGAGGACATCGGCATCGGGGGCCGGGCCGGGTACTACGACGGCATCGGCGCCGCCCGTGACGTCATCCAGAACCACCTTCTCCAGCTGATGGCGCTCACCGCGATGGAGGAACCCATCGCGTTCGACGCGGAGTCCCTGCTGACCGAGAAGCTGAAGGTCCTGAAGTCCGTGCGGCTGCCGGAGAACCTGGGCGAGCACACGGTCCGCGCTCAGTACGCGGAGGGCTGGCAGGGCGGCGCGAAGGTGCCCGGATACCTCCAGGAGGACGGCATCGACTCCAGGTCGGCGACCGACACCTACGCGGCGATCAAGCTGGAGGTCGACAACCGGCGCTGGGCGGGCATCCCCTTCTACCTGCGCACCGGCAAGCGGCTGGGCCGCCGCGTCACCGAGATCGCGGTCGTCTTCAAACGGGCACCCCACTCCCCCTTCGACTCGACGGCGACCGAGGAACTCGGCCAGAACGCGATCGTCATCCGTGTCCAGCCCGACGAGGGCATGACGGTCCGGTTCGGATCGAAGGTGCCGGGCACCTCGATGGAGATCCGGGACGTGTCGATGGACTTCGCGTACGGCGAGTCGTTCACGGAGTCCAGCCCGGAGGCGTACGAGCGGCTCATCCTCGACGTCCTTCTGGGCGACGCCAACCTGTTCCCCCGTCACCAGGAAGTGGAAGAGTCCTGGAAGATCCTCGATCCGATCGAGAAGTACTGGGCGAACCACGGCAGGCCCGCGCAGTACGCCTCGGGCAGCTGGGGACCCGAGGAAGCCGACGAGATGCTCGCACGAGACGGACGGAGCTGGCGCAGGCCATGAAGATCGACCTGACCGACACCACGGCAAGCAAGATCAACAAGGCGCTGGTGCAGGGGCGCCGCGCCATCGGCACACCGGCGGTGGGCATGGTCCTGACGATGGTCATCGTCACGGACGAGGAGAACGCCTACGACGCGATCAAGGCGGCCGAGGAGGCTTCGCACGAGCACCCCGCGCGCACCCTGGTCGTCATCAAGCGGCACGCCCGCACGCCGCGCGACCGCACCGCCTCCCACCTCGACGCCGAGGTCCGGGTGGGCGCCGACGCGGGCACCGGCGAGACGGTGATCCTGCGGACGTACGGCGAGGTGTCCGACCACGCCGACTCCGTCGTCCTGCCACTGCTGCTGCCGGACGCGCCGGTCGTGGTGTGGTGGCCGGCGGAGGCGCCTGAGAACCCGGCGAAGGACCCGCTGGGCGCGCTGGCCCAGCGCCGGATCACCGACCTGTACGCCGTGGACGACCCGCTGCGGGTCCTGGAGACCCGGGTCCGCTCCTACGCGCCCGGCGACACCGACCTCGCCTGGACCCGGCTGACCCCGTGGCGCTCGATGCTGGCCGCGGCCCTCGACCAAGCCCGGGTGGAGGTGACCTCGGCGGCCGTCGAGGCCGAGGAGGAGAACCCGGCGGCCGAACTGCTGGCCCGCTGGCTGGAGGCCCGCCTCGGCGTCACCGTCGACCGGGTCGTCACCGCCGGTCCGCTCGTCACGGCGGTCCGCCTCGGCACCGCGAACGGCGAGATCGTCATCGACCGCCCCGAGGGCCCGCTGGCCACACTCTCCCTGCCCGGCCAGCCCTCACGCACCCTCGCCCTGAAGGTCCGCACCACCTCCGAACTCATCGCCGAGGAGCTGCGGCGCCTCGACGCGGACGAGATGTACGCCATCGCCCTGAGGGGCGAGGCCACCAAGGAGACCGTCTCCCATGTCTGACTTCCCCAAGCCGACCAGGCGGCCCGAGTGGACGGCCCTGGAGGACCACCGCGCCGACGCGCTGCAACGCCCCCGGCTGCGTGAGCTGTTCGCGGACGAGCCCGGGCGCGCGGAGCGGTATGTCGTACGCGTCGGCGATCTGCGCATCGACTACTCCAAGCACCTGATCACCAACGAGACGCTGGCGCTGCTCCAGGAACTCGCCGCCGCCACCGAGGTGTTCGGGCTGCGCGACGCCATGTTCCGCGGCGACCGCATCAACATCACCGAGGACCGCGCCGTGCTGCACACCGCGCTGCGCGCCCCGCGGGACGCGGTGATCGAGGTCGACGGCGAGAACGTCGTCCCAGGCGTGCACGCCGTCCTCGACAAGATGGCCGACTTCGCCGAGCGGGTCCGTTCCGGCGCCTGGACCGGCCACACCGGCCGCCGCATCCGCAATGTCGTCAACATCGGCATCGGCGGCTCCGACCTGGGCCCGGCGATGGCGTACGAGGCGCTGCGCCCGTACACCGCACGGGAGTTGACGTTCCGCTTCGTGTCGAACGTCGACGGCGCCGACCTGCACGAGGCCGTCCGCGACCTGGACCCGGCGGAGACGCTGTTCATCGTCGCCTCGAAGACGTTCACCACGATCGAGACGATCACCAACGCCACGTCGGCACGGTCCTGGCTGCTCGCCGGGCTGGGCGATGGGGGCACCTCCCGCTCGAGCGAATTCGAGAGTGGGGGAGACAAGGCGGTGGCCCGGCACTTCGTCGCGCTGTCGACGAACGCCGGGAAGGTCACCGAGTTCGGTATCGACCCGGACAACATGTTCGAGTTCTGGGACTGGGTCGGCGGCCGCTACTCGTTCGACTCGGCGATCGGGCTCTCCCTGATGATCGCCATCGGCCCGGACCGGTTCCGGGAGATGCTCGACGGCTTCCACACCGTCGACGAGCACTTCAAGAACGCGCCCGCCGAGGCCAACGCCCCGCTGCTCCTGGGCCTGCTGGGCGTCTGGTACGGCAACTTCTTCGAGGCCGAGTCGCACGCGGTGCTGCCGTACAGCCACTACCTCTCCAAGTTCACCGCCTACTTGCAGCAGCTCGACATGGAGTCCAACGGCAAGTCGGTCGACCGCGATGGACACACGGTGGGCTGGACCACCGGCCCAGTGGTGTGGGGCACACCCGGCACCAACGGGCAGCACGCCTACTACCAGCTGATCCACCAGGGCACCCGGCTGATCCCCGCCGACCTGATCGGCTTCGCTCGGCCCGTCGGCGAGCTGAGCGATGAACTCAAGGCGCAGCACGACCTGTTGATGGCCAACCTGTTCGCACAGGGGCAGGCGCTCTCCTTCGGCAAGACCGCCGACGAGGTGCGCGCGGAGGGCGTGCCCGAGGCGCAGATCCCGCACCGCACCTTCCTCGGCAACCACCCGACCACCACGATCCTCGCCCCCGAGCTGACCCCGTCGGTCCTCGGCCAGCTGGTCGCGCTGTACGAGCACAAGGTGTTCGTCCAGGGCGCGATCTGGCACATCGACTCCTTCGACCAGTGGGGCGTCGAACTCGGCAAGGTCCTCGCCAAGCGGGTAGAGCCCGCACTGACCGAGGGCACAGAGGTGCCCGGTCTCGACCCCTCCACCGCCGCCCTCGTGGCCGCCTACCGCGAACTCAAGGAAGAGAACTGACCATGGCACCGATGCAACTGGGGCTCATCGGCCTCGGCAAGATGGGCGGCAACATGCGCGAGCGGATCCGCCGCGCCGGCCACACCGTCGTCGGCTACGACCGCAACCCCGAGGTCTCCGACGTCAGCAGCCTGACCGAACTGGTCGAGCGGCTCGAAGCGCCGCGCACCATCTGGGTGATGGTTCCGGCCGGCGCCGCGACCCAGTCCGTCGTCGACGAACTCGGCGACCTCCTCCAGCCCGGCGACATCGTCGTGGACGGCGGCAACTCCCGCTGGACCGACGACGAGCAGCACGCCGAGGAGCTCGGCGCCAAGGGCATCGGCTTCGTCGACGCCGGTGTCTCCGGCGGCGTGTGGGGCCTGGAGAACGGCTACGCCCTGATGGTCGGCGGCGACAAGGAGCACGTGGAGCGGCTCCAGCCCATCTTCGAGGCACTCAAGCCGGAAGGCCCGTACGGCTATGTCCACGCCGGCAAGGTGGGCGCGGGCCACTTCTCGAAGATGGTCCACAACGGCATCGAGTACGCCATGATGCAGGCCTACGCCGAGGGCTGGGAGCTGCTGGAGGCCGTCGACTCCGTGACCGACGTGCGCGAGGTCTTCCGCTCCTGGCAGGAGGGCACGGTCATCCGCTCCTGGCTGCTCGACCTCGCCGTCAACGCCCTCGACCAGGACGAGCACCTGGAGAAGCTGCGCGGCTACGCGGAGGACTCCGGCGAGGGCCGCTGGACCGTGGAGGCCGCCATCGACAACTCGGTCCCGCTGCCCGCCATCACGGCGTCCCTGTTCGCGCGGTTCGCCTCGCGCCAGGACGACTCGCCGCAGATGAAGATGGTCGCGGCGCTGCGCAACCAGTTCGGCGGCCACGCCGTCGAGCCGAAGGAGTAGCCGGCCGTGGGGGATCTCCTGCTGGTCCGCCACGGTGAGACGGAGTGGAGCGTGTCGGGCCGGCACACCAGCTGGACCGACCTGCCCCTCACCGGGCAAGGCGAGGAACAGGCCAAGTCCCTCGCCCCGCTCCTCTCCCACCGGACCTTCTCCCTGACGCTGTCCAGCCCGCTGCACCGCGCGCTCCACACCGCCGAACTGGCGGGCCTGTCCGGCGCCGTGCCCGACGAGGATCTGCGCGAGTGGGACTACGGCGCGTACGAGGGCGTCACCACCCTCGACATCCACCGCACGCGCCCCGACTGGAACCTGTGGACCGACGGCGTGCCACCGGGCCCGGCCGGGCATCCCGGCGAGTCACCGACCGACATCGGCGCTCGCGCGGACCGCGTGCTGTCCCGCGTGGAGTCGGCGCTGCCCGACGGTGACATCGTCCTCGTCGCCCACGGCCACTTCCTGCGTGTGCTGACGGCACGACGGCTGGGGCTGTCTCCGGCGGAGGGACGGCTGTTCCAGCTCGCGACGGGGACGGTGAGCCGACTGTCCCTGGAACACGGGCGACCTGTGATCGCGGAGTGGAACACCCGGCCGTAAGTACGTTGTTGACACGCGTGGTTCGGTCAGGTCAGAGTCGCCGACGATGGAGCCCAACGATCTGACGCCGACCGAACTGCGCGTGTGGCAGGCCTTTTCCCACGGGGAGTCCGTGGACTTCCGTTCCGCCACCGGCGAGGACGTCGGGAACGCAGCGGGCTGGGGGCCGGAACGCACCGTCCGCGCGGCCGTGTTGAGGTCGCTGCTTCTCAACGGCCCCCAGGAGGACGGTGAAATAGCGTCGCTGAGGCTTGCGGGGGCTCGCATCACCGGGGTGCTCGACCTTCAGCACGCGACGATCGACCACCCCGTGGGGCTCAGACGCTGCCACTTCGACGAGACCCCACGGCTCTACGCCGCCCGGCTCCGCGAGCTCAACCTCAGCGAGTCCGACCTGCCCGGGCTCACCGCCCAGGCCCTGCGGGTGGACGGCACCCTGCGGACGACGAGAACCGTGTTCCGGGGACCGGTGCGGCTGGGCGGGGCGCAGCTCGCCGGGAGCCTGTACATGGAGAGCGCACAGATCAACGCGCCGGACGCCGAGGAGCCGGTGCTCCAGCTCAACCAGGCGGCTCTCGGGGCCGACCTGTGGGCACCCGGGCTGGTGACCCAAGGGCAGATACGTCTCAACGGCGCGAACGTCACCGGGACCGTCAACCTGACCGAGGCGCGGTGCGAGAACCCGGGCGACGCCGCCATCGACGCCATGGCCCTCACCGTCGAGGGAGACCTCGCACTGAAGCGCGCGCAGATACGTGGATGGATCGGTCTGAAGGGCGCTCGTATCGCCGGCCGCCTCGACCTGTCGTACGCACGCCTGTCGAATCCTGGCGATGCCGCGCTACGGGCGAGCAGCTGCACCATCGGGGAGCTGTGGCTGCGCAAGGGCCCACCCCCGCAAGGCACCCTGAACCTGCGCCGCGCCCAGATCGACGTCCTGTTCCTGGAGCCGGAGGTGGTCCCGGACCGAGTCCGTCTCGACAACCTCGCCTATACGTCCCTCACCCCGCACGAGCCGGCCGAGCGCCGTCTGCCCATGCTGGAGCGGGAGGCCGAGGGCTACGTCCCCCACGCCTACGAGCAGTTGACCGCTGCCTACCGCCGCATCGGCGACGACCACGCGGCCAGGCTCGTCCAGCTCGCCAAGCAGCGCCGACAGCGCTCCACGCTCGGCTGGTTCGGACGCCTGTGGGGCCACGTCCAGGACGCCACGGTCGGCTACGGCTTCCGCCCCTCGCGCGCCTTCGGCTGGTTGCTCTCCCTGCTCGCCGTCGGCTCGATCGCGTACGCCCTGCACCACCCGCCGCCGCTGAAGCCGTCCGAGGCCCCGTCCTTCAACCCGGTGTTCTACACGCTCGACCTGCTCCTACCGGTGATCTCCTTCGGACAGGAGAGCGCCTTCGCCCCGAAGGGCGGGTACCAGTGGCTGTCCTACGTCCTCATCATCACCGGCTGGATCCTCGCCACGACCGTCGTCACCGGCGTGACCAGAACCGTCAGCCGCCAATGAGTCACGTCACCGCATGCTGCGCCGCCAGCCGCACCGGCGCGTTCTGGGCGCCATAACCCCGGTAGCCGCCGTCCCGCTGGACCAGTTCGAAGAAGACCCGCCCGATCGTCTGCGTATAGCAGTGGCGGAACTCGCCCTCCGCGTCCCGGTCGTAGAGGATGCCGAGCTCCCGGTACGTCGCCAACTCACCGTCGGCGAACTCGTACCGGGCCGCTAGGTCGTCGTAGTAGTTGGCGGGGATCGGCAGCAGCCGCCCGCCGGAGTCACGGAAGCGGCGGGCCGCGGCGACCACGTCGTCCGTGGCGAGCGCGATGTGCTGGGCGTGGACCGTGTCGTCGGTGGGTGCCGCCGAGACGGTGAGCGCGATGCGGACGCCGCCGTCCGCGTTGGTGACGGCGCGGCTGCGCAGCAGGCCGTAGGGGTCGGCCACGTCGACGCTTTCCTGCGCGTGCAGGCCGAGCACGCTGCGGTGGAACAGGGCCGCCTCGTCGAAGTGGTGCCAGGGCTGGGTGAGGGCGAGATGGTCGATGCGGGTGACGTGCGCCGTGCCCTTCACGGCGGCGACGTCCTCGAAGTCGCCCCGCCAGTCGGGGAGTTCGGACCCCGCACCGGAGGCGCAGAAGAAGAGTTCCGTGCCGTCGGGCGCCGCCACGGCGTCGAGCGGGGCATCCTCGGCGGCACGGCGGCGCGGCAGCACCGGCGCCAGCAGGGCCTCGGCACGACGGGACGCGCCTGCGGGGTCCGGCGACTCCAGGCCGATCGCGGCGAGTCCGGTGCCGTCGCGGCGGGCGGCGGGACCGGTGTTGACCAGGACGCGTGCCTCACCCTGCTGCCAGAGGTCGACCGGTTTGCTGCGGTGCCGTGCGGCACGGGCGAAGCCCAGCGCGCCGAGCACCGCCGAGACGGGCTCGGCATCGGGCGTGACCAGTTCGGCGAAGGCGACACCCGTGGGGACGACGGGAGCGGGCGGCGCGGCCAGCCCGACCGTCTCCTGAAGGACCAGCAGCGAGCGGTGGGCGTCCACGGCGGTGGGGCCGGCCTCGGCCTGCCGGAAGACGTCGTTGAAGACCTCCAGGGAGAGCGGACCGTCATATCCGGCGCGCATCACATGCTGGAGAAGACCCGCGACGTCGAAGCCACCTTGGCCGGGGAAGCAGCGGTAGTGGCGGCTCCACTGCAGGACGTCCATCGCCAGCAGCGGAGCGTCGGCCAGCTGAAGGAAGAAGATCTTCTCACCCGGGATCTCCTCGATGCCCTTGGGATCCGAACCGCGCGAGAGGATATGGAAGCTGTCCAGACAGGTACCGAGCGCCGGATGGTCGGCGGCCTCGACAATGCGCCAGGCATGGTCGTACGTACTGACATGCCGACCCCACGCCAACGCCTCGTACGCCACCCGCACCCCGAACTCCTGGGCCAACTCCGCTAGTTGACGCAAATGCCAAGCCGCCAGCGCGTCATCGTCCTCGGCCAGCGGGGAAACACTCGAGCAGACCAGCACGGTGTCGGCCCCCAGCCTCCGCATCAACTCGAACTTGTGCCGCGCACGCCGCACATTGCGCGCGAACTCCCCGTCCGGCACAGCCTCGATGTCCCGCATCGGCTGATAGAGATCAATGCTCAGCCCAAGGTCCTCACAACGACTCCGGATCTCCTCCGGGCTACGAGGGCTGGCCAACAGATCATTCTCAAAGATCTCCACCCCGTCGAACCCGGCCCGGGAAGCAGCCGTCAGCTTCTCGGTCAGGGATCCACTGAGGGAGACGGTGGCAATGGACGTACGCATGGACGGTGCTCCTTCAACTTGCCGAACGACAGCGCCCCTTCAGGGGCGCGGGGAACTGCGCGAGCAACCACAGACGGCCTGCAGCCGTCAAACCGCCTTGCCCACCGAGCTCTCCGCGGTACCGGCCATCTCCGCAATGTCCTCCAACATCCGCACACTGTCGGGCTCACGGCCCGTGAACAGCCGAAACGCGTCCGCAGCCTGAAAGACAGCCATCCCACCCCCATCCAACGTGGCGCAGCCAAGCTCACGGGCCACCCGCAGCAGCTCCGTCTCCAGCGGCCGATAGACAACCTCGGCGACCCACAACCCGGGATGAAGCAGTTCCGCGGCGAAGGGCAGACCCGGGTGCGCGGCCATGCCGGTCGGCGTGGCGTGCACGACCCCGTCGGCCTGGGCGAACAGCTCCGCCAGCCGATCCGGGGTCGCGAAGGCCGCCCGCCCCTCACCAAAGTGCCGGTTCAGGGACGCGGCGAGATCCGCGGCCCGATCCGGCAGCGGATCGACGACAGTGACCCGCCCGGCACCGAGCGTCAGCGTGGCATGCGCAACGGCCGCGCCCGCCCCACCCCCGCCCAGCTGCACAACTCGCTCCAGCGGCACATCCGGAAGCCCGCGCGCGAACGACGCGGCGAACCCGGTGACATCCGTGTTGTGCCCGACCGCACGGCCGTCCTCGAAGACGACCGTGTTGACCGCGCCGAGCGCCTCGGCCTGCGGGGCCAGCGCGTCCAGGTGCTCGATGACGAGTTGCTTGCACGGATGCGTGATGTTGAGCCCGTCGAAGCCCAGGTCCCGCGCCGCACGCACCAGGTCACCCACGGCCTCGGGCCCGACGCCGAGCGTGTCGATGTCGATGAGCCGGTACAGATAGCGCAGACCCTGGCGGTCGGCCTCCCGCTCGTGCAGGGCCGGACTGAGCGACGGGCCGATGCCCGAACCGATCAGTCCGACGAGATACGAGTCCTTGGCCACGAGGACCTCCTGAGCAGCTCACTAATGTACGAACTAGTACGTTAGCTATATCAGCAGCCGTCAGCTGGGGGAAGCCCCCAGCCGGAACCCGAAACCAGGCACGGGCGCCTGCTTCTACAATCACCGGCACTGGACCGCCTGCCCTAAGGAACCTGGATGACCAGCGTCGACGAACCGGCACGCAACAACGGGCGCATCCGTGACGCCGCCCGCACCCGGGCCGAGATCCTCGACGTCGCGACGCAGGAGTTCGCACGGTCCGGATACGCGGGGGCCCGCGTCGACGAGATCGCCGCCCGCACCCGCACCACGAAGCGGATGATCTACTACTACTTCGGCGGCAAGGAGCAGCTGTTCACGGCCGTGCTGGAGCGGGCGTACGGCGTGATCCGCGAGGCGGAGCAGCAGCTCGATGTCGAGCATCTGGACCCGGTCGCGGCCATCCGGCGCCTGGCCGAGGTGACCTTCGACCACCATGAGGCACACCCGGACTTCATCCGCCTGGTCAGCATCGAGAACATCCACGAGGCCGAGCACATCGCCGGCTCGGAGAAGCTCGGCAAGATCGGTTCGCCGGCGCTGGACGTGATCGGCCGGATCCTTCAAGCGGGGCAGGAGTCCGGGCTGTTCACCGCCGATGTCGACGCCGTCGACCTGCACGCGATGATCAGCTCGTTCTGCTTCTTCCGGGTCGCCAACCGGCATACCTTCGGCGCCCTGTTCGGCCGCGACCTGGTGGCCCCGGCCCAGCGCGAGCACTACCGGACCATGCTGGGCGACATGGTGATCGCCTACCTCACGGCGGACCGCGCGACGGACTGACCGCGCACGACCGACCCCTTGACAGCGGGGAAACGCGCGCGCAACATCCCTACCCACCGGGACTAACTATCCAGTGGGTTAATTAGCCGAAGATCCGGCCCTTCTCCCCGCCGCTCACTCCCCCGTACGTTGGAGTTTCCTCAAAGGAGCCGCCGTGTCCGTCCCCGTCCCCTCCGCCCCGCCCGGGCAGCCGAAGAAAGCCGCGACCGCGGCCTGGATAGGCAGCGCCCTGGAGTACTACGACTTCTTCATCTACGGATCCGCCGCCGCGCTGATCTTCCCCAAGGTCTTCTTCGACGAGTCGGACCCGGCCACCGCGACCCTGCTGTCGCTGGCCACGTTCGGTGTGGCGTACGCGGCACGGCCGGTCGGCGCGCTCTTCCTCGGGCACTTCGGCGACCGGGTGGGACGTAAGAAGATCATGGTCTTCACGCTGATCCTGATGGGCGTGTCGACGTTCCTGATCGGCTGTCTGCCCACCCGCGCCCAGGTCGGCACGCTCGCTCCGGTGCTGCTGGTGCTGTGCCGGGTCCTCCAGGGCATCTCGGCGGCGGGCGAGCAGGCCAGCGCCAACTCCATGACGCTGGAACACGCGCCACCGAACCGGCGCGGCTTCTTCACCAGCTTCACCCTCAGCGGCACCCAGGGCGGGCAGCTGCTGGCCACCCTCGTCTTCATCCCGGTCGCGGCGCTCCCCGAGGACCAGCTGCTGTCCTGGGGCTGGCGGGTCCCGTTCTGGATGAGCATCGCGGTCGCCGTCGTCGGCTACGTCATCCGCCGCAAGCTGGAGGAGACACCGGCCTTCGCCCAGCAGGCCGCTACCGAGGGCGTAGTGAAGCTGCCGCTGGTGGTGCTGCTGCGCGAGCACTGGGCGGACGTCCTGCGAGTGATCGCGGGTGCGCTGATCGCCTCGGTCAGCACGATCTTCACGGTCTGGGCGCTGGCGTACGCGACCAGCGACGCGGTCGGCATGTCCCGCTCCTCCATGCTGTGGGTGGGCGCGCTCGCGAACCTCGTCGCGCTCGCCGCGATCCCGCTGTGGGCCGCCCTGTCGGACCGCATCGGCCGCCGCCCGGTCTATCTGATCGGCGCCGCCGGCAGCGCGGTGATGATGTTCCTGTACCTGTGGTCGATCTCGACGGGCTCCTACCCGCTGACCCTGCTGCTGGGCATCATCACCTTCGGTGTCGTCTACAGCGCCGCGAACGGTGTGTGGCCGTCCTTCTACGGCGAGATGTTCACGACCAGGGTCCGCCTGTCCGGCATGGCGATCGGCACGCAGATCGGCTTCGCCGTGGCCGGTTTCGCGGTCACCTTCGCCGCGCAGATCGCGGGCCCCGACGGCACCGACTGGTCGTCGGTGGCGCTCTTCACCGCCGCCCTCTGCGTGCCCCCGGTCATCGCCGTCCTCACGGCCCGCGAGACCCACAAGGTACCGACGGAACACCTCGGCGAGCGGACACCCGGCGAGACGGCCCAACGGGAGACGGTGACGGCCTGACCCCGCACCGACTGAAGACGGCTGCAGTTCCCCGCGCCCCGAAGGGGC
>NZ_JBFALC010000039.1:0-47502 GCF_040656035.1 Streptomyces sp. NPDC050211
GACTTCGAACACCTCCCCCAACGGCACGGGAGCCTCGTGCGTTGCGGGGATCGAGCCCGTCACCCGATCAGTGGCCACGCTGAAAGACCTCACTGTCTCTCAGTGACACATCCGGCGCATCATCCTCCGGTCGGTTCCTCCACCGACTTTGGTCTAAGGGCTCGCAGAGAAGCAACATGTTGAATCTCTGCGAGCCCTTAGCGAACATTCGCTCGGACCGCCTCTTCGATTGGTGTCGAACCCGCGTTGAGTTCGAGGATCTGCCGACCGATAAGGGGTTCGTGGAGCAGTTCGGCGAGGGTACTGGCAACGTCGTCGCGCGTGATCTGGCCGTGGAACTCTGCGGGGCCCAGGGACACGGTGTCGGCTCCTGGGCCGTCGAGAAGCAGGGAGGGTCGGAGAATCAGCCAGTTCAGGTCACTGCGGCTGAGCGCGATGTCTGCGCCCTTCTTCACGGCGAAGTAGTACTCGACCTCCTCGCCGAGGTCGCGTTCCCGCCATGATTCCGGGAGAACTGAGACCAGGGCAAAGCGCTCGACACCGGCCAGGCGGGCCGCCTCGACCGCTTTCGCGACCCCATCGCCGTCAATGGCTTTCGTGACCTGCTTGCTACCGCCATTCGAACCGGCGCTGAAGACGATCGCGTCGACACCTCTGAACGATTCCGCCAGCTCTGCCACGGTCATGCTGGAGAGATCGCCGACTCGTGCGTTCATGCCTCGCGTCGCGAGCTCGGCCTGCTGGTCATCTCGGCGAACGAGCCCGCGGACGGCGTCTCCTCGCGAGCGCAGTTTCTGCGCGAGCAGACTACCGACGCCGCCGGTGATGCCGATAATGAAAACGTCCACTTTGGATGCTCCGTTCACTGAAAGCAACTCAAGTTTCGCGTGGAGTGGGTACCCCGTCCGCCTGTCCACTCGCCTTTCGCATGGCACACACATGGTCTTCCGCAAGAGAGCTGGCACGGACAATCACGTCCAACTGAGTAGGGTTGTACAGCTCTGACATAGCATGCACAAATGTCTGCGCGGTGACGTATCCGCTCTTGGACAGGCGCGAAGCAGGGTCGCTTATTCAGGGATCGTCGATGAGATTCCGCGCGAGCCTTTCCACCAGAAGTTGCCGCGTCTCCTCGTCTGCGGCCGCCGGCAATCGATCGATGTCAGCACTGAGGTCATCGGTGTCCGCCTCCACCATCTTCTGAACGTCCGCCAAGGCGTTCTGGTCGTACCGATGCGCGTCGATGTGGATCATCGAGCTGTCGGCCTCGGACAGCCGAGATGCCACGGACTCGAATCCGGCGGGGACGTCCGCCGGCGCGCCGGTGCGGAGGATTGCCGCGATGTCTGTCCGTGCCTTCTGGATGCGTTCGATGCGCCTCTGCAGTTCGGCGTCGAGGTTGCGCAGAACACCCGGTGTGCTGTCACTGCCGGCGCTGACGTCACCGATCGGTGAGCGCGGCACACCGAGCTCTGCGAGACGTCGGATGCGCAGCAGACTCACCAGGTGCCGCACCTCGTACTGCTTGTACCCGTTGTGCCGGCGCTCCGGTTCATCGAGCAGACCGAGACGGTGATAGTGGCGGATGGTGTTCACCGTAGTGTCTGCCAGATCAGCGAGCTGGCGAGTGCTCCACGGCATGTCGTATCCCTTCCGCGTTCGAGGGGCGTATGTGGCGCCTCAACATCAGTTCGGCGCCGCATACGCCTCTCGGCGGCGATGACGCGGTTCCGCGTCATGAGATGCCGTCAGGGGAACAGCCGGTCATCCACCGTCACTTCGAGAGGAAGTCGCGCAGCGCGGTGTTGACCTCGTCGGCGTGGGTCCAGAGCAGGCCGTGCGGCGCTCCTTCAACCTCGACGTAGTCGGCCTCGGGCAGTGCCTTGTGGAACCGGCGCCCGGTGGCGTCGATCGGGAGGATGTTGTCCTTTGTTCCGTGCAGGATCAGTGCGGGCTTTCCGCTCGCGCGGACCGCCTCGACGTCGGCGCGGAAGTCCTCGATCCATGCCGGTACCACGGCATACGCAGCCACCGGAGCGCTGCGGATCGCGACGTTCCAGCTGCCGGTCACGACCTCCTCGCTGATACGGGTGCCGAGGTTCTCGTCGAGGTTGTAGAAGTCCGCGTAGAACTGCTTGTACCAGGCGTACCGGTCCGCCTTTGCGGTCGCGGCGATGCCGTCGAAGACCTCCTGCGGCACCCCGTCGGGGTTGTCGTCGCGGGCGACGAGAAACGGCTCGAGCGAGGCGAGGAAGGCGAGCTTCGCGACACGCTCATGACCGTAGCGGCTCACGTAGCGGGCGAGTTCCCCGGTGCCCATCGAGAAACCGACAAGGACGACGTCCTGCAGGTTGAGGGTTTCGAGGACCGTGTTCAGGTCAGCGGCGAAGGTGTCGTAGTCGTAGCCGGAGTTCACCTTCGACGACTGGCCGAAGCCCCGACGGTCATAGGTGATGACGCGATAGCCCTGGGCCAGCAGCTCGCGCGTCTGACGTTCCCAGCTGTGCCCGTTCAGGGGGTAGCCGTGGATCAGGACGACCGGCTGTCCAGAACCCTGATCCTCGTAGTAGAGCTCGACCGGCGTACTGTTCTCCGTGCCGACGGTGATGTAACCCATGATTTCTTCCCCTTCTGGCCGACGAAACGAACGCCGGCCGATATCTGTATGTGGAAACTGTGTGTCATCGGAGGTGGGTCAGAGGTTTCGCGGCTCCGCATCGGCCTGCGGTGGGGCGCGAATCTCACCATGCGCGTTCAACCGATCTGACCTCCTCCCGCGGTCGCAGTGTGTCGGTCAGCGTGATCCACGTCGTCTACGACTGTGACTCGGCCACCATCGCCGGGGTCGGGATCGGGCATGATCGCTTCTGGGTCGACGAGGTAGACCTCGTGACCATTCAGCGTCAGCCGGCGTGCGACCTCCAGCAGCACGCGCCGTGCCACGTCGTCGATCGAATGGACCCTTGTCAGGTCCAAAGCCACCCTGACGTCCGAAGGCGAAATGCCCTCGGCTTCCTGCACAACTCTCTCGGCTCCGGCAAAGCCGATGCCACCTTGCAGTTGCAGGACCCGGAGCGCGTCTGGTCCGCTGCCGACGACATGGTGAGACCGCACGACGGCACGCGCAGTGGCGGGGACCTCCATCACATGCAGACCCATGTCTGAAGAGAATCGTTCGAACAGTGACACCCCGCGAACGCTGTTCCCGTGCCTGTCCAGTCGTGGTGAGAACGTGGCAATGCCTATCTGTCCGGGGAGCGCGCCGATCAGGCCCCCGGCCACCCCGCTCTTTGCAGGAATACCGACCTGGGTCGCCCAGTCACCAGCGGCGTCGTACATTCCACAGCTGAACATGATGCTCAGCACCTGACGCACCACCGGTTCCGGCACCACCTGCTCACCCGAGAGAGGGTTTATCCCACGGTTGGCCAACGTCGCGGCCATCATCGCCAGATCTCGCGTGGTGACGAGCACGGAACACTGGCGGGTGTAGCCGTCCACGACGGCCCTGGGATCCTCGGTGAGGACGTTGTGACTGCGGAGCATGTGTGCAATGGCGAGGTTGCGGTGCGCGTTCTCCATCTCCGACGCACATACCGCCTCATCCGTCCTCAGTCGACGACCGGCGAACGCCGAGAGGCCGTGGAGCACGCGTTCCACACGCTCTGCCGGATTCAGGTCCTCCGCGCCGGTCAGTGAGTGTACGGTGATCGCGCCAGCGTTGATCATGGGATTGAGAGGCCGCCCCGTATCGCTTTCGAGGGAGATCTCGTTGAACGCCTCTCCGGACGGCTCGACACCGACTTTGGCGAGCACAGGGTCGAATCCGCGATCAGACAGGGCCAACGCGTATGCAAACGGCTTGGAGATCGATTGGATTGTGAACTCGATATCGATGTCACCGGCACCATAGACCTCTCCGCCAATCATGGCAAAGGCCGCTCCTAGGCGCTCGGGGTCCGCTGCTGCGAGCTCAGGAATGTATCCCGCCAGCTCTCCGGACGCGTCCGACTCCACATCTCCCAGTACCTCGGCCAAGTAGTCGGGAATGATTGGCCGCATTCGTCCTCCATGCACAATTACAATCTTCACGCTGTGGGTACCGCGTTGCGTGCGCCCTGGTATCGGGCTGCACCTGACGGCGCTTCGCGGCGTTACATTATCGATGCGACCAGGGAGATGACCTCACGTTTCGCCGAGTGTGGCGTGCGTGATTACTCCTGAAAATGTGACGAGATCGAGCTCGTCCGTCACGGATGCACCGGTGTTGTCTGTCAGTTCCTGGGTCATCTGACTGTCTTTCTTCAGAGAGCGTCACGCAGTGGCCGTAGTGCTCCGGTCCGGCTGAGGTGCTGTTTTTCGGTTACGAGCGCTCGAAAAGCTTTGTCGGAGCAGGGGTGGCGGTAAGAGCGCGAAGCTGGTCGGTGTCGACGTTGGCTCCGAAGGCGGGGGTTCCGGGCTCGAGTTGGACGCCCGCTGCGAGGTCGCCGATGGTGAGTGGGTCGAATCCGAGCGTGTCGATCAGTGCAGACACAACGGTCAGATCCTCGGGCGAGTCACCGGCGATTGCGATCGCCTTGCGCTCAAGGCTGCCGGCTGGACGAGCCTCGTCCTCGAGGTCGTGGTAGCCCATGTGGTTGAGGGCTTTCACCACACGGGCGTTCGGTAGGAACCGCTGAACGACTTCGCTCGAAGAGGTATCGGGCGGGAGGATCGTGTCGGGGGGACCATCGATCTCCCACCAGTGGTTCATCGCGTCGATGACCAGCTTTCCTTCTAGCTCCGGGACGGGGAGGTTGCGGTGTTTGCCGAGCGGGAGAGCCAGGATCACCACGTCGGCGGCATCCGCGGCCTGGGCCGGCCACACGGCGGTTGCTCCGGGGGTGAGGATCTTGACGGTAAGCGCGATCTTGGAGGGGTCACCGGACCCTGAGATCAGGACTCGATAGCCGGCGGCGACCGCCAGGCGCGCCAGGACGGTGCCGACTTTCCCGGCTCCCAGGATCCCGATAGTGGTGACAGGGTTGCTCATCGCGTCGCTCCCGCCGTGGTCGCGGGCTGCTCGGCCAGAAGCTCGCGGACCCGCGGGATGACTTGGGTGCCGTACAGCTCGACCGAACGTAGACGTGCGGAGGCTGAAACGGTGCCGGCGGCGGAGTAAATCAAGTCGAACCGGCCCGCGTCCAGGACCCGGATAGCATGGGCGATCTTGGTCGCGACCGTCTCGACCGAGCCGACGTACAGAGACCCGCGGTCCACTTCGGCGTTGAATTCTTCCCGGCGGAGCGGCGGCCAGCCGCGCTCCCCTCCGATCCGGTCGCGGATCTCCTTGTACCCGGGGTAGAAGAGCTCCTTGGCCTCTTCGTCGGTGGAGGCGACGAAGCCGGGCGAATGCGTCCCGACCGGCTGTGCGGTCGTACCGAACTCGTCGCTGGCACGCCGGTACAGGTCCACGTACGGAGCGAACCGGTCAGGGGCGCCGCCGATGATTGCCAGCATGAGCCGGAAGCCGTACTGGGCGGTGCGGAGCACGGAGTGCGGTGTCCCGCCCACCCCTACCCAAGTGTTGAGGCGTCCCGAATCGGTCTTCGGGTACACGTCCGCATTGTGCAGGGCGGCACGCGTGGTGCCTTCCCAGGTGACCGGCTTCTCGTCCAGGAGCCGATGGAAGAGGTCGATCTTCTCCTCGAACAGCACCTCGTAGTCCTTGAGGTCGTACCCGAACAGGGGGAACGACTCGGTGAAGGAACCGCGTCCGAGGATCACCTCGGCGCGGCCGTTGGAGAGCGCATCGACCGTGGCGAACCGCTGGAAAACCCGCACCGGGTCGTCCGAGGACAACACCGTCACGCCCGAGGCGAGCCGGATGCGCTCCGTGGCTGTCGCGATGCCCGCCAGTACCGTCTCAGGACTGGAGATCGCGTACTCAGGCCGGTGGTGCTCGCCCAACGCAACAACGTCGATACCGACCTGGTCGGCAAGGACCGCTTCGGCCACCGCGGCGCGAATCGCCTGCGCGTGTGAAACGATCACGCCCAGGTCGTTCAGGGGCCGGTCTCCGAAGCTGTCGATACCGAACTCGATCTGCGAAACATCCATCGTGTTCAATTTATTTGACGCTTTCGTTGTGTCGGGGTGTGGTGGTGCGTAGTTCGTGACGACCGGGCGGGACGTCTGTCCCCGGTAACCTGCTCGAGTTTTCTGCCGGTCGGGCCCCGCGTGTCGTCATCGCCGGCAGCAGTTCGCGCGCAGACGGGAGAGGGGATCCTGTTCGCCGAACGTCGAATGCTCTGCTCCGCAGTCCGCTCGGTCGCCCACACCACCTCCGCCGATCTAGTTGACACGTAAACCTTGACACCCCTTTGGTTTACATGTCAACCAGATTCTGGCGTGGTGGGCGCAGCTGCACGTCAGTGAACTGGTGCTTGGTCCACCGCAGGGCGGACCGGGGCCTGGTCGGGCAGTTCGCCGGCTGAGGTTGCCCCTCCTGGCAGGCGCCTTGGCGGGCTTGGCATTTCCGCACTCGGCGATATGGGCGCGCTCATCATCGATTCTCGACGCCGATCAAACCGATTCATCCGAGAGCTGAGACATTGTGTCGCGATTGATCTTCGCTCGCCCGCTTCAGGCAGATGCGGGCAGGGGCCGCCTGGCTGACCTCGCCTTCGATGGCCGTGCAGTGACAAAAGTGCGTCCGCCGACGTGCGAGGACGCTCTCCTCGGGTGTCAGTGGCGAGTCAAGTCCGATGTTGTTCTCGGTACTCATGGGATTCGCTCCTGGAGCTTCGCGTCCGCGGGCCTCAAGGGGTGCACCGATGCCTCGGTTCCTGCAGCGGGCCGAATACGGGTACCTGGCTCCCGCTGGCGACTCCCCACCATTTGGTTGATTCATCATCTATATTAGCACCAGTCCTGAAGGGCTGCGGAGAGTCAACACGCTGGTTTGGTCTTCGCGGGGTTGCTGTTGGCGGGGAACGCGGTGATGTGAGCGGGTGTCTGGGCCTGGCCTGTCGAGGGCGGGATCGTGTAGCCGTGCTCGGCCAGGGGTGGCTCGCCCTGGTGAGGGTGCTGCCGTTGACTCGTTGGCCCGAGCGCCGCGAGCGCGGACGCGTTCGCTTCCTCGTTGCTGGAACCGGCCTTGCTCGCGTGCCTCGCCCAGCTTTTAGGCCAGTCGGTCGACGAGTTCGTCCAGTGCCTCTGTGGGCACGCCGGTCAGCTCCGGGTTACGCAGACATCAATGAAGGGAAAGCAGTGGTCTTCAAGCTCGATGTACCGGCCCACATGGTTCGCGGTGACGTGGACGAAGGCTATGGCGCAGTGGCTGACGCCTTTCGCGAGAACTTCGCCGCACGCGACGAGATCGGCGCCGCCTGCGTCGTTTACCACGGCGGGCAGAAGGTCGTGGACCTCTGGGGCGGATACCGGGACGGGCGCAACCGTGCCCCCTGGGAGGCGGAAACGATGGTGCCGGTCTTCTCCACGTCCAAGGGCGTGGCAGCAGTGGCGCTCGCGGTGTTGCACGCACGTGGGCTGCTTGACCACGACGAGCGCGTGGCGACCTACTGGCCCGAGTTCGCCGCCGCCGGCAAGGGTGATGTCACCGTCCGTCAGTTGCTCGCCCATCAGGCCGGGCTGGCGGTGATCGACCGGCCACTCGAGCTCGGCGACCTGACTGGCTCGCGCACCCTCGCCACGGCCCTTGCCGAGCAGCGTCCGGCATGGGAGCCGGGCACCCGGCACGGCTACCACGGCCAGTCGTTGGGCTGGTACGAGAGCGAGCTCATCAGCCGGATCGACCCCGGGAAACGCCGTATCGGCCGGTTTTTCGCCGACGAGGTCGCGACGCCGCTCGGCCTCGACTTCCACTTCGGCCTGCCGCAGGACGCTGATCGCGATCGGGTCGCACGCATCCACGGATTTCGCTCCTGGGAGATGATGCTGCACCTGAGAGCGATGCCGGCGTCATTCGTCCGGGCATACGCGAAGCCACGGAGCTTGACCTCCCGGGCGTTCGGCAATCCGCGGGTGCTGGGCACCGTGGAGAATTTCAACCGGCCGGATGTACAGGCCGCGGAGATTCCGGCGGCCAACGGCGTCGGCCAGGTGCGGTCGATCGCCAAGCTCTACGGCGAGGTGGCAACCGGCGGCACCGCCCTGGGCCTCACCGACGCCACGATGGACGCGTTGCGCATCGCTGCCACACCTCCGACGGACGGACACTTCGACGAGGTGCTGCGCGTCGAGACGAGGTTCTCCCTGGGGTACGTCAAGCCGTTCCCGTCGTTCAGGTTCGGCTCCAAGTCGGACCGCGCCTTCGGGACGATGGGCCTGGGCGGGTCGTTCGCCTTCGCAGACCCGGACACCGGTACGGGCTTCGCGTACGCGATGAACCGCACCGGATTTCGGCTCTGGGACGATCCTCGTGAAGTGGCGCTGCGGGAGGCGCTCTTCGCGCGGGTCCTCGGCGAGCGGACTCAGCGGCCCGACCCCGTCTCCGGGCGTTCTGGTGCCTGACCCGCAGGGTACGCGCCCACCGCGCGTCAACGGCCGCGGCGGCGAACAGCGTCTGTCAGAAGGAGTTGTCGGAGGAGGTCTTGCCGGTGCGGCACCGGAGACTCGCCTTGTGCTGGCGAAGCGCCCTCCCCAAGGGGCAATCCTCGTGCGAGAGCTGCATCGACGGCACGGCAAGTCAACGGGTTTGAGTTGGCGTACGGCGGTGTCGGGGAAGGGGGGATGTCACCGCGAGGCACAGCGCCCAATCGAGCGGCGTGCATCGCTCAGCGCGGGTGGCGGCAACCTCATGGGGCCTGCGCTGGAGGGTTGTCAACCAGGTCGGACACCGCTCGCAGCGGGGTCCGCCGTCTGAGGTGAACTGCTCCAGAAGCACCTGAGTGTGTTCCACGTCTCAGAAGGCTTGCGTGAACACCAACTGCGAGTTGAGACTTCAACTCGTCTTCGAAGTTGTGATTGACTATCTGAAGGACATGCCATGGCCAAGCAACTCACCGGCCACAGCTACCACTTCGACGTCGGCGATCTGACGGTGCAGTTCACGTTCGATTCGCCGACCCAGGGCAGCTTCGTCGTAGAGCACGGCGGGGGACTCGCCCCGACGGTCACGCCGAAACGGTGGCGCTGAACCTGCAAGAGATCCGCGAAGGCGTCTACCTGAACTCCTGGACCGAGGCGAGCGGAGCTACGGTGACGCACCTGGAGGACTTCGAGAACGGGAAGTTGTACTCCAACGTGACCGTCGACGGCAAGCTCCACCACTTCACCGGAACGATTAAGGAAACCTGACCATGACCCACCACGCCGCCGTGCAGGACGATGAGGCAAAACGCAACGTCGACATCGTGCTCACCGCGATGCGGGAGTTGTTCGCCGACAAGGACCTCACCGCGATAGACCGATACTGGGCCGAACCCTATATCCAGCACAGCCCGCAGATGCCCAATGGGCTCGACATATTGCGCAACGTCGTTCCGAACCTGGAGGGCTTCTCCTGGGAGCCCCAGCGGATCGCCGCCCAAGGCGATCTGGTCTTCACCCACAGCATCGTCCACGGCTGGGCCCCGAACCCCGTGGCCATCGTCGACATCTTCCGGCTGGAAAACGAACGCATCGTGGAACACTGGGACGTCGTCCAGGACATCGTCCCTGCCGAAAAATCCGCCAACGGCAACACAATGGTGTAGGCCCGGCAGTTGGACATGCCGGCACACCGGCGCAAGGGGAAACAAACAACAATCCCAGCGCGACGGAAATATTTCGCACGGGCACTTCAAAATGCGTGTTCTCCTGAGCACCTGCAGAAAATCAGATACCGGAACTGAAGAAGCTCGGCGACCTCCCGATCTCATCGCCTAAAGCTCGGCCACAGTTGTGCTGACCATGCGGCTAGGGGCAATGCTGGGCATCGCCCCTAGCCGCCGGTTACGCGAGTGACCTGGCGGTCCTCGGCCCCCGCCGGCGCGAGAACGTCCTCCGCTTCGGCGACTACACCATCGACCAATTCCACATACCCCCGCCCACCTACAACCCGACTCTCCAAGGACAGGAATCCACGGTGATATCTGCAGTCGTTATGCCTGGGCCTGATGCGCCACTGGAACTGCGAAGGTTTTCCCAGCCCGAGCTGGAGCCGGGCGCGATCCTGTTGCGGACTCTCGGCAGCGAGGTGTGCGGCACGGACACACACCTGTGGAAAGGCCAGCTCGCAGGCGTGCCCTACCCGATCATTCCGGGGCATGTCAGCGTCGGGCAGATCACCGCGCTCGGCCCTGTGGACGTGCGGGGGGAGGTTGCGAAGGACGTGTCCGGGGTGCCCCTGGAAGTAGGGCAGGTGGTGACGTTCCTGGACGTGTACGGGACATGCGGGCGTTGCTGGTACTGCACTGTCGGCCACGCCACCACCCGCTGCCCGGCACGGAAGGTGTACGGGGTCACGTTGCCTGCTGATGAAGGCCTACTGGGGGGATGGGCGGAGTACATCTATCTCAAGCCGGGCGTTCACGTGATTCCCCTGCCCGACGAACTGGACTGGCGCGCGTTCCTCTCCGGTGGCTGCGGCATGCCGACAGCGCTGCACGCGGTGACTCTTGGCGAGATCGCCTTCGGTGACACGGTCGTGATCCAGGGCGCCGGACCTGTGGGTCTGTGCGCTGCCGTGCTCGCCCAGCTGCGGGGAGCCGGATCGGTAATCGTCATCGGAGGGCCGAAGGTCAGGCTGGACACGGCGGTCCGATTCGGTGCAGATGCCGTCATCGACATCGACACCACAACGCCCGCAGCCCGGCAGGCGGCGATCCGGGAGGCGACCGGCGGACGCGGAGCCGATGTCACGATCGAGGCGACCGGGGTGCCCTCTGCGGTTCCTGAGGGCATGCGATTGACTCGGGACGCGGGTCGGTATGTCGTCGTCGGCCAGTACACCAACGCCGGTGAAGCGGCCTTCAACCCGCACCTGGACCTCAACCAGAAGCACCTGGACATCCGCGGATGCTGGGGCAGCGACGTCGGGCACATGTACCGTGCGATTCAGGTGATGGCGCGCTACAGGCGGCAGTTCCCGTGGACCGACCTCATCAGCAAGGCATACGGTCTCGACGAGGCGCAGGCCGCGCTCGAAGACGTTGCTGCGCAGCGCGTGGTGAAAGCACTTATCATCCCTTGACCTGGCACATCCACCTACCGCTACCCGGACTCCTGGTATGGCAGATGACCGTGCGAGGTACCAGATCGCTCGCAGGGCGCGGTCATCGCCACCAGCAACAGCACCAGACCTGCGGCGCAATCTGTTCCCTCGTCGGGCGTCCGCGATGCGACCAGCCATGTGCATGGCCCCGTCCGTGCTGAGGGGCCCCGAAGATCCCGGACCAGCGGTTCAGCGGTGAGCGCGTCCGTCGCGAACCCGGCTGGCGGCCCGCGTACCAGGATGTCCTCGCCGGGCTGGCGCGGGGGTGACCTCCCGTGATTGGGGGAGTTGCGTCCCCTCACACGGTCAGTCCGGCTGCTTCTCCATGTGGTCCAGGACACGCTTGCAGATCCGGCCGAATGTCTTGAGCTGGTTCGGGGTCAGGGCGTCGGTGAAGAGGCGGCGGACGTGCTCGACGTGCGGGGGTGCGGCCTCTTCGATGGCCCTGTAGCCGGCCGGGGTGGCGACGATGAATGCTCCGCGTCCGTCGTCGGGGCATTCCTCCTTGGCCACGAGCCCGCGTTTCGCCATCCGCGTGACCTGGTGGGACATGCGGCTCTTCTCCCACTCCACGTCTTTGGCCAGATCCAAGAAGCGCATCCGCCCGTCGCTCCTTTCGGTGAGGCTGACGAGCACGACGTAGTCGGCGGCGGACATTCCGGAGTCGGCCTGGACGTGGCGGGACAGCCGTCCGATGAGCGTCTCCTGCATACGGATGAAGCTGTCCCAGGCGGCCTTCTCGTCCTGGGTGAGCCAGCGCGGTGGTGCGTCCATGGGGGCAGTCTAACGAAATCGTTGACAGCTCATCTACTCGCAGTGGCGGTGATGCAACTCTCGGCGCAGCCGCGTCCGTCGTGCCCGGGATGCCTCGGCTCAGACCCCGTCCTGGTGTACGAGCCGGAAGGCGCCGGGATCGGTACCCGTCGGACAGGTGAAGAACGTGCGGAAGTTGTCCGGCTCGGAGTCAAGGGCGAGTGGTGCGAGCCGCGTCGCCTGCCGTTCGAGATCCCGGGAATTGCTGGCCATGAGGTCGGGTAGCGCCAGAACGGGTCGCGGCAGATCGGTCGTGTCGCCACCGGAATCGTTCCTGCGGAGAACTGGGCTTTCCCTACGTGGAAGCTCTCACCCGCGGAATGAAGGTGGCCAACCGGGGCCATGTCGGGACGCGGCGCCGAATTCGCCCCCGTGCTCGCTCTGCGGTACGACCGCCCTCGTCGAGGATGAAGTTGATGCATCAACCTGATGGGGTTAGGCTGAGGCCCTGGCTGTCGGGATTCCGTCGAGTCGAGCGGGATCAGGCCCACGAGGAGGACACATGACGGTCGAAGTGAGCGACGTGCCCGAGGCGAAGCGCTACGAGGCCCGCGCCGACGGAGAGTCCAGGGTGGCGGGCGTCGCGGAATACATCCGTACGACGGAACTCGTCGCGTTCGTGCACACCGAGGTCGAGCCGGAGTACGAGGGCAGGGGAGTCGGGTCCGCGCTGGCCCGCGCCGCCCTTGACGAGGCACGCGCCGCGAACCTGCGGGTGCTCGCCACCTGCCCCTTCTTCGCGGGCTGGATCAGCCGGCACCCCGAGTACCAGGACCTGCTGTATCAGTCCCGCAGCAAGGTCAGTGACTGAAGAGCCGAGCACGGCAGTGACGGAGGCGGGCATGAGCGGCGAATCCGAGCAGAGGGCATACCAGGCGGAGTCGATCACGGTGACCTTCGAGGCCAGGCGCTGCCTGCACGCTGCCGAATGCGTCCATGGCCTGCCCGAGGTGTTCGACACGGCGAAGCGCCCGTGGATCCAGCCGGATAAGGCTACGGCCGATCGCCTGGCCGAAGTGGTACGGCGCTGTCCCTCGGGCGCGCTCCAGTACGAACTCGTGGACGGCGGGACGGAAACCCCTGACAGGCCCACCACGATCACCCGCAGTTCCACCGGGCAGCTGACCGTGCGCGGTGAGCTGAGCGTGGACACGCCCCAAGGCTCGCGCGCGGAGACCAGAGTCATGCTGTGCGGCTGCGGGCAGAGCAGTCTCCAGCCGTACTGCGACCACGCGGGGCCCTGCGGTCAGTGACGCGGCCGTGCCCGCTTTCCCACATGCAGCACCCAAGACCTTGGAGTCGAGCAGATGTCCCTTGCAGTGCAGTTCGCCGAGTACGGCACCCCTGATGTGCTGCGTATCGTCGATGTTCCGCCGCTCACTGCGGGCCCCGCGCAGGTACGGCTCGCGGTACGGGCCGCAGGTGTCAATCCGATCGACTGGAGGATCCTGCACGGCTACATGCGCCAGGTGATGCCCCTCGACCTTCCGGGTGGTCTCGGTTCCGACGTGGCCGGCGTAGTCGACCAGGTCGGCGCGGGCGTCACCGCCTTCAGCGTCGGTGACGAGGTGCTGGGGGCTTCCACCACCCCCTCCTACGCGCAGTCCGCGCTCGCCGACCCCGCTGCACTGGTCGGCAAGCCGGCCTCCGTCCCGTGGGAGGTTGCCGCGACCCTGGCTGGTACGGGCATCACTGCCTGGGAGGTTCTCAACAAGCTGAAGGTCACCACGGGTGAGACTCTGCTGGTCCATGCCGCTGCCGGTGGCGTGGGCACGTTCGCCGTGCAGCTGGCCGTTGCCCGCGGTGCGCGTGTCATCGGCACCGCGAGCGAACGCAACCATGAACAGCTCCGTTCCCTCGGAGCGGAACCGGTCACCTATGGCAAGGGCCTGGTCGACCGCGTACGAGCGATTTCCCCCCGGGGAGTCGATGCGGTCCTCGACGCCTCGGGTCGCGGTGAGATCCCGGACTCGATCGAACTCGCCGGCGGCCCGACACGCGTCCTCTCGCTCGTGGCCTTCGACGCCGCGAGCACCGGAATCCAGATCCACATGACCGAGCCGGGAGCGGGCGGTCCCGAAGCGCTCCGGGACATCCTCGCCCTCATCGAGGCGGGACGGCTGCGGGTGCCCATCTCGGGTACCTACTCCCTCGACGAGGTCGCGGTCGCGGTGGAAGTGAGCCAGTCCGGGCACCCGGGCGGCAAGCTTGTGGTACTCCCGGCGTAAGGTCACGGCCTTCCGCGACGAATGGCGCGTGTCACAGCCCCGCGGGGACCGTATTCAGCGGTCCTCTCAACGTCTGGACGCCGATCCTCTTGGCGAGGTGGAGGCCCGCCGTGCTGTCGGGTGACGCCACGGACCTGTTGCGGGCTTCCGTGGGCGCGATACGGCCGCCGTCCCGTCGGCCGCCAGGTCCCACGCCGAAGACGTGGACGGCATTGGCGATGAGGTCGAGGTCGTGGTCGTAGGTCACGTCCGTCGCGAGATTCATGGGCGGAGGCCGACGACGAATCTGTCGAAGACGTAGAGGCTGCAGGCCTCACCGGAGTGCAGGCCGCCGGCAAGCCGCATGCGCTGCGCTCCGCTGCCGGTAGCCCAGCCCCACCGCGACCAGCAACCGCGCGCTGGTCGCGTAAAGGTCGCGGATGCCGCCTAAAGCGAGTTGCACAAGGCCGTGCTCGGGCAGCTCAGGGCGTGTGATCGCGGTCTTCTGGTCATGAGATTCACGAGAATGTGAGGAGATACGATGACGGTCCTTGCGGAATCCATCGAGTCGATGGAGCAGCTCGCCGTGGCATGGCGTGCGATGGTGCTCGACCGGGATGCGGATGCGGACGTGCGTGACCTCCCAGGCATCGCAGTCCGGTGGGCAGCCGGTTCGCGTTCTGGAACGCCATCACCTTGACCGATGTAGGCGCTGACGCGAAGCTCTTTCGGCAACGCCTGACCCAGGCGGCAGACATCATGCGGGCGAAGAATTACCCGGGCTTCCTGTGGCTCTTTGAGGATCTCCTCGACGACGGGGCCCGCTCCACGCTGGAGGAAACGGCCAAGCAGGCAGGACTGCAGTACGCCTTCCCCGGCACCGGTATGGCCGGCGACCTCCTTCCCATCCCCGATCCTGTTCACCCGGACCTGACGTTTGTGCGCGTGACCACCGATGAACAGCTTCAGGCGTACGCAGACATCAATTCACGCGGCTACGGTTTCCCCCTTGAGGACGGCCGCGACGGACTTGTCGGCTCCGCGCTCTGGAAGAACGAGGTGCATGCGTACCTGGCCATGCGCGGCGACCTCCCCGTGGCGTGCGCCGGCACCATCGCAGCAGAGGGCCGCCTCTTCGTCGTACTGGTTGCCACGGAACCGGAATGGCAGCGCAGAGGCTATGGCGAAGCAGTCACGCGCAAGGCACTGTACGAGGGCTCCCGGGCCACCGGGCTGACTCGCGCCACCCTGCACGCGACCGTTGCCGGGGCGCCCGTCTACCCGCGTATCGGTTTCAAGCCGAACTCCCCGATTCAATTCTTCAGTTTGCAAAGCTAGAAGCGTGTTGCACAAGGTCGTGAACTGGGCATCTCCGCTGGGGTGCTGAGGGCCGAGCGGGTGTGGGTGGAGACGCTCGCCGGGCTGCAGGCGACGCAGTTTGCGCGGCTGCTGAAGGTAGTGCGGGAGCGGGGCGGCAACGGCACTCTGGTGGGCCGGCCATGGAGCCCGCCGCTGGCCGAACGGGTGCTCATCGTCGCGGTGTACCACCGCACGAACCTGAGCATGCGGCAGAGGCCACCGCCGTCCTGGGCGGACTGGACGGCGCGGTCTCGCCGGGCACGACGTACATACCGCTGGTCGGCGCCGACCTCGCACTCGGCGAAGGCGCGGACGTACGGCTGCCCGTGGAGCCGGACTTCGAGTACGGCGTGCTGACGATGTCCGGGACCACCGAGGTCGACGTGATGCCTCTCGACCCCGGCTCCATGCTCTATCTAGGCTCCGGACGTTCCGAGCTGCCGCTGCGCGCCCTGAGCGACTCGGGGCTGCTGCTTGGGGGAGAGCTGTTTGAGGAGAAGATCATCATGTGGTGGAACCTCATCGGACGAACCCAGGAGGAGATCGCCCAGGGACGCGAGGAGTGGATGTCCGGTGACCGCTTCGGAACGGTGTACGGCTACGACGGCTCGCCGCTGCCCGCGCCCGCCTTGCCGGTGACCCCGCTCAAGCCTCCGGGCTGTACTCGCTGACGTCTGCGGTCGCGCGGACCGGGCTCTGACCGTTCACCGGTGCCAGCCACTCCCGCTGCATCAGCTCTAGAGACCGACGCCTTGCCCCTCGTTGTACGGAATCGCTGCCGACGCTGAGGGCGGGCTGGCACTCGTCGCGGTCACTTCGCCTGGCGGGAGCAGTGCTGCGCCGCCGGTAGTAGCCCGGGCGTACATACGGGGCGGTAGCCAGCACTCCATCGGCTGCCGCCCCTTCGGCCGCTCAGACCACGAGCCGCAGAGCAACCGAGCGAATCACTATCCCGGACGCCCGGCTGCGTTCCAGCATCCGCAGGTAGTTGCCGCCGCAGATCAGGTCGATCTCGTCCGGGCCGAGGTCGCGTTCGGCGAGTCGGCCGGCGGCTTGCTCAGCCGCCCGGCATCCTCGATCCTCTCCGGACCGCTGCTGCAGATCTGCGTGCTGGCGTCGAGCAGGCCGTGTGAGCCATCAGGGTCGACCGCTTTCATCACCGACGCCACATCTTCACCGGTCCCTCCGGCCGCGCCGGAATCCCGCCTCAGTCGACAGCGCTGGTCACGGCGACGGCGCTTCCTACCGAGATCGCCACCAACGTGCGCATCACGGCGGTGTTGACCGCGTCCGCTCCCCAGACTCCCTTCTCGAATTCCTTTGCGCGCTCGTAGACCTTCCCCGACCAGGGAATGGTGGGGTGCAGGCTGGGCAGGCTGCCACTGGCGGAGATGAGCCCGATCAGCACCGCAGTGCGATCGCTGGGCGTCCTCCCGTCCACCAATGCAGCGCGCACCTCCCGCAGGACTTCGGCCTTGTGCCGGGTATTCGCGACAGACAGGGAAGTCGTGGGGAAAAGGCCCAGCCTTCGCTTTCGCTCCCGGCTCACCATGCCCCGGTCGACGAGTCGGTCGAGGACCGGGCTGCGCAGCTCCCCGCCGATCTCGACAAGTAGCGTCTGGACGCCCCGTGTGCGTTCGGCGATCTTCCGGTGCGCGGCCTGGAGCAGCGGATCCGCGACCGAATGGCCGGAAACGGCGTGCACCTTGAGGCCGGTCAGTCCCGTGTCGCCTTCAGCAACCGACACATTGCCGCGGAGGGCGAGCTCGGCCAGCACGGCCCCTCCGAGCGTGTAGTACAGCGTACCCTCGCCAGCGATCGCGCCGGATTTGTCGTCCATCAGCGTGAGCAACAAATCCTCGACGATCAGCATCTCGTTCTGCATGGTTTCTCCGTAAGCAGTGGGGTGCTCAGACGGTGGAAGGCGGACGCCAAGCGGAGGTGAGGCGCGCCAGAGCGGTGCCGGTAGCAACTGCGGTTCAGCGGTCGGGCGGCACGGCAAAGCCGGCCGGGCTTGCAGGGAACTGCACAGTGTTCACAGCTGCATTGACGCCCGGGTACGGCGAGCGTCGGCCATCAGTGGCGCGGTCGTCGGCGGGGCCGTCAACGGCCAGGGCAAGGCTGGCGTTCTCGATCGTGATCTTCTGCTTGGACGGAGTGTCGAGCCAGTCGCGGGTCTGGACGGAACCGATCTCCGCTGCGAGGCGGTGTCCGCCCGCCAGCTTCCAGGCGGTGGACTTGAGGTCGAGGTCCAGGTCCTTCTTGTCCAGCCGGAAGAACAGCTCGTCAAGCATCACGGCGGTGCCGTCCTCGGCTCTTCGCAGTCATGGTGATCCGGGGCCCGGTGATCCAGGTGAACTGCTCCCGCCGGCGCGACCAAACGAACTAGCTGGACATAGTCCTGCCCTCCTTCTGCTGCTTCACTTGGGCGTTCCCCGGCGCTGCCCTGGGGCCGGTCCGCGGAGGCGCCGCCCATCGTCCAGGTAGCTGCCGCCGCCGAGGCTGAGGTGACATGGTTGGCCGCGGCCGGCCATGCCTTCTGGCCGCCCCGGGCGCCAGTCTGCACCGCGTAGGCGGGACAGGTCTTTGCGGGCTTCTTGCCCGTCAGGTACTGGTCGTAGAAGGCCATGGTCTCCTTGAACCAGCTATCGCGTCCCATGGCCAGCGGCCCGTGCTGCCGGTGTGCGGTGCTTCCTCATCGCTCTACGATCTCCTGGGCACCTCGCCTTCGCCATGGCGGTCTGTCACTACTTCCCATTACAAATGTCACTTCAGCGTCAGCACGATCCGCCGAGTCGCGACTGGCAACCCGAAGATCGCCCCATCCGGACCGTAGCCCCAGCGTGCTCTGGCGGATGGGCGCTCGCCGTCGGCTGCCGCCACATCGTTTAAGCCCCCGGGATAAGCACGCGACACGGCGCGTGGCTGCCGGACTGCCCGGTGTCGTGCACGCGCAGGTATTCGCCGACGCCTCAACCCGACCAGGCTGCCCGAGATCGCCGACCACCTGGACACCCACGGCGCCGACGCGGTGAGGTGCTCAGTGCCTGCTTCCAGATGCCCTACCTGTCGCCAACCCCGTCGCCGACAACGTGGTCGGCCTGCCTGTCGTCATCGCCACCTCCTTGCAGGAGCTGAAGGCTCTCGGCTCCTGCTGTCCGTCCTCGGCTCTGGGGCACTCGTCAGGGTCTGGCGGCTGAGCCGTCTCCAGCGGCGATCCCTGGCACCCATGAGCTTAAAGTGGATGCATCAACTATATTGAGGCTGTCGAGAGTCACACGAGACCGGTGTGCAGCCCGAGAGGAGAAGTCCGGCGATGCGGAATCTGACTGTGGCCCAGCAGATGGTGGACATCCTGCGCCAGGCGGGCGTGGAGCGGATCTACGGCGTGGTGGGTGACAGCCTGAACTCGGTGGTCGACGCGGTGCGCCGTACCGACGGCATCGAGTGGGTGCATGTACGGAACGAGGAGGCCGCCGCCTTCGCCGCAGCAGCGGAGGCACAGTTGACCGGCAGGCTCGCGGTGTGTGCCGGAAGCTGTGGCCCCGGAAACACGCATCTGATCCAGGGACTGTACGACGCGCACCGCTCCGGTGCGCCCGTGCTGGCACTCGCCTCGCACATCCCGTCCCACCAGATCGGCACCGGATTCTTCCAGGAGACACACCCGGAACGGCTGTTCACCGAGTGCAGCGACTACTGCGAGATGATCAGCACCCCCGGGCAGATGCCCCGGGTTCTGCGGATCGCCATGCAGCGGGCTCTTGGCAACAGCGCGGTGTCGGTCCTGGTGATACCGGGCGATGTCGCGCACGCCGAGGCGACTCACCCGACGGGAAGCAGTGACCTGGTCACTGAGCGCGGCCGGGTCGTCGCGCCGGACACACAGGTTCGGGCGCTGGCCGAGAAGTTGAACGCGGCACGGAAGGTGATGCTGTTCTGCGGAGCGGGAGTGCGGGACGCGCACGCCGAGGTCATGGCGCTCGCCGAGAAGTCTGCCGCCCCCATCGGTCACACCCTGCGGGGCAAGGAGTGGATCCAGTTCGACAACCCGTACGACGTGGGCATGAGCGGTCTGTTGGGCTACGGCGCCTGCTTCGACGCGATGCACGAGGCCGACCTGGTCGTCCTGCTCGGCACCGATTTCCCGTACAACGACTTCCTGCCGCAGGCGCGGACCGTGCAGATCGACCACGATGCGGGCCGCCTCGGCCGTCGCACTGTGCTGGAACTCGGGGTCCACGGCGACGTCCGGGAGACACTGCGGGCTGTGCTGCCGCTGGTCGAGGCGAAGCGAGACCGTGTCTATCTGGACCGGATGCTGCACAAGCATGCCAGGTCGCTGGAGAAGGTCTCGGCTTACACCCACGACGTCGAGCGGCACACCCCGATCCACCCTGAGTACGCGGCCTCGGTTCTGGACGAACTCGCGGCCGACGACGCTGTGTTCACCGTGGACACCGGCATGTCCAACGTGTGGGCGGCGCGCTACCTGACCCCCAATGGACGGCGACGGGTGATCGGTTCGTTCCTGCACGGCACGATGGCCAACGCGCTGCCGCACGCCATCGGCGCGCAGTTCGCCTACGCCGGCCGCCAGGTGATATCGATGTCGGGCGACGGTGGACTGGGCATGCTCATGGGCGAGCTGCTCACAGTGAAGCTGCACGACCTGCCGGTGAAGACGATCGTCTTCAACAACTCCTCCCTGGGCATGGTGAAGTTGGAGATGCTGGTCGAGGGACTGCCCGAGCACGAGACCGACCACGAGCCGGTGGACTACGCGGCGATCGCCCGCTGCGCGGGCATCGAGGCGATCCGCATCGAGCGCCCCGGGGATGTCGTCGAGGGACTCAAGCGGGCGCTCGCCCACGACGGACCGTTTCTGGTCGATCTGGTGACCGACCCCAACGCGCTGTCGATCCCGCCGCACATCTCGGCCGCCCAGGTCAAGGGATTCGCCTTCGCCGCGGGTCGGACAGTGCTCGACGGCGGAGTCGGCAAGATGCTCGACCTGGCCCGCGCCAACCTGCGAAACGTTCCCCGCCCCTGAGATGGTCGCCGCACTCATCGAGGTCCGGTTTCACGACCCCAGCGACCTGACGAAGGGCCGGCGCAATCACTGTGCCCAGCTTTCCGTGGGCCACCGGGCTCCTCACGAACGCCTCATCGGGACACCCCCGGCACCGACTTGTCGGTGACATACCGGCCGCCCTCGCCGTCTGATTCAGACGTGCTCCCAAGTGGGAGGGACGCCGATGGTCGCCTGCTCTCGTAGCCATTACGCCGGGACGCATCAGCACTGAGACTCGCCCAGAAACGGTCGTCACACCTGACGGGACTTCATATTGAGGGACCGTGCCTGCACGCCACCGATTACCCCCCTGCGCGGGGTCCACGGAAGGGAATCACCATCCATGAGCGAGGAAACGCCGACTCCTGACCTCCGGCACGGTCCGATCCGGAGAATCGTTGATCTTCTGAGGGCACATCATGAACGGGCGAAGCAGCAGCACCAGGAAGCGGACATAGCTGATTCGATCGCCGCTGCCGCCTTCGACCTGGGGGCCGACATCGCACGCCCAGTCGCTCTTCCGCACGAGGGCGCCGGTTTCGACGCTGAAAGTGATCTCGGGATCGTCAAGCAGCCACCGGAGTGGCGCGGATAGCTAGGCGGCGCAGGGGACCGGACGAGCAAGGCTGCCGAGGTGGTCGGTGATCTCGCCCTCGAGGGCGGAGTCCAAAAGCCGCTTGGTCAGCTGCTGCAGCAGCCCTGAAGGGAGTTAAGTACGGCTGCACCGCTCTGTTGGGGTGACGAGCACGCGGTTCAGCGCTTCACAGGATCACCTACGGCACCGCCTGTCGCCCTGCGGATGGCCTGAGCAATCCATGCGGCAGTGTCCCCGAGCTGAGCAGGATCAACGCCTTCCAGGAGCTTCGCGCCGACGTCCTCGTTGATGATGCGGAGCGCGGCGGAAGCTGCTGCGGCGTGGAGACGCACGTCGATGTCCTCGACCGGAAGCTTGAGTCGTTGGGCGATGATGCGGACCATTTCCCGCTCCACCTGATCGCACGCCATCAACCAGGCCGTCCGGATGGCCGGCTCGTCGTCGGCCAACCGGATCATCTTGATAGCGAGCCCATTGTCAGCCACCTCGGTCGGCGTCGCCTTCCGGGCCAGCTTTGTCGCCTCCACGACGAAGTGGACCTCCAGCGGCAATTCAGGCGGCCAGCTACGCAAGATGGCCATCTCGGTGTCGACGCCTTGCATCACGATGGGTTCGGCACAGCTTTCCTTGCTGCGGAAATGACGCCAGATCGTGCGAGTGGACAGCCCGACCGCCTCAGCGATCTGATCACCGCTGGTCGCAGCCACGCCCTGGTCCCAGAACAGTTGGCAGGCCTCACGGGAGATCTCCAGGCGGAGACGGTGCCGCCGCTGGTCACTCATTCCCCCTCTGGTGCGCTTGGTCGCGACCGCAGCAGCCACGTGCCTCCCTCTCGAACTCTTGGTGAGTGCCATAATGACATTCAGTGACACCAGGCGGCGACGCAGGTGCTGACAGAGCCGAACGAACGGTGTAACCGGCTGGCGCGGTCGGCCGCGCTGCTGCTGGTGGCGGCGCTGTTCGATCAAGGCGGCCTGCTGCGATGAGGTGGGCGTGTTCAGTGCGGTCCATCCCGGTCAGGGATGGTTCGGCCAGGCGGTGCCTGAGCTGGAGCCGGGCTTCCGAGCCGGGCGGGCGGCCGGGGCCGGGCCGGTTGGGTTTCGGCGCACGGGCTGGACAGGGCAAGTTCGGGCGGAGGTTCCTGAACCCCCGGCGAACCCGGGCGGGGGTGAGCCGCCCGGGCTCGGCCGGCTTCTCCACAAGCTCAGCGGGTGCGTTCGTAGTGGCGGCGTGCTTTTTCGCGGTTGCCGCAGACAGCCATCGAGCACCAGCGGGCGCGGTTGGCGCGGCTGCGGTCGAGCAGGAACAGCCGGCACTCGTCATTGGCGCAGGGCCGTAGCCGGCCGGGCATGTGCTTCTCGGTGGCGGCCCAGGCGAGGACCACCTCGACGGCCAGCCGGGTGTGCGGGGGAGTCTTGAGTGTCCACTGCAGACCATCCGAAGTGATCTCCGGGGTTTGGCGGACCCCTTCGAGCAGCGGACTCAACGCGGCGGGCGGCCTGTCTCCACGCACTATGTCCCGCAGGATGTCGCGCGTCTCGCGCAGCAGCGCTAGTTCCCCGAGGCTCCCTTCGCCGCCGTGCTCCCGCGCCCAGCGTCTGCCTCCGGCCGGGTCGCCGAGCGCGTCCTGTTCCTCGCCGTTGACCAGTGGCCTGCTGTTGAGCAGGTCCAGCAGCGTGTCCATTGGGTGCCACTCTCTCTAACCGCATTGAATCATTTGACAGGTTAGTTCATCCCGTGCTTGCATGGCGAGGAACTAACCGGATTACGCATTTAAAGGGGTTAGAAATGCACTCGGTGCGCCACCGGACCGCCACTGTCGACGGCTACGAGATCTTCTACCGCGAAGCCGGCCCCGCCGACGCCCCCGCGATCGTCCTGCTGCACGGCTACCCAACCAGCTCGTTCATGTTCCGCGAACTCATCCCGCTGCTGGCCGACGACTACCACGTCATCGCGCCGGACCACCTCGGCTTCGGCCACTCCGACGCCCCCCTCGTGGAGGACTTCACCTACACCTTCGACGCCCTCGCCGAACTCACCTCCGGACTGCTCGACCAACTGGGCCTGGAGCGCTACGCCCTCTACGTCCAGGACTACGGCGCCCCCATCGGGTGGCGCCTCGCGCTCAAGCACCCCGAACGGATCTCCGCCCTCATCACCCAGAACGGCAACGGCTACGAGGACGGTTTCGTCGAGTCGTTCTGGACCGACGTCTGGGCCTACGGGGCGAACCCCAGTCCCGAGACCGAACCCGCCGTACGCGCCGCGCTGAGCGTCGACGCCATCCGCTGGCAGTACGTGCACGGCGTGTCCGACCCGAGCCTGGTCAGCCCGGACACCTGGGAGCACGACTTCGCTCTCGTCTCCCGCGAGGGCAACGACGAGGTCCAACTGGCACTGTTCCGCGACTACCAGAACAATCGCCCGCTCTACCCCCTGCTGCACGAATTTCTGCGCACCAGCGAGGTCCCGGTGCTCGCCGTGTGGGGCCGCAATGACGAAATCTTCGGCCCGGCCGGCGCGCAAGCCTTCGCCCGCGACGCAAAAGACGCGGAGGTGCACCTGATCAACGGCGGTCACTTCCTGCTGGAGAGCCACCTGGACGTCGTCGCGGGATATCTGCGCGGCTTCCTTGGGCGGGTGCTGGACCGAGCGGGTGTCTCGTGACTGAACTTCTGGCGCCGCCTCGCCCCGCCGCCGGCCGCGGACGTTTGCCTGATGAGGATCTCTGAAATCGGCCAGGGACGCTCTTCCCTCCACTTCGTTGTGTCTTGAAGCGTGTGGGGAATGTAGGGAGTGAAGAGCACGTGCGAGGGCCCAGCGACCGAAGCCGCCGACGCCGGCCTGGCGGCCGTCCAGACCGGCGGACGGGGCGACGTCACGCAGGGACGCCGAGCGGCGGGTGCTCGAGCACGCGGGGCTTGTACTCGACCAGCTGGATGCGGCCGTCGAAAGTGCGGTGCTCGATCATCTCGAGGGCAACGTCCGGATAGCCGTCGTAGATACGTTCTTCGCCCGTGGCCCCGGTGATCACCGGGAACATCACGACCCGGAAGCGGTCGACGAGTCCGGCTCGTAGCAGGGACCGGCTCAGGCTGAGGCTGCCGATCGTGCTGAGGAGCCCCGAGCCAGTCGACTTCATGGCGCGGACCGCCTCGACGGCGTCGTCGCGGACGAGCGTGGAGTTGGCCCACGTCAGTGGCTCCTCGAGCGAGGAGGAGAACACCACCTTGGACGCTTGCGTGAGCTCGTCGACGGACGCCTCTTCCTCGGGCCTGAACTCGTCTTGGCCCTTCGGGACCTCGCCTGCGGCGAAGCCCGACATCAGACGGTAGGTGTTCGCTCCCATCAGGTAGGTGACCTCGGGCTGCTCGCCGAGCCATGCGAGGTACTCCGGGCCCTCGAGGCCCCAGAACCCGGGCCATCCCTCTCCCGATGCGTAGCCGTCGAGGGAGGTAATGAAGTCGACCAGAAGCTCCGACATGGCGGTGTCCTTTCCTAGGGTGTCACGAGCTTGGACCGGCCGGGAGCCACAAACTCATCGGCCGCGCTGTGGAGCAACGAGAAAACCCATGACGCCGCAGCCGATCAGGTCGGCGGAGCGGCACTGCTTCGGAGGGCCCGAGGCCTACATGATTGCGCTATGCACGCAGTCGGGTAGTGATCTCCGCGCGACTGGCAACGGCGGTTTGAGTTCTATCAAAGCCCCAGCTCAGCCCCACCCGCGAACGGCCCACCCCGCTCCACTGGGTGATCGGTGAGGCCTCACTGCCCGACGTCGACGGCGGGTGCTTCATCCACTCACCTGCGACGGCGGCGGAGCACTTCCGTGAGTGGTCGGGTCGCCCGGGGAATCTCACCCCCGGGCGACCCGACCACTGAGTACGGCCCCGCTCCGAGGTCGCCCCGTCCAGCTTGCAGGAGTTCCTCGAACAGCTCGGCCGCCCGATCGCGAACCAGACCTAATTGTCGGCCGAGGACAAACGGGCCCCTGCCCCAGGAGGTCATTCCACAGTTGGGGAATCGCGAGCAAGTGTGGGGACACCCCTGAGCAGGCGGGTGGCCAGTTTCAAAGAGCGCCATCATCCCGCCCCTGGGAGAAGCCGGCCGAGCCCGGGTCCGCCGGGGGGTCAGGAACCTCCGCCCGAACTTGCCCTGTCCGGCCCGTGGTGAAATCCCGGACTCGATCGATCTCGCTTGCGGTCCGACACGCGTCCTCTCAATCGTGGCCTTCGACGCCGCGGGCACCGGAATCCAAGTGCACATGACCGAGCCCGGAGCGGGGAGTCCCGAAGAGCTCGGTGACGTCCTCACCCTCATCGAGGCGGGACGGCTACAGGTGCCTATCGCGGGTACCCACCCCTCGACGAGGCTGCAGTGGCACTGGCAGTGAGCCAGTCCGGTCACCTGAGCGGCAAGCTCGTAGTACTGCCAGCCTGGAGCTTGGGCCTGCGTAGTCAGGCCTCCGCCCCGTCGGCCGAAGGTTCGGCGCGCCTGAAAGAGGTCCAGCGGGGCGGATAGGTCTCGAGGGTCAAGTGCGGGACCGCTTCGGTCGGGGTCGCCCGGCAGTACTGCGGTGCTCTGGGTAAGCGGGCCAGCTGTCAGGTAGCGGCCGGCGTGCACGCGGCCACTGACGGCCTCCTCGCGGCCCTGAACGCCGCCCGCGTGTGGGCCGAACTGGGCTTCTGGCCGGTCGCGTTGTGCCACTCGGGTGACCTTCGCAGCGAGCACGGCTGAATCTTGCGCCACATGTTGATTAATCAACCAGAGTGCGCTTCAGTTGATCCATCAACAATATGCTGAGGTAGGGACAGCGGCATGAGCGAGAAGAAGGTCGTCGCGGTTGCTGGAGCCACGGGTGCGCAGGGAGGCGGTACCGCGCGGGCGATCCTCGCCGATCCGGACTCGGGGTTCACGGTGCGTGCGCTGACCCGGAACCCCGACTCACCCGCGGCCAAGGAACTCGCGCAGCTCGGTGCGGAGGTCGTGCGGGCGGATTTCCATGACGAGCCGACCGTGCACGAAGCGTTCGAGGGCGCCTACGGCGCTTTCCTCGTTACCAACTTCTGGGCGCACGGTTCGGCGGCCAAGGAGATGGAGGAGATCGAGGTTCTCGTGCGGGCCGCGAAGAATGCCGGGCTGCGGCATGTGGTGTGGTCGACGCTGGAGGACACCCGCGAACTGCTGCCGCTGGAGGACGAGCGTATGCCCGTCCTCCAGGAGAAGTACAACGTCCCGCACTTCGACGCCAAGGGCGAGGGCAACGAGCTGTTCCGGCAGGCCGGAGTGCCGACCACCTTCCTGAACACCACCTTCTACTTCCAGGGCTTCCTGTCGATGATGGGTCCCAAGCGTGCCGAGGACGGCGTACTGACGCTGACCTTGCCGCTTGAGGACGGCAAGCTGCTGGCCGGCGTCGACGTGAACGACATCGGCGGCACGGCACTCGCCATCCTCAAGACCGGCGAGCGGTTCATCGGCCAGACCGTCGGCCTGGCGGGCGACCACCTGACCGGCGCCCAGTACGCGCAGAAGCTGGGCGCCGCGATCGGCGAGCCAGTGCGCTTCCAATCACTCGGTGCCCTACGACGTCTTCCGCTCCCTGGGCGTACCGGCGGGCGACGAGATCGCCAACATGTTCCAGTACTACGGCGACTTCGACCAGGAGTTCACCGGATCCCGCGACCTGCACCTTCTGCGGGAGATCAACCCGGCACTCAAGAGCTTCGACGACTGGCTCGCCGAGAACGCCGCGAACATCCAGGTGCGCTGACCTGCTATCGCCGGCGGGCCACGCGCCGAGGGTGCCGCTTTTCCGGCGGGCACCCTCGGAATGCCGAATGAGGGGAACGCGTCTTCACCGGCGCGATGTCGTGCCACTGAAGGGGCAAGAACGGGGGCACTGGGAGCTCCCCGATTGGCGGGGCTCCTTCGGCTGAGGCGGCATCGCTGGTCGGTCGACCGAGCCAACCGTTGTGGACCGAGGGCCGGACCGTCGACGAGCGGCAGCGGCCTTTCCATGGAAGAGCGATGCGTAGGTTGACGGCGGAGCAGCAGCATGCGTGGCGGAGCTTTGTCCGCATGCATGAGAGGCTCATGGGCCGGTTGTCTCGCTTGCTGCAGACGGAGTGCAACGTTTCGCCTGCAGATATCGCCGTACTGGTCGAGCTGACGGACGTACCGGAGGGGCGGCGGCGGTTCCTGGACGTCGCCAGGGCGTTGGAGTGGGAGAAGAGCCGGATGTCCCATCACATCGCCCGGATGGTGAAGCGTGGTCTGGTGGTGCGGGACAGGAGTCCCGAAGACGCCCGTGGCACGTTCGTGGTTATCACAGACGAGGGGCGAGCGGTGATCGAAGCAGCCGTCGCACGTCATGCGGAGGCGGTGGGTGAGCTCTTCCTTGACCACGTCACGCCGTCGGAGCTGCGGTTGCTGGCTCGGATTTCCGAGCGCGTGGTGGAGAAGCTGGACGAGGAACCGTCCTTTCTGGATCGGGTGGCCCGGCCTGCGCCATTTGGTCAGCACAAGCGTCGCCGCGGTGGTGGCTGAGAGCGGATTGAGCCTCATGAGGCTTGTGCGACTCGTCAACCAAGTCTTGTCCGCTCCGCTGGACTGGCCACGTCCAAGGCCAGCGGTGTGGCGGGCCAACCACCTCTACTTGTCGTGACGCGGCGGTACGGGGTGCTTGCTCATGATCGACACGCGATTGAACGCATTGATGGTGACCGCCACCCAGATCGCGGCTGAGATCTGGTCTGCGGAGAGAGCCTGTCGGGCGTCCTCATAGGCGGATGTCTGGATCGTGGCGTTCGCCGGATCGGTTGTGGCCTCGGCCAGCGCCAGGGCGGCGCGCTCCGAGGAAGAGAACAGGTCGGTGTCCCGCCATGCGCTCAGGACTCCGAGTCTCTGCGGTGATTCACCGGTGCGCAGGGCCGCCCTGGTATGCACGTCGAGGCAGTAGGCGCAGCCGTTGAGTTGCGACACGCGGACGTTGATCAGTTCCACGGTGATGCGGTCGAGCCCGGCCTCGGAGGCTGTTGCCCGGACCGCCTCCGAGACCTGCACCAGAGCATGGAAGGCCTTGGGGCTCTGTTTGTCGATGAAGATCCTGCGGGGTGGGGAGCTGTGGGTCTGGTTGCTCACGTCGGGCCTCCTTCGGGCCACGCTCTCAG
Organism: Streptomyces sp. NPDC050211; assembly: GCF_040656035.1. Taxonomy (NCBI): domain Bacteria; kingdom Bacillati; phylum Actinomycetota; class Actinomycetes; order Kitasatosporales; family Streptomycetaceae; genus Streptomyces; species Streptomyces sp. NPDC050211. The sequence continues at coordinate 28,421 of NZ_JBFALC010000039.1, forward strand.
TGGCCCGCGTCCGTGCGGGTGCTGTGGCCATCGGCCTGCCTCCGTGGCATCATAGTTGACGTAACAACTAGCCTGTTGAGGAGGTGCTCTCGGTGAGCAACCCGGAAGGCGATGTCGAGGCTCTACGCTGCGGTGCGCTCGTCGAAGGCGACCGGCCGGCCGGAGCTCCCCGGGTCGATGTCCTGTCGGCGCGTGAAGTCCCCCTCGGCGGTCCACGTGCGATGCGGGTGCGGCGGACGCTGCCGCAGCGGGCGCGCACCCTCATCGGCGCTTGGTGCTTTGCCGACCATTACGGCCCGCACCAGGTCGCCGAGTTGGGCGGCATGGACATGCCCCCGCATCCGCACACCGGACTCCAGACGGTGACCTGGCTGTTCAGCGGAGAGGTCGAGCATCGCGACACCCTGGGTACCCACTCCCTGGTCCGGCCCGGCGAGATGAACCTCATGACCGGCGGATACGGCATCGCCCACTCGGAAATCTCCACGCCGGACACCAGGGTCATCCACGGCGTCCAGCTGTGGGTCGCGCTGCCCGAGGAACACCGCAACGCCGCCCGGGACTTCCAGCACTACGTGCCCGAACTCGCGCCGACCGGCGGGGCCGAAATCAGGGTCTTTCTGGGCTCGCTCGCCGGCCGGACCTCCCCGGTCCGGGCGTTCACGCCGCTGCTCGGCGCCGAGATCGTCATCGAACCTCGCGCGGCGCTGTCTCTCGCCGTGGACACGGCTTTCGAGCACGGCCTCCTCGTGGACAGCGGGGACATCCGCCTGATCGACACGGTGCTGCGGCCTGCCGAACTCGGCTACGTCCCTCGCGGCGCGGACACCCTGACGATGGTGAACGAGACCGACGCCCCGGCGCGGGCCATCCTCCTCGGAGGACCTCCGTTCGAGGAGGAGATCGTCATGTGGTGGAACTTCATCGGTCGCAGCCATGAGGACATCGTGAAGGCCCGCGAGGACTGGGAAACCTTCTCCGAACGCTTCGGCGTCATCCAGGACTCTCCCAGCGGTCGCCTTCCCGCACCGGTCCTGCCGAACGCCGTCATCACACCGCGCCGCAACCCACCGACCCGCTGACCCCCTGACGAAAGGCACACCATGAGCGAGACCTCCACCAGCACGTTCGTCGAGCGTGCAGACGCCGATCGGCGGTACGAGATCCTGGTCGACGGCCGACGTGCCGGTCTGACCGCCTACCGTGACCTGGGCGTGCAGCGCGTCTTCTTCCACACGGAGATCGACGAGGCGTTCGCCGGGCAGGGGCTGGCCTCACAGCTGGTCCAGCAGGCACTCGCCGACGTGCGCGCATCCGGAATGCGGATCGTCCCGGTCTGCCCCTACGTCGCCAAGTTCCTCAAGCGGCACGACGAGTTCGCGGACATCACCGACCCGGTCACTCCTGAGGTCCTGCGGTGGCTGAAGTCGCAGCTTGGCTGAGTATCCATTTGCCGTCTCGGCCTGGCCGGCGGCGGCAGCTCGTCGGTGACGATGCGGGCGCCACGCAGCCGCGTGCGTGCATCAGGGCTGATCGGGGCGGGGAGGGTCTGCGAGCACACCGTCGTGGACGACGTGGAGAAGCTGTCCGTCCAGGCGCAACGTGACGCGCTGGTTGGCGAGTTCGTAGCGTGCAGAGGTTGCCCGCGGCCCCTGGAGGTTGACGGCCTCGAACTCCTCTTTGTCCACGGTGTGGCAGAGCAGGTACATCCGCTGCGGGAGGGTCAGGTTCATTGCATCCTTCGTGCCGGGCCGAGGCCTCCGTGGCACCCGACGTGTCACACCAGGGCGCCGGGCAGAGGTATGGGGGAACTCCCCCTGAGCATGTGACACCATGCGGCAAATTGACACCAAGTGACAGCAGTGTTTGAGTTCTCGCGGTTGTCGCGGCGTGTCGGCCCATAGGGATGGCTCGTGCGTGGCGCGGGACGCGCGGCAGTGAGGGGCAACGGGATGACGCTGGACGCCGCCGCATACGTACTACTTCAGGGTGTCCCGGCCGGTCGTCGTGGGTCCGGCAGCAGGCCGGAATTCTGGTGAGGAGGGTGATGGAGACGGCGACGGACCGCGCAGTCGGCTGCCGAACAGAGCCCTTCGGCCGCGGAGCGGTTCGGGCGGTTGAGACCGCGCTCCATGCGAGGGCGACCGATCGACGGCAGTTCACAAGGTTGGAAGATACGGAAGTACCTACGCCCATGTCTGTCGACTCCCATGGAAGCGTGCTGGCCGCACTGCGGAGAGAATCCTTCACCGGGCGCGCCGCCGAACTGCGGCTGCTGCGGGAGCTGATGCGCAACGAGGCCCGGGGCTGCTTCGTGGTGTGGCTGCACGGCATGGGGGGTGTCGGCAAGAGCACCCTGATGCTCCGGTTCGCAGACGAGGCGCGGACGCAGGGCACGGTCGTACGGACGATCGACATGCGCTGCACGGACGCGACACCGGATGCCTTCCGGGCCGCGCTGGAGGCGCAGGGACCGCCGGAAGAGGCGCAGTTGCTGCTGATCGATTCCGCGGAGTCGCTGGGTCCGCTGGAGTGGTGGCTGCGCGAGGAGTTCCTGCCCCGTATGCCCACGCACCTGCTCGTCCTGGTGGGCTCGCGCCGGCCCCCGGAGACCGAGTGGCGCACCGACCCGCAGTGGTGGCACGCGCTGCGCAGCGTGCGGCTGTCGCGCATGGACGACGCCGAGGCGTTCCTGCTCCTGCGCAACCGGGGTGTGCCGGAGTCCTCGGCGGCCGACACCGTACGGGCCTCGCACGGACTGCCACTCGCTCTGGTTCTCTTCGCCGACGCCAGGGAAGCATCCGCGGGGACAGCCGGGCCGAGCGGCGAGCGGGAGCTGTACGACTCGCCCGACCTGGCACGGGAGCTGTTGAGGTTGCTGCTGCGGGAGACCCCGTCACCGGCCAGGTCCGACGCGCTCCAGGTACAGGCGCTGGCCCGGGTCACCACCGAGGAACTGGTCCGGCGCACCCTGGACGTGCCGGTGGCGGAGGCCCAGCTGCTGTTCGCATGGCTGCACGGACTGTCGTTCGTGGACAGCACCGCCGCCGGTCTCATACCGCACGGGCTGGTGCGAGAAGCGCTGCTGGTCGATCTGCGCTGGCGCGATCCGGAGAAGTACGAGCGCCTGTTCCGTCGGCTGCACGCGCATCTGGCAGAACGGCTGACCCAACGCACCGGTGGCCGTTGGGCGTTCGGTGCCGGCCTCGCCCACCTCGGGAGGGCGAGTTCCGTCGTCCGCGAGGCGGCGGACTGGAGCGGTACGGACCGTTTCCAGTTACGGTCCGCACTCTCGAAGGACCTGCACCCGGTGCTGGCTGCCATAGAGCAGGAGCACGGTGTCGCGGCCGGCCGTCTCGCCCGGCAGTGGTGGGACCGACAGCCCTCGGCGTTCGTCGTCGCTGAGGACGACCGTGGTGACCTCGTCGGCACACTCGTGGCGCCCTGTCTGGAGCCGGGTGCCACGAACCTGCCCGATGATCCGGTCGCGCATGCCGCGCTCGAACACTTGAAGGGCCGGTCGTCATCGCTGCGACGCACGGAGCGACTGCTGCTGGGGCGTTGGAGCACCGGCAGCGCGGTGGCTACATGCTTCGCTCTCACCACCTTGTGGGCGACCACGCCAGGTCTCGCGGTGAGCTGGACGTGCGCGGCACGGGAGCAGGAGGAACTGTCGCGGCTCCTCAGTCTGTACGACCAGCAGCCCGGGGAGACGGTCACTTGTGCGGACGGTGAACCGATCCTCTCGTTCGTGCGGGACTGGCGCGGCATGCCGTTCGCCCGCTGGGCGGAGGCACTGAGCACCCGGCTGCTGGCCGACGAGCCCGCAGCGGCCTCCGCTCCGGCCGCCGAGCCGGTGACACCCGCCATGCCGTGGCCGGAGTTCGTGGGTGCCGTCAAGTACGCCTACCAGAAGGTCTCGGAGCCGGAGCAGCTGGCGCACAGCGCGCTTCTGCGTACCCGGTTGGTGGCGTCCGATGCCGGCCCCGCCGAGCTGCGCCAGGTACTCACGGAGACCGTTTCGCAGTTGCGGGCGCAGCCCGGCCGGCGGCAGTTGGCCGACATCCTGGAGATCACCTATCTGAACGGGCCACGCAGCCAGCAGGCCGCGGCCAACCGGGCGGCGCTGTCCTTCAGCACCTACCGGCGCCGGCTGTCCGCCTCGCTGCTGAAGGCGGCAGAACTGCTGCGGGAGCGCGAGCTGTACGGTCCGGTGCCGCGATGAGCCGGATCCGGCCCGGTCCGCCCGCCCCGTGCACCGGCGGCGGTCTTCGTGTCCCGGGACCGGCCTCGCGCGCCCCCCCGGTGCCCGGCTGCCCGGACCGGGATCCGAGGGCCGCGTCCGGGGCGGGAACGGAGCGGGCGGGATGGACGCTTCGGCACACACACCGTTGAAGCCTCTGCGAGTTGGGAACGGCATTGAGTGAAAACGACCAGGACGAAACGAAACGGCGGCAACGGGCGCGGTTCGCCGACGCACTGACGACCAGTGCCCAGCAGCCAGGAGAGCGCTCCCGCATGGGGACCCGGGTCGCCGGCGCGGTGGCCGTGCTGGCACTCGCCGCGGGCGCCACCCTGGGGGTGGGCGCGTGGCGCAGTTACCAGGCCGACGAGGAGGCGCAGAAGGCGGAGCTGGCGGCCGAGCAGGCCGCGGCCCACGAGAAGCTCACCAGATCCCCGTCGCCGTCCACCGAACCGAAGGTGACGAAGAAGGAGACGGTGCCGAAGAAGGAGACGGTAACGGAGCCCGGCACGAGCGTCGAGCGACGGGTGCCCGACCCCGTTGTCACTCCGTCGGCCTCTCCGACGAAGAATCGGACTGAGACGCGGGCGGAGGACGTGGCCAAGGCCGAACTGCAGAAGCTGACGGCCGTCTCTCGCACGGTGCTGCTGAAGAACGTGTTCACCGGGCTGTGCGCCGATATCCCGTTCAACGAAGCGGGCAAGAAGGGCGAGGACGTCAACCAGTACTACTGCGACGGCACCGACCAGGACAACCAGCTGTGGAGGATGACGTCCCCTCGTCCCGACGCGGGCCCTGGCGGCACTGATCTCGTGCAGTTCGCCAATCTGAAGGACGGTCTGTGCATCGACCTGCCGACCCGCGGGGGACAGCCTTCGGGGACCGGGCTCCTGGAGGCCCACTGCACCGGAACCATGGGCGACAACCAGCTGTGGTGGTTCGATCCGGCCGGGGACGGCAGCGTCATGATCCGCAATTACGCCAGCAACCACCTGTGCCTCATGGTCAATGGAGTGGGCGCTGAGAAGAAGGAGCCGGACCAGCGGCTGGTGATCGGCTCGTGCGGTTCGCCGGACGACACCCGCTGGCGACTGATCGAATGACCATGGCCGGCTGACACAGTCCGGGTGACCGCTCCAAAGCCGGGCGGGAGACAGCGCCCCCAGGCAGTCGTGTGGACGCAGGCGCTCGGCTGGGGTTTCCAGCCGAGCGCCTGCGTGGTTCGCCAGTGCGTTCGGCGGCGACGGTGTCCCGGTCCTCTGGGGCGGCACCCGTCGGGCCGGAGGGTGCCGTGTCCGCCGACGTGCCTTCCTCCCGGGCCGGCCCTTCAGGCGGCCTGCGCCGAGCACTCCGTGTCGTCGAAGAGTGAACTCGGTCCGTGCACCGCAGAAGATCTGGACGTGACGTAACTTACCGATTAGGCCAATGAGTTCAATTCGCTACAGTCAGGCACAGAAAATCGCTCACCTGCTGAAGTGGGCCGCCGGATGGCGGGGAGACCTGAGAGGGGAGAGCGCGTGGTCCTACTCTCTCCGGCTGGGTGGTTCACATGCTCTGCTCAACGGGTGGATGAATAACGCCAAGTTGACGTCCAACCTCACCCCGGAAGAACGGGACCTCATCAACGCAGCTCGCCAGGCGTCGAAGCACAGCAGGGCGAGAAGAGGATTCAAAGACGACAGGCAGATGGAACGGACCCGCTAGGCCCATCGCCACCCACTCCGTCGGCAGGTTGTCGTGGAATTGCCGCTGACGCTGCCTGAGTTGCTGTTCGATGCCATGGGGCGGCGAGGGCGATTGTGAGTGCTCATCTGAAGCCATCATGTCGTGACCAGACTGTCCGTGAACGACAGGATGTGTGGATTCGCTTTGCTGTGCAGCCCGGGAAATGAAGTGACCTCACCCGCTCGACAGGGGACCGGGAATATTGCCGCCGGCGCGCCGCAGGCGGCGGCCTCGGCGCTGCGCATCCTGTGGTAAAGCCACGACACTGATCACCGGAGCCCATCGCGGCATCGTCCGCCATCTTGCAGCCCAGCTCGTTCACTCGTCACTCGGGGCGCGAAGGTCTATGCGACCGCGCGTCGGCCGGAATCCATCTGCGCTGGGAACTGGCCGGGCGGCGGATCCTTGTCACCTCGCTACAAGTCCGAGAACGAAGCCTGAACGCCGATAGGGCGGGTGGGTTCAGGTCGTCCCGGGCCGCGTCCGTGCGTCGCCGCCCTCCTCCTCTTTCGACCAGCCCTTGGGCACTCGTGCGCGCATCAACTCACACGTGGTCAGTACGGCCGGGGCGAGGCGAACGCGCGAGGCCCAGGCGCACTGGGCACGTCCCACTTGTTGTGTTCAGAAGGTGCCCAGGTTCTGCTCATCTGGCCCGGCCGTCGTTACGGCGATGTTTGACTACGGGACAACGGTCGAGAAGGGCGGATTCCACTCATGGCTGTCGAGCCTTCCGTAAGCGTCGGTGGTGTGACGTACCGGGTGACACCGGAGTACCTGGCTGAGGCCTCCACCAATACGGCTACCACGGCGACTGAGATCGCCGGGCAACTGGCCAATCTGAAGGTCTATGTGACCAGCCTGGAGCAGAGCTGGCAGGGTATAGCCCAGGCCGAGTTCCAGAACTTGATGGCGAAGTACGACGTTTATGCCCGCATGCTCAACGACGCCCTGGACGGAATCTCCAAGGGACTTCAGGGCAACTACGTGAACTACAAGGACACCGAGCAGCAGAACCTGAACAACCTCACCCAGCTGGGCGAAGACGTTCCGAAGCCCCCGAGCGGCACGAACTTCAACTGATCCGCAGGCTGATCCATCCGCGTATCCATCCGATTCATCCGCGCTTTCATCCGCAGGACCGGGCGCGTTCGAGGAGCGTTTCATGGCCAACATCGACGGCACGCCGATCTACGTAGGCGAAGGGCTCGAGGCCGCGGGCAGCACCATCAATGCCAGAGCCGGAGAGATCACCACAGAACTCCAGCTGCTGAAAAACAAGTTGTCGCCGCTGGCCGACGCGTGGCGGGAGAGCGAGGCCGCCACCTATTACCAGGACATGCAGAACGGGTGGGACCTGGCGGCCAACGGCCTCTTCGGAGAGGACGGCGTGCTGGGTCGAATTGCCCACGCCATGAATGTCAACTGGAACAACTACAGCGACGCCGAGTGGTCGAATGTGTCCACCTGGCGGCAGTGAGGCACCGCATTCCTCACGCCATCTCTTTGCGGCTCCCCGCTCCGAACACCGAAGGAAACGTCCGTGCCCGATGAACGCTGCCGGATCACCGTGGTCGGCGAACGCAGGCAGGTCGACCTGGCACTCCCAGCCCATGCCCCGATCGCCGAATACGTCCCGCGACTCGCCACCCTGTGCGGCCAGCCCGAGTCCGAGGGCATGCCCCCGGTCTGGACACTCGAGCCGTCGGGAGGTTCTCCCATGGCCCCCGGCGACACGCTGTTGGGTGCAGGCATCGTGGACGGTGCCACCTTGTACCTGCGCGACCAGCGGGCCGCGGAGCTGAGCGAGCTGACCGTCACCGACCTGGACGAACAGATCACGAACGCCCGCGAGGACGGCGGCCTGTGGAGCGCCCGCCGGCGTGCCCAGAGCGTTCTCGGCGCCGGTCTGGTGGTCATGGTGATCTCGGCCGCCTGGCTCGGCGCGCATCGGATCGCGGGCGTGGCCGTGCTGTTCTTCGTACTGGCCGCGCTGTGCTCGGCGCTGCTCGCCTGGTACTCCGAGCGCAAGAACTGGCCGCTGCCGCGTCCGGTGCGCCAGCTCCTCGCACTGGCCGCCTGCCCGCTGCTGGCCTGTGCCGGCCTGGGAGCGCCGGTCCATGGCCCGGTGGTCACTCCGGTTCTGGTGATGGGCACCGCGGTGATCGGCGCGCTCGCCGGAGTGGTCGCCTTCCCGGCTCCTGCCACGGTGGTGCTCCAGACGCTGACGCTGGTGACCACGCTGTTCGTGGCGCCGTTGGTCGTGCTGGACGCGAGTCTGACCAGCTCGGCGGCGGTGGTGGCCCTGGTGCTGTTCGTGCTGACAGGGCTGCTGCCCCGGATCACCAGCCAGATCGCGGTGCTCGTGCCCGACGGTCCGGACACCGGCGCCCCCGCCCTGGGCAGCGCGGACGTCGCCGCCGTCGTCCGCCGGGGCAATGGGTTGCTCACCTTCCTCAGTGTCGTCACCGCGACCGTCCTCACGGCCGCCCTGCTCACCCTGACCACCTCGCGTGACGTGTACGCCCTCTTCCTGGTGGCCTGCGTCAGCGTCGGGCTGCTGCTCCAGGCCGGCTCGGTGCGCGTGCTGTCCAGCGTGATCCCGCTGCTGTCCGCCGGAGTGCTGGGGCTGCTCGCGCTGGCCGTGCGGGTGCCCGAGTACCTCTTCGACTCGCGTACCGCGGGCCCGCTGGCCGCGTTCGCGGCGGGTGCCGTCCTGGTCGCCTGCGGGCTGTTCCTCGCCTTCGGCGCGGCCCTGCGTCCCATCGAGCCGGAGCGGCCCACCTGGCCCGGGGCCGTCGTCACCGCTCTCGTCGTCGCCGCCCTGCCGCTGACCGCCGGTGTCTTCGGCCTCTTCGGCTGGCTGGCCAACCTCGGCGGCGACCTGTGACCGAGAGGCGGACCGGTCGACCATGCGTGGGGTGAACTCGGTCGCACAGCGTGTGGCACTGGGCAGTTGGGGCGCGCACCGCTCCATCGGTGCGGCCGTCAGGGACGCCAAGCCCGGCGGGGTGATCACCGTGCAGGCCGGGACGTACACCGAGGGCCTGGTGCTGGACAAGGACATCGTCCTGGTCGCCAAGGGCACCGTACGGCTGGTCGCGCCGCGCGGCCCGGCCGTCACCGTGCACTCGGGCCGCGCCGAGCTGCGCGGGTTCACCCTCGTTTCCCCCGCGCCCCGGGAGGCCGCGGTGCTGCTGCGCGGCGGTGAACCGGTGCTGCGGGACTGCGAGATCACCGGCGGTCGCGTCGAGGTCGCCGCCGCGGCGGCTCCGTTGCTGAGCGGCTGTTCGGTGCGGCGGGCCGAGGGCATGGCGGTGCGTCTGACGGGCACCAGCCGCACCACGCTGGAGGCCCTGACGGTCGGCGGCTGCACCGGGGACGGCGTGGTCGTCGAGGACGAGGCGGCCCTCGAACTGACCGACGCGCTCGTGGACGGCGTCGCCGGACGCGGCATCGTGGTGACCGCCGGCGCGCACGCGACTCTGACCCGCTGCGAGATACGCGGCAGCGGCGGCGCCGCCGTCCTCGTGGACGGACACGCCTCCGCGTCGCTGCGCGAATGCCGCCTGTACGAGGCGAGCGGTCAGGGGGTCCGGGTACGCGGCACGGCGGGCCGCCCTCCGGGCCCGCAGCGCCACCGGCGGCGGGACGTCGGTCCCTCCGACGAGGACCAGAACCCGGTGGCGGCCTCTTCGTCGGCCGCTGCCGCAGGCCGCTCCGCCGACCTGACCCAGGGCGTACGGCTGCGCGACTGTGAGATCTTCCGCACCGGACGCTCCGGTGTACTCGCGGAGGACGCAAGCGCGATCGTGCTGGACGGCTGCCACGTGCACCACACCACCGGTGCCGCGGTGCTGGTCACGGGAGAGGCCGTCGCGGAACTGGTCTCGGTCCGGGCCGTGGACTGCGTGGACACCGCGCTGGTCGTCAGCGCGACCGGGAACGCCACCGCGCGCGACTCCACCTTCGCCCGCACCGGTGCCAACGGGCTGTACGCGACGGGCGAGGCCGAGGTCTCACTGACCGGATGCACCGTGCGGGAGACCGCCTACACGGCCGTGCACCTGGGCGGCTCGGCGCGGGTGAACGCACGGGACTGCGCGATCGGTGGCACCCCCGAGCACGGTGCACGTGTCACCGAACGGGCCGAACTCCTGGCGGAGCGGTGCGAGGTGACCGACGTCGAGCTGACAGGGCTGTGTGTGGAGGGCGGCGACGCGGCCCTGCGCGACTGCCGGATAGAAGGCGACCGCGACGGCGTACGCCTGATCACCACCCACCGGCCGCTGCTGGCGGACTGCGCCGTCACCTCCATCGGTGAGACCGGTGTCCGGGTCGGCCGGGACACGGGCGCCCTGCTGGAGAACGTGACGATCACCGGTGCCACCACCGGTCTGCTCCTGGAGGAGGACAGCACCGTCCTCGTGGAGGGCGGAGCGGTACGCGAGTCCCGGGGCAGCGGTGTCGTCGTGTACGCGGGCGCTCGTCCCACGGTCCATGGCCTCACGGTCGCGTCCGCTGCGAAGAACGCGCTGTACGTCGGGGACGGCGGCGAAGGCGGCTACGACGACTGTCACTTCACCAAGAGCCGCTTCCCCGCCGTCTACGCCGGTGCCCGCTCCCGGATCGTGCTGCGCCGCTGCGCCGTGGACGGCACCGAGACGGACCTGCTGCGCGACGAGGAGGCCGAGGTGTATGCGCAGGACTGTCATGTCGAGGATGTGGCCGATCCGGTGCTGCCGACCTTGCCACCCCCGGCGGCGAAGCAGGGGAGCACCCCGGTTCCCGGCGTCCGCAGGGCGGTGGGCACCAGCGGCACCGCGGGGGAGGGCGAGCAGGACCCCGAGGCTTCCGAGGCGGCCGCGGCGAAGCTGGAGGAACTCCGCGCGGAGCTCGACCGGCTGGTCGGCCTGGAAGGTGTCAAACGCGACGTGGTCACGCTCACGAAGCTGATGCAGATGGTCAAGGCCCGCCAGGACTCCGGGCTCGCGCCGCCGCCGCTGAGCAGGCACCTCGTCTTCGCGGGGAACCCCGGCACCGGCAAGACCACCGTGGCCCGCCTCTACGGCGGCTTCCTGGCGGCGCTCGGTCTGCTCAGCCGCGGTCACCTGGTCGAGGCCGACCGGGGAGACCTGGTCGGGGAGTACGTCGGGCACACCGCGCCCAAGACGACCGCCGTCTTCCGGCGCGCCCTGGGCGGGGTGCTCTTCATCGATGAGGCGTACTCCCTCGTGCCGCAGGGCCAGTTCACCGACTTCGGCGCGGAGGCCGTCTCGACGCTGGTGAAACTGATGGAGGACCACCGTGACGAGGTGGTCGTCATCGTCGCCGGATACCCGAACGAGATGAACCGGCTGCTGGAGTCCAACGCCGGCCTGGCCTCACGCTTCACCCGCACCCTGCACTTCGACGACTACTCCTCGTCCGAGCTGGTGCGCATCGTCGAGCACCAGGCCGACAGCCACCAGTACACCTTCGCGCCGCAGACCACCACCGCGCTGCACGACTACTTCGAGACGCTGCCGCGCGGCGAACAGTTCGGCAACGGACGCAGCGCGCGACAGGTCTTCCAGCGGATGACCGAGAGGCACGCGCAGCGCGTGGCCGAACTCGGTCTGAGCGCCGTCGATCTCGCATCGGCCGACGAGGAACTGCTCACCACTCTCCTGCCCGTGGACCTCCCCCCGGAAGAGGTTCTCTGAGCAGGACGGAGCGGCAGGACGCCAGAGGACTTCGGACCGGGTTGAAAGACAGGTGTCTCCCAGATGGCAGAACAAAGCACGCAGGACTGGCTCGCGAACCTCGCGGCGCTGAAGGAGGCGATCGGCGCTGTGGGGCGGGAGTCGGCGGAGATCACGACCGGCATGGCGTCGATCGCCACCAAGATGAACGACATCGGCACCTCTTGGAACAGTCCGTCCTACGCCACGTTCGACGACATCAAGTCGTGGTTCCTGACCTGCCAGCACGACCTGGAAGCGCTGATGGAGGACATCCTCCGCCGGATGAACACCACTTACTCGAACTACCACAACGCGGAGGGCACGAACTACGACAACGTCACCGACGGGCAGTCGGATGGCTGAGCGGCGCCGCGGCGCGCCCGGGACGCCGCACCCCGGACGGCGTGCGGCGTGCCACCGCGGCACGGCGCACGGCCGCCCCGCTCCGCACCTGCGGAACGGGGCGGCGCGGCCTGCCGGTTCAGGCCTGGGCCGGAGGAGCGGGAAAGCGGGATTTGCGGTCCGCCTCCGCGTAGACCTGTCCGGAGTGGTTGAGCAGCGCGATGTACTCGCCCAGTTTCTCGATCGTGGAGCCGACCTCGAGCAGCGCGCGTTCCATGGCCGGGTTCATCTCGGCGGCGAACGTCTCGCCGGTCGCGGCGAACGGGTTGGCAACGGACTCGCCCTGCTGCGGGTCGTACGACATCGAATTGCTGTTGTCTCCCCCTCTCTCATACGTGTCCGTGGCGCCCTGTCCGAAGACGGTGTCCTTGACGGCTGCGACCAGGGCGCGGACCTCCTCGTACTTGTCCACGGCGCCGCGTGCCTCGGTGAGCATCGACTTCTCTGCGGTGCGCAGCGCGCCGAGGTCGACCCTCAGATCCGCGGAGGGTTCCTTGATCTCCTCCGGCTGCGGTCCGTCCCCGCCCCCCGACAGGTCCGTCGGGTCGATGTTGAAGGAGGGCGGCACGTCCCAGACGACCTCTGGATCCGGTACCAGGTGGCTGAGGTCCTTGCCGTTGTCTTCCGAGGGATCGGCGGCTTTGTCGCCGTCCTCGTCCACCATCTCCGGCTCGGGAAGCGGTGTTTGGTCGTACTGCGAGTCGATCGGTTCGGTCACGGTGTCTCCTTCGTCTTCTCAAGCGTCGAGAACCGCCGCCAGGTTAACCACTTATGTGATGAATTGTCAGTGCGGTCTCCCTATCGCGCCTTTGAGGGAATCACCCCATACCTCCTGGATCACCGGATCATCACCCGAGGAAGGCGAGTCATGGCTGACAGCGAAGCCGCCAACTACGACATCTCCGTCATCGATGTGTCCCCGGCCGGCCTGGACGTCACGTCCAAGTCACTGGTCGCACTCTCCAACTCCGTCGCCGAGCGCATCGGCACCATTCACACCACACTGAACGGGCTGCGCGTGGCATGGCAGGGCCAGGCCGCCTCGGACGCCGAGAAGGTGCAGAACGAGTGGACGCGGGTCATGACCGAGCTGTTCGGCACAGAGGAGGACCCGTCCCTGGGGGTCCTGCCCACGCTGGCGGACGGAGTCGGCATGGCCTGGGGCAACTTCAGCGTGGCCGAGCAGGGCGTCACCAAGATCTTCACCGAGTTCATCACCAACCTGACCGCGACGGGCAGCGGCGGCGGTGATCCCGAGGAGGTCACCGACACCAACCGGACAGCGGTCACCATGACCTTCCCCTACTGAGTACCGCCTTCTCCCACTCCCCGTGTCCCACACCCCGAAGGCAGCTAGGCAGTCACCGTGAGTCGAATCCCGTTCCACCGCCCCGTCCGGATGGCGCCCCCACCGGTGCCGGAGGGCATGACGAAACTGGCCTCACCGCCCCAGAAGCCCCAGCCGCAGGGCGCGGCCGGATGGCTGATGCTGCTCCTGCCGCTGCTGTCCAGCGTGAGCATGGCCGCGTACATGGTGGCCTACGGCAAGGCATGGATGATCCTGCTGGGGTTCGCCTTCGTCGTGGTGTCCGTGGGCATCACCATCGGTGTGCGGATGCAGCTGCGGAGCAGTCGGCGCCGCAACCAGTTCCGGCAGCGGGAGCGGTACCTGGAGTACCTGGCCGGTGTACGCAAGCGGGCTCAGCTGAGCAGGGTCGGCCAGCAGGCCGCCGACGCCTGGCGGCATCCGCACCCCGATCGGCTGTGGGCGATAGCCACCCAGCGGCGCCGGGTGTGGGAACGCCGCCCCGGTGACACCGACTTCCTCCAACTGCGGCTCGGCACCGGCACGGTGCCGCTGGCCGATGCCCTGCGCGTCCCGGAGCAGAGCGATCCGACCATCGAGGTCGACATCGAGTGCCAGCACGCAGCCGCCGAACTCGTCGAGGCGCACAGCACGGTGGACGGCCAGGCCGCCTGGCTGGACCTGCGGGCGTCCGGCGTGGTCAGTCTGCTGGGGCCGCGCCCGCGCACCCGTGAGCTGGCCCAGACCCTGCTGCTGCAGCTCTCGGTGCTGCACGCCCCCGACGACGTGCGGGTCGCGGTCGTCACCGGCGGCAACTCCGCCTGGGACTGGGCGAAGTGGCTGCCGCACACCCAGGACCCCGACCCGCGGACACAGAGCCGCGAGCAGGAGGTCGTCCCCCTGCTCGCCGACGACTTCGCCGGACTCCACGATCAACTGCGGGCCGCCCTCGACCAAGCGGTTGCGGCCCGCGCCGAACGCAACGGCCGTCTCATCGCCCAGCGTGACAGCGGCCCGCGCCGCCACCTGGTGGTCTTCCTGGACGACTACGAGCCCGGGGCCTCCTGGGCCCGTTCCGCACTCCTGGCCGACCTGTTCACCGAGGCGGGACCCGACCTGGGGGTGCACGTGGTGTGCCTCGTGGAGGAGGAGGGCTCCGAACCGGGCCGGGTCGACGTACGCGCCCGTACGGACGCACGCGGTGGACTCGTCCTGGAGGGACGCATGCCGGGCTTGTACGCGGCGATCGAGAGGGGTGCCGTCGACGAGCCGGCGCCCGCCGTCCTGGCGGCCACCGCACGTGCGTTGGCGCCGCTGAGGCTGTCCGGCGAACGCGAACAGGTCCTCGCCGAGGACGTCTCCCTCTCGGGGATGCTCGGCTTCGCGGACATGGCGGCCTTCGACCCGGCCGCCGGGCGGCGCAGCCCCGACGCGAAGAACCTTCTCAGCGTCCCCATCGGGGTGACCGGCACCGGCGAACCGCTGCACCTCGACCTCAAGGAGTCGGCGCAGGGCGGTATCGGCCCACACGGGCTGGTCGTCGGCGCCACCGGGTCCGGCAAGAGCGAGCTGCTGCGCACCCTCGTTACCGGTATGGCCATGGTGCACGCGCCGGAGCACCTGGCCTTCGTCCTCGTCGACTTCAAAGGCGGCGCCACTTTCGCGGGCGTCACCGAACTGCCGCACGTATCCGGCCTGATCACCAACCTCGCCGACGACCTCGCACTGGTCGACCGGATGCGCAAGGCCCTGCAGGGCGAACAGCAGCGCCGGCAGCGCATGCTGCGGGAGGCCGGGAACGTCGACTCCGTGCGCGAGTACCAGCTCCGTCAGGCCGCAGGCGGCACCGACGTCAACGGCAAACCGCTCGACCCCCTGCCCTACCTGTTCATCATCGTCGACGAGTTCGGCGAGCTTCTCTCGCAACGGCAGGACTTCATCGACCTGTTCGTCCAGATCGGCCGGGTCGGGCGCTCGCTCGGCATGCACCTGCTGCTGGCCACCCAGCGCCTTGAGGAAGGCAGACTGCGCGGCCTGGAGTCCCATCTGTCCTACCGGATCTGCCTGCGGACCTTCAGCGCCGCCGAGTCCCGTGCCGTCATCGGCACCGCCGACGCCTACGCGCTGCCCCCCATCCCGGGCTCCGCCTATCTGAAGGTCGACGAGTCGGTCTACGAGCGTTTCCGCGTCGCGCACGTGTCGGCGCCCTACCGCGAGCAGGACTCCGGCGCCGCTGCCGTGGCCGCCGAACCGGTTCCCTTCGCCGTGCACGGAGACCTCGCCCCGCTCGCCCCCGAGGAGAGCGAGGCGACCCACTCGGAGTGGACCCCGGACGGGGGCGCGACCGAGCTGCAGATCGCGGTCGAGCGACTGGTGAACAAGGACGTCCCGGGCCACCAGGTGTGGCTGCCCCCGCTGCCCGCGCACTTCGCCCTCAGCTCGCTGCTCGGTGAGCCGGAGGTCGACCCGGAGCTGGGCCTGCGCTGCTCCCTGTGGCCCTACGGGGGCCGGCTGGTGTTCCCGATCGGCGTGATCGACGTGCCCGTGCGCCAGGAACAGATCCCCCTCACGGCGGATCTGACGGGACGGCAAGGGCACATCGCGCTGGTGGGCGCCCCGCAGAGCGGCAAGTCGACCTTCCTGCGCACCGCGATGCTCAGCGCCATGCTCACCCACACCCCCGAAGAACTGCAGTTCTACGCCATCGACATGGGTGGCGGCTCGCTGCACGGACTGAGCGACGCACCCCATGTCGCCGGCATCGCGGGCCGCCGCGACGAGGAGCGGGTGCGCCGGGTGCTGGCCGAGGTCAGCCGACTGGTCACCGCGCGCGAGCGGATGTTCCGCGACCTGCGCATCCAGTCGGCGGCCGAACTGCGCACCCGCCGCGCCGAGGGCGACCTGCCCGAGGGCGTGCGGGCCGCGGACATCGTGCTGGTCGTCGACAACTGGGCCGCTCTGCACACCTCCGACGACAACGCCGTCACCACCCTCACCGACATCGCCGCCCGCGGCCTCGGTGTCGGAGTCCACCTGTGGCTGACCGCCAACCGGTGGGCGGAGATCCGCGTCGGCCTACGCGACAACATTCCGGGCCGTCTCGAACTGTGGCTCAACGACCCCTCCGAGTCCGAGATCAGCCGCCCCGCCTCCCGTGCCCTGGGCCAGAGCGTTCCAGGCAGGGGGCTGGCCTCACCCGGACTCACCCACCACATCGCGCTGCCCCGGCTGGACGGCGTGGACGGCACGGACGGCATCGCCGACGCCGAGCGCCGGTTGGTGTCCACGATCGCGGAGAGCTGGCAGCGGGCCGCGGCCCCGGCGCTGCGCGTACTGCCCGACCGGATCACCGTCCGCGAGTTGTCGCCGGCCGCGGCGCCGACGCCCGCCGAACGCTGGGAGGGCCACGGCGCCGCCCTCGGCGAACGCGAGGTACCTGTCGCGGTGCGCGAGTCCGATCTGGCTCCCGTCGGACTCGATCTGACCTCGAGCGACCCGCACTTCGTGGTCTTCGGCGACTCGGGATCCGGCAAGACCGCGTTCCTGCGTGCCTGGATGCGCGGTCTGGCCGCCCGCCACACCGCCCACGAGCTACGGTTCATGATCGTCGACTACCGGCACAGTCTGCTGGGCGTGGTGGCCGACGAGTACATCGGTGCCCGCGGCGGCAGCTCCGACCTGGTCGCCGGACAGGTCGGGGCCCTCGCCGAGACCCTGCGCTCCCGGATGCCTCCGGCCGACATCACTCCCACCCAGCTCGCCGAGCGCGGCTGGTGGGAGGGCCCCGAACTGTACGTCGTCGTGGACGACTACGACCTGGCGGCGGGCAGCATGGGACGCGGCCCGCTGGCTCCGCTGGCCGAGTTCATCCCGCAGGCGGACGAGCTGGGCTTCCATCTCGTACTGGCCCGCCGGGTCGGTGGCGCCGCGCGAGCCCTGCTGTCGGACCCGCTGCTGAGCAAGCTCAAGGAGATCGGCTCCGGCGGCCTGCTGCTGTCCGGCGACCACCGCGAAGGGGTCCTCATCAACGAGCAGCGCGCGTACCGCCGTCAGCCCGGTCGCGGAACGCTGGTCCGCCGGGGCCACGAGCCCACCCTCGTCCAGGTCGCCATGGACGAGCGGGACGTGCCGGCCGAGGAGTCCGCGGCGCCGTCCAGCACCGGTGCCGGTGATCGGCGGGGCGGCGAACCCCGCGCCGAAGACCCGCCCACGACGAGAGCACAGCCCGTGACCCGGACCTAGCCACCTCAACAGACCACCCGGTACGGCACCAGTCAGGCGACCGTCGAACACATCACGCCCAGGGAGGGCGGCCCCACCATGGAAGACGCGGATTCCGTACTCGGCGACATCAAGATCGAGGAGATGTACGCCCTGGGCAACGCCTGGATCCAGCTCGGTGACGCTCTTCACGAGCGCCGAGTCGCCGTCAACGGCCACGTGGACGGCATCGGCATGACCGGGGCGGCGGGCGATGAGGCGCGCCGGGCGTGGGAGGAAGGGCTTGCCCTGACCTTCGACGCCGCCGCCGAGAAGGCATGGACGATCGGACAGACGATCAACCGCTACGCCGACGAGTTGCACAAGGCGGCCGAGGAGTACGCGGAGCAGCTCAACGCCGCCATGTGGGCGAACATCCTGGGCGTCATCGCCGGGCTCGTCCTCATCGGCCTCGGCCCGCTCCTCGCACGCGTGATGTCGATCGTCGGTTCGCTGCTGGCCAGGCTCATCCCCGTCGTGACCGCGATCGGGAGCCGACTCGGCACCGTGGGGGGCGCGATCGCCGGCGCCACCGGGGGCGCCGTCGTCGGTGCCGGGGTCGAGGTGGCCTTCGACCTCGGTCTCGGCGCGCTCGGCGCCGAGATCGCGGGTGCCGACTTCGAGGTGAACTGGACCGTGGCCATCAGTGCGATCATCGGGGCGGGCTTCGGCGCGCACGGCGGCGGCATGATGGGCTGGCATTACGGCGGTGGGGGGCGCTCCTTCGTCCCCACGCCCACTCCTGGTGGCGACGCCCCGCCGGCGTCCGTGCCCGGTGTCACCCCGTCCACCGTCAAACCCATACCGGGTGGCGGCGAAGGGACGGTTCCGCCTCCGTCCCGGACGCCTGGCGGCGACCTCTCCCTGCCCACCCCCGACAGCCCGGGCAGGGGAGACGGATCGCTGGCTCCCCCTCCGTCCGGCGGCAGGGACGGCGTCTCCGTCAAGGACAACCACCCCACCAACAGCGGCCCCGGCAACGGACGTTCGGGCGACCTCGGTATGCCCGCCCAAGCGACGAAGACCGACGGCTCCTCCACGGCACCGCTCCCCACTCCGCTACCGGGCCGCGGGAACTCGGGGACGACGGAGACCCCCGGCTCGACCCCCCAGCCGGGTCCGGCCGGACGCGACAGCGGCAGCACCCCTGCCCCGCAGCCGCCGGTCACCACGCATCCCGTCGGCTCCGGGGACGGGGCCGGCCTCACCCCGCCCGCCGGGAAGCGCCCCGATGGCCCCCCGGTCGCTCCGGACTCCCGGGGCACCCCGGACTCCCCGCCCGGTGGCACACCGCCCAGGAACCACGGTTCCGATTCGCCTGTCGCGTCCAGCATCCGGCCGTCCGGCGACCCGGAGGGGGCGAAGGTCTCTGGGTCGGGTGTTGTCGGAGTTCTGCCGGGCGACCGTGAGGGGGTTCCGTCGC
>NZ_JBFALC010000039.1:47600-92776 GCF_040656035.1 Streptomyces sp. NPDC050211
GCCGGGTCCGGGGGGTGGTTCGAGGGCGGAGGGTCCGATTCCGAAGGCTACTCCGAGGGTTACGCATTCCGGGCCCGGTTATTTCGGCGGCCCGCCTGCCAGTATCGACAACCTTCCTTCGCCGTCTCCGGAGCGCTCGTCGACGAGGGTTTCTGGGTCGGGTGTTGTCGGAGTTCTGCCGGGCGACCGTGAGGGGGTTCCGTCGCCGGGTCCGGGGGGTGGTTCGAGGGCGGAGGGTCCGATTCCGAAGGCTACTCCGAGGGTTACGCATTCCGGGCCCGGTTATTTCGGCGGCCCGCCCGCCTCGCTCGACAACATCCCTGGCTGGAAGCCGCCCGTCGGCAGCAAGGGTTCAGGTGCCGGTGAGGGCAACCTGCGCGCCAACAATGGCAGTGGCAGTGTCACCCAGACCACGACACACGCTTCGAGCGACCAGCCCGCCGGCCAGAGGAGCGACCGGTCCGGCGGCGACGATGCCCGTCCGTCGTCGTCCCGCACCTCGCAGTCTTCCGGGAACGGTTCCAGGAACCTCAGCCCCGACGAATCGGGACAGGGTCCGGCCGGCCGTGACCAAGGGCGCGACTTGTCCCCGGCCGAGGCCAGGAAGCCGGATGCCCAACTCGCGGATGCGCGCCGTGATGACGGCTCCGCCACCGAACAGCGGCCCGCCTCGGACCGGCCCGTCACGGAACCCCTCGTCTCATCTGGGCACCGCGGCTCCGGCACGACGGCCGGGGACAACGTCCGTCCGTCCTCGCCCGACAAGGCGCGGCCTTCTGGGAAGGCCGCTGACTCGAAGGCCGAGCCCACGCGGCCGTCGTCGACAGGCGACACCGTCACCCACTCGGCCAGAACACCGGACAGTGACCGGCTCGGCGCACCCACGGCGGGGAACGACCCCGTCAGGGACGCCGAGGACGGGGCCCCCGTGCGTACCCCGGGGCAGACGGACCACATCGTGCCCCCCTCCGCTCAATCGCACGAAATGCCGGTGTCTCCCGTACCCGCCACGACGCCGGACAGGGGCACGGCCGGCCCGATTGCCGCGTCGAGGGTGGAGGACTCCACCTCGTCCGAGCCGGTCGGCACGCCGCCGCGCACGGCGGACCCCGGCACCGGCGCGGAGCGGGGCGGGCGTACGAGCGGACACCAGGGCGGCGAGGTTCCGGTACCCCGTCGGGACACAGACACGGCGCCCACCACGGGCATCACTCCTGTGCCGGACGCTCCTTCCCCCAGTCACCGTCACCCGGGCTCGGCGCGTTTCGATATCGATGCCGCCCGGGCTCGGCTCGCGGATCCGGGTGTGTCACCGGAACGCCGGGAGGAGTCTGTGCTCTGGGCCGAACGCTCGGTGCTGGGCCGTATTCAGCAAGTCGCACCGGATGAGAACCCCTTGGGTGTCGTGGCGCGGCCCGAGGAGGTCGTGGAACTCGTCGCCGCAGAGCACCTGCGCGCCGGGCACCTGCCGGCGACGGCCCTGCTGGGCTCCCTCGTCAGGGGCCCCGAGGCCGCCGCACAGCCCGCAGCGCAGCCGCAGCCCCGGCCGGAGCCCGAGGCCGGCGCGCGGCCGCAACCGGACTCCGAGCAACTGCCGGCTCTGCTGGTGCCGGGCGGGAGAGGTGCCGACACCGCGGCGTCAGAGGCCGTTCCGCCCGCAGGGAGCATCGTCCCCACGGCGCCCACGTCCTCGGCAGAATCGACCGCGATCGGCTCCGCCTCGGGTCCGGTGGCCGCATCCGGTGCGGAGACCGTCCTGCCCGGGTCCTCGGACGAGTCTCCGGAATCCTCATCGTCCGCGGTGCCGGACTCTGCCGGGGAAGGGGAAGACCGGCTGGGGTCGGAGTCCGAAGGCCCGGACGTCCTCTTCGCACCGCCGGCTCGTGGGGCGGGGCTGGATCCGATTCGTGACTGGCTGACGATCTCGGCGAGTGGAGGGTCGCGCCGTTCTTCCGCGCTGCGTGCCATTGATCGGGCCGTGTCGCGGTTGCCGCACGATGCGGGGACCGAGGATTTGCGGCGTGTGCTGGTCAGCGTGACGGAATGGAAGAGTGACAAGGGGCCGGAGAGCAGGCGGTGGGAGGCTGTTTCGCGTCTGGAGGCGGCGGTCCGCGACAGGATGGATCAGCTTGCTCCTCCTGCGCCTGTTTCCGTCCGTGACAGAGTGGAGCAGCGTGCTTCCGGGCGTACGCCTGTGCGTGGGGGCTATTCCGCCCAGCCTGGGCCTTCTTCGCGGCGAGGTGAGCCGCCTGTTGTGGCGCCGCTGGTCTCTGCCGCTCCGGGAGCGGTCGAGGGGTTCGGTCCGGCCAGTGGGTTGGAGGCCGAGCTGCACCGGTACCGGGTGGAGCTGCCCCGTGGCGCGGCGGTCGAGGAGTTCGGCGACATCGTGGAGCTGCCCGACCTTCTGACGATCACGTTGGACAAGGCTGGGGGAGTGCCGGTCCCTGAGATCGTCACGAAGCCGGCTCGTGGTCTGGTGCGAGGGCCGGCGGACGGCCGGGCCGAACGGTCCGAGGTGCAGGTGGCCGTCAACGACGTGATGTCCCGGCTCCGGCGCGCGAGGCCGGGAACGAGAATCGGGCAGATCTTCCCCGAATCGGAAGGATATGTAGTGGATCCCCTCGCGGAGGATCTGCCGGTAAGGATCAACGAGGCCGGATACGCGACGCTGGTGCATCACACGGCGACCGCTCCGACCTCGCGTCTCGTGATGTTCATCAAACACGTCAGGGACGTTATGCGGCGTGAGTCCCCACCCGTGCAGATCGCTCACGAGGATGCGGGCGCCGGCCTTGCATTCGGTGCCTGGGCCCGTCAGGACTTCGCACGCTGGCTCAGCCAATACCCGCGCTGGGCCGATGCCGCGAACCCGTGGGACGGCGACGAACTGGAAGGTGCGATCGCGCTCGGATACACCCAGGTCGCCGCCACTGTGCGAGGAGGAACGCTCGACTGGACACAGCGGCCGAAGGACCTCACTGCGGTGGCCTCCCGCGATTCTCTCGCGGCCCTGCGGAGCAGCCTTGGTGACGGGCCCCGCGCGTATCTTGAGCATCGGGCGCGGAGCATCGCCGCCCGCTTCGCCGAGACCGTCGTCAGGGGCGGGGGAGTCCTCGACCTGCCGCTGACCATGTCAGGCGGCCCGTTGCGCGCGACGGTCGGCCAGTACCTCGACAACCTGCTCCTGCACAGGCCGGAACGGTTCGTGAGCCAGTACGAGGCACTGGGGATCCGTACCGAATTCCGCACACTGGATGCCAATCCCGACCACCAGGGTCGGGCGCTCATTGTTCCTGCCGTCGTGAGGCTGGAGGCCCGGAGCTACGCGTCGATGGAGCAGACTCCGCAGACCATCGAGCGCGACAGTGACACCCTGGCGGTCCTCTCCCTCAACCTTTACAACGAGGCGAGGCTGGATCGCGGACTGCCGCCGGTCGGCCGGCCCCTCGCCCCCGCCCAGCCCGCCGTCCTGTTCGCGCCGCCCGCCACGACTGTCCCGTCAGTACGACCGGCCGGCAGTACGGTGCCGGCGGGACCCGCCCCTGCCCCTGCCCCGTCACCCACTCCTCTCCCGCCCGCTCTCGTGGAGACGGCGGCCGGGCTCGTCGCGATGGACGCGGACGCGCGGGCACGGGAACTGGCGTCGCTGCCGCAGCGGGACCGGGAACTCCTGGCTGCTGACCCGGCGTTCGTGGAGCGGTTGCGCGCCAGCTTGTCCGTGGAGGACTTCACGGCCGTGGCGGCGCGGTTGCTGGTCGTCGTTCCTGACGGTGTGGAACAGCCCGAGGCCGCCCGGGAGGAAGCGGAGGCCCTGGTCGCGGACATGCTCGCCGATCCGCAGATCGCGGTGGCGTTGCTGACCGGGGGCCGTCGCCTCATCGTGGTGCCCCGGAACCGGCCGATGACGTCGCTCGAGGAGTTCGCCGGGCTCAGGGGCCGCCACCATCCCGGAGGAGGCCGGTCGTTCGACGCCGCACGGGGACTCTACTTCCGCCGCCATCTGGTCGGCGTCGGCGAGGAGAACCTGCTGGGTGAGACCACCGACGTGCTCGGCAACGACTTCTACGACGACGGGTACTCCGTTGCCCGTCATGAGTGGGCGCACGCGATCGAGTCGGTGCTGAGCGCCGAGGACCGGCAGTTGATCCGCGACGTGTACGAGGCGAAGGCTGCCGCGGAGCCGCTCGCTCCATGGGACCCCTACATCCTTGAGGGCTTCCGTCAACTGTGGGACCGAGCCGAGAGCGAACTGACGGGACACGCCCTGGCAGAGCCTGAAGCGGAGCTACCTACGCCACCGGCCCGCCAGCCGGAGACGCCGGAGGCGCCCGAGCCGGCCGACGCGATCACCCGCCCACTGCCTGTGGACGTGGAGACCTTGCCGGCTCCCCCCACCACAGCACCCCGCCCCCGGCGGCTGCCGGTGTCCGCGATGATGACGGAAAGGGAGTTCAAGCAGAGTACGGCGGCACCCGGGCTGCGCAGCAGCTCCAGGATCGCTGACATCGACGAGGAACTCAGGGCCTTCCATGCCCTGCCCGGCAGCAGACAGGGCGCCCGTCTGCTCGCCCTCAAAGCCATCGCGGAGAGCTCCCGCGCCTACGTGGCCCACAAGCAGGGTGAAGGGTCCCGTGTCGAGGGCGCACAGCGGCTCGCCCAGCAGGCCGAGGCGGCGATGCAGCAGCTCAACCCCGAGAACGTCTTCCGGGACCTGCTGACCGAGATCGACGACGCCCTGAGGGAAGGGAAGAACCCCGACCTCGACCGTCGGAGTCCGGCTGGTGAGGCTCAGAAGGCAGCCCAGGCCGTTCCTTCGGACCGATTCCACGCGATGATGAGCGACTATGTCCACAAGCTGGGCAGGCTCCGCGACGACCGGACGCTGCCCGCGGAGACTCGCGCCGTCATTGAGGAACTGATGGCCGTAGAACCGCTGGTGACCGTGATGCAGTACCCCCGGGGCGGCATGCCGGGCATCAAGCTCAACAGCACGGGAGACAGCGCGGAGTACACCTTCAACGTCGATCCTCAGGTCAGGGGCGGTACCTCCTTCCTGCTGGGTCACATCGCCCACGAATTCACTCATGTCGTGGCCCATCAGGCGTTCGGCAGCAGCCCGGTGATGGAGCTGGTGCGATCTGGGGCGACCGACGCGGAGGTCGGTGCGCTGGCGGCGGAACGCAGGCGGACTCTCAACGATCTCAAGACGGCCTTGGCCGGGGACCGGGAGTTCAGCGAATTTCAGCAGGAAATGCTGCAGGAGAAGTTGGTTTACGGCGCGCAACCGCGCACGCTGGAGCGGTACGCGCACAACTTCGAACGGTCGGGGAAGATCACCACCGCACAGAAGGAACGCCTGGTCGGCTGGGGGGAGGCGGCCGGAAACGCATCCGGCACCTTGGTCGAGTACGACACCGTGCTCAACCAGATGCTGATCTATTTGCACATGTGGCAGATCAGTCAGAACAATCCCTTCTACGTGCGGTTGAGGGCAGCCGCTCAAGCTGCCTACGAGCGCCGTAGCGACGCCCGTGGGCGTGGTCAGTCCTCGTCTGGTGAGTCGGTGCTGAGCGCCGAGGACCGGCAGTTGATCCGCGACGTGTACGAGGCGAAGGTTGCCGCGGACCCGCCCGCTCAATGGCCGGACGGGCCTGTCCCCAACCACTCGTCCAGCAACGCACACGAGTATTTCGCGCAGCTCAGCAATGCCTATCTCGGTGCGAACACCGGCAGGGACTCCAACTCGCGGCGCCGCCCGCGCAACAACGGGTCGGACTGGGTGGAGCAGAACGACCCGGCACTGCTGCCGCTGCTTCGGAGGCTCTACGGCCCTGGCCGGCCCTCGAACCTCGGCAGCAGGGACAACCCGTACATCCTCACGGGCTTCCGCCAACTGTGGGACCGAGCCGAGGGCGAGCAGACGGGACACGACTCCACACCAACGTCCTATGACAACGTGATTCCCACGCAAACTCGTCGCGTCGAGGTGTCCGATACGGTCCAGCAGAGTGGGTCCGATGTCCACACGGAGCCAGAGACGCTGCTGGCCCCCCCGCCGACGCTGCCGGCGAGGCCGCCTGGGGCCGTTTCCGGCGACTCGGCGCGCCCGGCGGTGTTCTTCGGCTCCGAACCGCGGCGGAGCATGCCGGATTCCCAGCGGGCCGGTGCCTCTTCCGGTACCTCGGTCACCCGGACACCTGCGGCCCAGGGCGCGGAGACCAGCGAAGTCTCCGCCCCGGTCGCGGAGAGCGCCCTGACGCCCCCACTCCCGGAGGAGACCACCACACCCCCGCGAACGGCCCGGGACACGAGGGACGGGCAGGACACGGACGCGGTGACCCCGGATCTCGACGCCGTACCGCCGCGAACCGACGGGGTTCCGGCGATTGTGGTGACCTCTCCCGAAGGGGAGGTGTCCCCGCTGGACGCCCATCGCGATCCTGATCCGGCATCCACCGGGGCCGCGCCTTCGACACCGGTTACCGGGACGCGTGATCCCTCTCCGTGGTACCTCGCCCATGGCGCGATGGGTCAGGCCATCGTTGCCAGGTCGACCGAGACCATCGACTTCCGGCGGGAGCAGGCGGATTTCTGGGCGGAGCAGATCAGTTCACGCCTGGACCTGACCGGTCCCGGTCCGCACATCGCGCTGCGTTCGGGCATCAGGACCGCGATCAGCGATCTGCTGCTCACCTCCAAGCCGAAGGAGTGGGACGACATCCTCGCGGCCGGGCGCACGCTGGTCGTGGACGGCCGGCTGGTGTGGCTGCGCCCGGTGATGCGGGATCTGACGCCCGTGCCCCGGACCAAGGGGGAGGTCAACGAGTACCCGGTCGGCTTCGGTTCCACCGCCACCGGAGGCCGGACCGGACACGAGGTCACCCAAGGAATAGAGTCGACACTGCTCACCCTCATCAACCTGGGGACAGGCGTTGCCGCGTCCGCAGCCGCGGTACCCGCCCCCCAGCTCTACGTGGGCTCTTCCAAGTCCAAGGACAGCGGCTGGCTGCGTACCGTCGTGGCCGGCCGTAAGCCCTTCATCAACGACCTCGCCCGCTTCGGCGCCGGTCTCCAGATGAAGGTGTTCGTCGACGGTGCGGACGCCACCCCTACCGTCTTCCATCAGGCCACCGTGCCAGACCGGATCCATATCGATATTCCCACCGTCTACACCGGCGAGGAGGGGCACCGACCCGACTACCGTGCCCCCGAGGCCGAACGCCCTCGGTACCAGCGGGCTTCCCGCCCCTCCCAGGCCCGTGAGCTGCTGCAGGCGATCGACCTCACGCCCGTCATCGCCGGACTGCACCGGAACATGCGCACCGCCGGCCTGCCCGCCTCGGCCGTCAAGAAGATCCTGGCGCAGGCCAAGATGGACCGTGCCCAAGGGTTCCTGACCGAGACGACGGCCCGCAGTCGCTATCCGTGGTGGGCCGGTGGGGACTCCTCCAACGGCATCGAGGTCTCCGGGTCCTTGTTCGGGAAGTTCCGGGGGCATCTGCGGATCCGCAGGGAGATCGACAGCCTCCAGTATCTCGGGGACAGCAAGGTCGGAACCCGCGACGACATCGGTGTAGGGGAGGGCAGCACCCGCGACAGTCAGGGGGGTTCGGACGCGGGATTCGGCTTCGGTTACAACACCGCCGGAGTCGGCGCGGGCGGGGATTTCTCGGTCGACGCGGACGAGGGAACTTCCCCCCACTCCGAGAACAAGCTGTCCGTCCAACTGTCGGGCCTGGCCCCGGCGCTCGCCATCAAGGCCGGGGTGAACCGCGACGTCGGCTATTCGCTGGACTCCTCGCATACGAGCCACACGGTGCTCAACGACTTCGCGAGGCAGTCCCGCTACCGGGCCGGGCTGCGCCTCGAAGTGACCATGGAATCCAGCACGCACACGATCGCCCCGGTGCGGGTCACCACCGAGGGCGAACTCAGTGTCCCGCAGCGCGAAGCGGCGCACTTCGTGCGGCGTACCGTCGGCTCGGGGTGGACCGCCGATCTGCGGCCGGCGGCCGGCGGCCCGGATGCCCCGCGGCACCGCGTGTTCGCCCTCCCCCCGTCGAGGAGTGTGTCGAGGCTGCCGAAGACCAGCCCGCGGTTCCGGTTCCGGATGGCGGTGGAGCGTGCCCAGGGGCGGCTCACCCCGCACCCGCGGGAACCCCTCGCGCCCGCCGCCCGCCGTGGCCTCGGGTTCGGCGTGCCGATCGCTCTGCCGGGCGTCGAGACCCTCCAGCAGGACCTGCGGGACGCCATCGAGCGGCTGCACGTCCTGGACGTCGGTGCCGAAGGGGCGAAGAAGAGCTCCTGGGCCCAGGCCGACCGGGACCTGGCGGCCTTCTACGGCCGCCCGGCTCTCGAAGGGGACCCGGCCCAGGCGCTCCTCGGAATCCACCGCACCATCCAGGTCGGCGGACGCCGCTACAAGGTCTCCGCGAAGGCGAAGTGGGGTGACAGGATCGAGGAGCCCAGTCCGCTGGCCGACCCGGTCACCGAGGAGAGCCGCCCGGAGGGTGACTTCTCCATGAAGGTCAACACCCGGGCCGCGACCGGGGCCACCACGGCCGGTGAGCGCGGTAAGGGCTGGAGGGCGGCTTTCACCTTCGGCGGCGGAGCCCGTCTGGCCATCCCCGAGTACGAGCTCTCGCTCGGGAAGCTGCACTTCACCACCCCGCCCATACGCATGCAGTTCGGTTCTGTGCGAGGGATCGTCAGCAGCTCCAGGGAGAAGAGCCGCAAGTACGGTGGCGCGACCGGGAGTTACCGCCGGACCGAGACCGGTAAGCGGATCGACGAGCACCGCTATCGGATGGCCGTGAACTGGACGGTCACACCCGAGAAGAAGAGCCGGTTCAAGCCGAGCTGGCTGAACAAGCGCCGTTTCCTGAGCGGGCGTAATCCCTTCGTCGCCCGGGTCGTCGTCCCACATGAGCACGTCCCAGCCACGCCGGTCACGCCGGAGCAGGCACAGGCGGCTGGTCACACGGTCGTGGGAACGGTGCCGACCGAGGTCGGCCGGCGGCTGGACTTCGTCGGCGGGGCCCAGGGGATCTACCCCGTCTTCCACCTCATGCCCGAGCTGGCCCAGCTCGGCGCCGGTATGTATGCCGAGCGGCTGTACGCCGGGGAACGGAACCGGGCCAAGCGGCAGAGCCTGATCGACGCCTGGCTCGACAACCCCGCGGACTGGCCCCAGGAGATCCGCGACCTGGCCCATCCCATGGTCCTCGCCTCCCACTTCGGCGAGGAGGTCAGTCAGGGCGGATACGAGAAGGAACTGCCGAAGGACGGCAAGTACAAGCAGGCACTGCGCCTGCGGCTCCTCGTGGACAACGTCAACGACCTCGGGGCCAACCCGGAAACGGAGGTCGAGCAGTACCTCAAGGGCAACGCCGATTACGAATCCGGGCAGGAGGGCGAGTGGGGCGCGGGCGTGACGGGCACCCTCGGCCCCCAACTGCGGTTCGGCTCCGACGCGCAAGACGGTGATCACCCCGCCGGCCCCGGCGGCCGGCTGACCGTCCTCGCCAACGCCTCGGTCGCCTGGAACTGGGGCAAGGGGGCGGCCGAGAGCGACGGCCGGATCGATATCACCCGGGCCACCTACGGAGGGTCCGTACACACGCTGCGTACCGACCCGGTCTTCGAACTGACCCACGTCCGCTGGCACGGCGACGAGCTCACCGAGACCACCCGGTATCTGCGCGCCACCGAGGCCCTCGATCTACTCGTCCCCGAGCGACGGATGTCGGACATCCTTCCTCCCGCGACCGGCACGGCCGCCGGATCGGAGCCGCGGCAGACCCCGGCGGCGGACCCGACCGCGGAGCCGGAGCAGGCTCCAGTGCCGGGCCGGACCGTGGAGCCGGACCAGGTTCCTGTGACGGATGAGGCTCGGGTGGCCGAGGTGACCCGGACCTATCTGGATACCGGTCTGCTCTCCGGGATCGCGCACCCCGAAGTCTTGCGCGTCGATGTCCTGAAGACGATCAACGACCGGTTGCGTGCCAGGGGGATTGTCCGTGCCGAGAGCGAGGGGGCCACGGGGCCTCGTCCCAACCTGCTCCAGCGGTCGCTGAAAGCGGTCTACTCCTCCGAGGCGTTGCAGAGTGAGTGGCACGCTCTGACCACTGAGGGTGTTCTGCGCTGGTTCCCCCTGCCCGGCCCGTGGGGCACCACCCGGTATCTGTGGGTGAACGTCACGGCGACCCAACTCGACCGTCCCCATGGGCAGCGTCCCCGTGACGAGATCAAGCTCACGCTGCGCGGCGAGGCGGTCGAGGAGGAGTCCCAGAGCCGCGATTCCGGCTGGGGACACGACGTCGGTGTCGATGTCCGGGCCCGTGCCGGAAATGAGAACGGGCACGGCGGGTTCGAGGCCGAAGTCGAGTACTCCGCGTCCAAGGGTACGAAGGACGAGGACGCCGAGAAGAAGGTCGGAATCTACCGGGCCACCACCCAGGACCCCTCCGAGGAGTTCGAACACGGCATCACCTTCCGCGTCGAGATGGGTACGACCACCGAACTGCCGGAGGTGCTCACCACACCCGCACAGGGTGCGCTGTCGGCGGCCCGCCTGTTCTCCCAGCCGGAAGGGCCCCAGAGCAGCCCGTCGGTCTTCGCCTGGCACGACCCCGGGGACGGCCCGGACCAGCTCGTCGACGGCGATGTACGGCTGCTCGTCCCCCGCCACCTCACCGTCGAGGCCGGCCGGCCGCAGCAGTGGCCCCTCGGCCTCACCGCGCCACGCGAGACCCAGGTCACCTGGCTGTGGCACAGCTCGCAGAACCCGCCGGCCCCCGCGCTGCCGGACACGTTCGTCGACAACCTCCATCCGTGGACGGTGCCCGCTGCCGCATCGATCGGGCGCTGGGCCAAGCTGACCGCGGTACGTCACCGCATCGTGCCCACCTCCCAGGTGGGCACGGCGCCGGAGATCTCCGGCCTGGACCGCACCACCACCGCGGGCGTGCGCTACCACCACCGCACCAGCGCCAATGTGATGCGCCCCCGCATCCGGGAGCTGCTGAAGCAGACGTACGGGGTCCCACTCGGCGACCGTTCGGCCATGGTGGGCTTGGAGCTGGACGGCGCCGAGATCCTGGGCCCCCCGGAAGGCGTACTGCTCAAGCAGCGCAGGTACCACCAGGCCGACGAGGAACCCACGCACGAGAACCATCAGGACAGCGGCTGGCGAATCGCGGTCGGTCCGGACGCCGGCGGTCCGGTGGGCGATCAGAAAATGCTCGAACGCCTGCTGGTCGACGTGAAGAACTGGGAGAACAGCGAGAGCCGAAGCGCGGCACTGGGCGATACCGATGAGCGCAACGCGGAAGGCAAGCGGCCCTACCGTGCCTACCGCTTCGACGTCACCGCCGTGGTCGACGGGCCGCACGGCACCGTACGGATCAAGGTGCCGGGCGGTCTCTACGGGGCGCTGCCGGTGGACAAGAACACCGGCAGGCTGACCGACGGCCTGGAAGACGACGCCACCCTGGGCCCCCTCCTCCGCCCGGCACCGCCGGCCACCGAAACGGCTACAGAGAGGGACACGGAGATGGCCGGTCAAGAGGGCATGAACTCCCTGCCGGACACTGTGCAGCAGCAGCCCGCCGCCGCGAGCGAGTTCCGGGAGCTGGGGGAGGTTCTTTTCGCGCCCCCGACCACCACCACACTCGTGGAAGCACCCGTGCCCGCCCGGCTCCCGGCGGAGGAGATGCCCTCCTCCGCCGAGCAGCCGCCTCCCTCGCAGGAGGAGCAGCTCGCCGAGCGCGGGCTGACGCCGGTGTACGTCCTGCCGGGCGGGGACGTGCTGGCGCACGCGCTGACCGCAGTCGCCCCGGCCGAGAGCGGCCGACTGGCGGGGTACAGCAGGCCCGCCGGTCCCCAGGAGCTGCGGACCGCGCTCGCCGACACGCTCGCCGCCGATCTGGGACTGCCGCCGGACGAACAACGCCTGTGGCCCGCGGTGGCAGGACAGACAGGGCCGTCGGGAGCCCCGCTCGTGACCGCTTTCGGCGGTTCCGCGGACGAGGCCGCCCGTGCCCTGCGGACCGGATCAGGCCCTGAAGCCACGGACTGGCTCACCCTGGCCGTGGCCGCGCCCGTACTGGGGCTGCGGGGGCTGCGTCTGACCGTGCTGAGGCCGGACGGCTCCCTCTGGACGACCGGCCCGGAGGCCGGCCGGCCGGTTGCCCTTCTCCAGCAGGAGGACCCCGCCCCCTACACCGCGCGATGGGCGGCCACCGAACCCACCGCCCAGGCCCGGCAGGCTCGACGGCCCGACGTGTCGCAGCCCACCAGTACCTCGGGCTACAGCTGGGGCACGACGTCCGCCGACAGCAGTACGCATCCCGGCACTACCACGCGTCCCGCTGCGGCCGCTTCCGGCGACTCGGCGCGCCCCGCCGTGTTCTTCGGCTCCGAACTGCGGCCGAGCACGCCGGATTCCCAGCGGGCCGGTACCTCCTCCGGTACCCCGGTCACCCGGACACCTCCGGCCCCGGTCGCGGAGACCAGCGAAGTCTTTGCCCCGGTCGCGGAGAGTGCCCTGACGCCCCCTCCGGCGGAGGAGACCACCACACCCCCGCGAAAGGCCCGGGACACGAGGGACGGGCAGGACACGGACGCGGTGACGATCCTCGACGTGCCCGCCGACGACGGGATGGACGTGGTCCCCGCCGTTCCCGCGGAGGAGGAGCCGCCGCGCACTCTGTCTCCGTACGCGCTGACCTACGGCGCGAGGCTCGACGGCTCCGTGGGGCTCGCCGTGTACGAGCCGCTGTCCGAGGACGTGCTCGGCGCGCTCCACCAGCAGGTCCTCGACGGCCTGGGAGTGGAGCCCGGTAGCGCGGCCGATGGTCCGGTGCGCGAGGAACTCGCCGCCGTACTCAGCCAGTCGGAGATCGCCCGGGAACTGCCGCAGGTGCGCAGCGCCCGCGGGCACCGCGTCTCCGTCACCGTGAACGGCCAGAAACGCACGATCGACGTCCGACTGCGGCTGACCGACCCTGCGCTGTCCACCCGCGCGGGCGTCTTTGGCGAGGTTCCACGCCGGACGGCCGTGGAGCGGCAGGGCGAGGGGGGACAGTCCTCCTCCAGGAGCTCGGGCTCCGGCACCATGCGGACCGTACCGATCCCGTGGATCGGGAACTACGAAGGTCCGGCCGGGCCGCTGCGCTGGTTCGACGGCGCCCTGGTGCTCAGCCTGACGCACAACCAGTCCTCCGAGTCGTCCACGGTCAGCGACGGCCTGACGGCCAGGAGCATGCAGCGCGCCAACGATCCGGCACACGCCGTGGAGTACATCAGCCGCTGGCAGATACGGATCGACACGGACCGCAACGCTCCGGTGGACGCCTGGAGTCCGGAGCGGGTGGGGGGACCGCTGACCGTCTGGTTCCCCGAGCACCGGGTCTTCGGTGACGGCGGCGCCGCCGGGCCGCTGCCCGAGGCGGCCGGTCTCGACGACCTGCCGCTGTGGGGCGTCGACGAGGTCCTCGATCCGGGCAGGCTGCTGGACGAACTACGCGCGGACGAAGGTTTCGCCGTGCTGAACAACCTGGGCGCGGACTCCCACGAGGAACTGGAGGAGTTCCTCTCCGAACGGACCCTCAGGGGCAGCCTGCCGATGATGCGTGACGGCGGTGTCCACTCGCCGGTGCTGTTCGACCGGCACGGCGACTCGCTGGGCGTACTCCGGCTCGAAGCCACCGTGCTGCCCCAGAGGCCCGCCGCCGGGACACCGGACGGAAAGTTCTCCCTGGAGTCCTGGCTCACCCAGAGCTCCGGTGTGGAGCAGTCGTCACGGCTCACCAGTGGCGTCGCGCTCGACGGCAGCGGCGGGCCCATGTTCACGCCTGACCACGAGGTCGGCCATCCGGACGCGGCCAGGCTCATGGGCGGAAGCTTCATGGCCAAGGCCGGCGTGTCCTGGCAGTCCGGTGACGCGCTGAACACCAGCAGCTCCGTAGCGCTGATGCACGCCCTCTACACGACCAGCAGCCATCTGGTCACACCGGCGGACATCACCTACCGCGTCACGCTCATCCGCTCGGGCGGCGGCGAGATCACCGGCTCCTTCGGCCCCTGGCCGGACGGCGTTTCCCTGCGGCTGCCGCAGCGGAGCACCACGACCGGTCACGTTCCCACGCCGGAGGAGCGGCGACGGCTCCCCGAGCACCTGGAGAACCTGGAGAGCATCGGATACTCCGCCGTGCCCCTCGCCCCCGAGGGCACCGGGCCGATGTTCGACCGGGCGGAGACCTGGCTGCGGCGCGAGGGCTTCCTGCCGCCGGCCGAACGCGAGTCAGTCTTCAACGAGACCCGTGCCGAACAGCAGTTGGAGAATCTGCGCAGGTTCGCGCAACTGCGCTCCCGGCTCGGGCAGGCCGCCGCGCTGCCCGACGCGGTCGATGGGGGCAGGCCCTTGTGGTTCGAGCTCCCCGACCACGTGAACGGCGGCACGCGCCGCGTGCAGCTGCGGTTCTCCGCCACTCGCGACCGCACCCCGCCCGCAGCCCAGGCGGAGGACGGGCTGCCGCCGGCCGTGCACGCGCGGCGGTTGCCGGACGTGGATACCGTGACCTTCCTTTCCCTTGAGACGCGCGGCGGCAGGCAGCGCAGCAACCAGTTCGGCGGCACCGTCGGCGCCGGAGGCGGTCCGCGCTTCCCGGTCGACGGTGGCGCCGCGGCACTGGACGCAACCGGGGACTACACCTGGGGAAGGCGGCACGAGACCGCCACGAGTGCCGGATCCGCGTCCGGCATCGACCCGTTCAACATCACCTTGGACGCAGGCACCGAACTCTTCGAGATTCCGGCTCTGTTCACGCTGGATCTCTACGAGGGCACCGCCGAGGAGCCTACGGTCCGCTTCGCCGCCGAACCGACGCCCGAACCGGCGCTCGGGGGAGACACCGCGGCGATCCAGGGCGTACCCGCTCCGCCGTTCGCCACCGGACGAGTCCGCCTGGTGGTGCCGCATCACCGCACCCTGCTGTGGGACTCGAGCCCCGTGGCGCCGGCCGCGACGCACCGGGTCCGCGCGCCCATCACCGGGGGCGGGCAGGACGACGACCACGTGCGGCTGGGCCTGACGGACCAAGCGGGGCGTCCGCGGGAGGGGCTGCTGAGGCTGCCGGATGACGCGAACGTGGACGTCTTCCGCGGCAGCGCGGCCCTC
The DNA here is from genome assembly GCF_040656035.1 of Streptomyces sp. NPDC050211. NCBI lineage: Bacteria > Bacillati > Actinomycetota > Actinomycetes > Kitasatosporales > Streptomycetaceae > Streptomyces > Streptomyces sp. NPDC050211. The sequence goes on from NZ_JBFALC010000039.1 coordinate 62,782, forward strand.
CAGGAGGCGTTCCGGCAGATTGTCACCGGCACGTATCCCGGTCATCCGGCCGTCGGCACGTTCGGACAATGGGCCCAGGCAGCCGCGAGCCAGTTGCCGGGTGCGGTGACCGGGCCCGGCAACCGGCTCTGGGAGTACTTGACCGGTACGGCGGTCGAGGACCAGCAGGCGTTCGCGGGGGAGGCCCTGTTCCAGCAGCTGAGGGCCGCCAGCCTGCTCGCCCGCGCCGGGCAGATCTTCAACGGCGGTTACGTCATGGAAGGTCTCACCCTGCCCGGGTTGCTCGCCGACCAGGAGCTGTCCGTGGAGATCGCGGGATATCTGCACAATCCCACGTACCACGGTTCGTACAACACCTACGCGGAAAGCGACCTGGCCGCCAAGGACACGTCCGCGCAGGGGCGTTCCGTCACCACCTCCCACCAGTACGGCGGCGGACTCAGCGCGCTCCAGTCGCCGCCCCCGCCGGCCTCCGACGGCACGCCACAGAGGGCCTCGCTGGCCAACCCCAGCGTGCGGGGGGTCTACACCCACCGCACAGCCAGGACCAGCGAGCGGTCCGCCGGCTCCTCGGTCGTACGGACCCCGACGCAGGCCGCGGAACACCACCTCATCGGAGCCGACGCCACTGTGCTCGTGACCCTCCGTCAGGGCACCCGGAACGTCGCCATGAACGTCGCGGGCCTGGGCGGACGCGAGGACATCACCCTCGCGATCGACCTCCCGCGCGCCGTCCGGTTCCAGCTCTCCGACAGCCAACTGGTCCGCTTCGAACACTGGTTCACCGGCGTGCCGGAGCTACCCCGGCCGACTGCGCAGCCGGACACGGTGCCGTTGCCGGAGCACTACGTGGTAAGCGGCGACATCGGTTTCGCCAGCGTCCTGTCCGTCACTCAGCTCGACGACCCGATACGGCGCAACGAGAGCCGCGACCGGCTGCGGCGCGAGCTGCTCACGCTGGTCGAAAGGGAAGCGCCGGGCGTGACCCGACCCGGGCATTTCGCCTATCGGATGGGAGTGGCCGCCCGTATCGCCGACATGACCTCGCCCGCCGGACTGCGGGCGCTTCCGGGCCGACGCAGGGTGAGCCTCTGGTTCCGCCACGCCGGACGGCACGGCAGCCGTCTCGTGGAGGTCGCGCTCTCCGCCGAGCCTGTGGCCCAGCCCCCGGCTCGACGCGAGGTCCGCGGCCGGCCCGCCGGCGCCGGGGTGGGCATAGACCAGGTCGCTTCCCATGCCCCGGGCAACCGCTCCGAGTCAGAGACGGTCACCCGGTCCCTGCAGGTGTCGGCGAACCCCATCTCCCGGTACCCGCGTCCTCAGGCACGGTCCGGCCGTACCGACCGGACCGGTCCCGTGCTGTCCGGCACCGGGACCCGCGGCCGGAGCTCGCGTACCGCCCGCGCAGCGCAGGACTCCTACTGGGCCAGGACCGAGAACGCCGCGGACTTCGACGACATCGGCTACACCATCACCGCGACGGTGCGCGCGGAACTCCTTCAGGACTGGCCGCCGGATCTGGTCGGCGGAGCCCTGGAATCCGGCCTGCTGACCCTGACCGATCAAGACGGCGGCGCACTGACCGCCCGAATCGGCAGACTGCTGCGCGGAAGGCCCGCCCACCAGGTCCGGGTCCCGGTGGCGGTGTCACTGCGGTTCGCCGGCTCGGAGGCCGTCGCGCCGCGCCGGCACGAACCGGCGGTGCGGCCCCGTATCACTCAGGCCGACCCACGGCTGCCCGCGCCGCAGGCTCCAATTCCGCTCGGCGGGCGAACCTTCACGGCCGGGTCCCGGCTGATCCCCACCGGCGCGACCCCGGTGTACGGGTTCGACGCCTTCCATGAGCTGGCCGAGGCGCTGCGCACGGTGGCGCCGCGGCTCTCCGGCTCGTGGGGCCTGACGGCCGACCTCACGCCGGAGGCGGCGGCGTTGCGCCTGGGGGAACTCGTGCAGGCCGGGGAGATCCCTGTCGAGGCGCCGCGCACGGCGGCGGGTCTGACCCCCACGATGCCCGGTGCCTGGCCCGTCGAGAGCGAACCGGTCACCCCTCGCCTCCAGGTGACGCTGCACAATCCGCGGCCGATCACCGAGGCGGACGACATCGCGGTCGACCGGTTGCGGGTGACGTCGCACTCGGTCGGCAGTTCCGCGTCGGCGGCCTCGACTGCCGGTCTGGGCTACCAGTGGACCCAGAGCGGCAACGACGCGAACATGCACCTGGTCGGTTTCACCCTGCCCGTCCTGAACCGGCAGCCCCTCTCGCGTGCGGGTGGCGTCTCGGCCTCCGCCGGCGGCTGGGATCGCGTCAAGACCGGTTCCTCCGCCGCCTCCGGGACAGAGCCCGCCGCACGCAGCTACGAGACCATGGTGGACGTGGTGATCACAGTCACGGGGGAGGAGACCCGTTACGTCATCGGCAGCGCGACCGCGCGTGTCTACGAGCGTGACCTGCTCGGCTACGGGGTCACCGCGCCGCGAACTGCCTCCCAGGTGTATGACCTGCCGTCGATGCTCGCCGAGCAGCCGAACGACACGCTGCGGAACTGGCGGACGCATCCGGTCACCGAGCTGCCCGCGGTGCTCGCCCGGGGACTGGACGAGCGGGAGAACGGTGCTCAGCTCTGGCTCCATCTGGGCGCCGACCCGGACGGCACCGCGCTGGCCCGCGCTCTCTACGTGGGGTCGCGCACCGCGGTGGCGGCCGGCCGGCCGGTGGAGCTGGTGGTGCGCGGAGCGACAGGACTGCGTTTCTGGCCGTTCGGTGCCGACGGTTCACTCGTCGACCTCACTCCGGCCACCCAGGACACCTGGAACCGGCTGCGCGCCGCGATCGTCGCGGCCACCGACGCCACCGCCGCCGAGGCAGACCAGGTCGCCCGGGAGACGGAGCTGGTGCCGAGGGAGGCGGAGGCCGAGTTGCGACTGGCGGACTCGCGGCGGGAGGTGACCACCGCGACCGAGGCGCGGGACGCCGCCGCGGCGGCACACGCCACCGCCAGGTCCGCCCGCGGCTCGCTCGCCGATCGTCTCCGCGACGCCGAGGCGGCACGCACGGCCGCCGAGGAGGAGGCCGCGCAACACGCGGCGGCGGTCACGACGGCGGAGCAGCGGCTCGCGCAGACGGAGCAAGCCGTACGGGACGCCCAGCGGGAGGTCGAGCAGGAAGCCGCCCGGCCCCGGCCGGTCACCGCCGACGGGCATGAGCCGACACTGCAGGCGGGTCCCGGTCCCCGGGCCGCACTGGCCGACGCACGTGCCGAAAGCGACAGCGCCCGAGCCGCGCTGGGCCGCGCGCAGGGCATGGCCGACATGGCCCGGAGGGCGGTGGATCGCGCCACCGAGAAGGTGGGAGATCTGCGTGACCAGCTCGCCGCCGCCGACGATCAGGTCCGGGAGACCGCTACCCGGGAGCGTGACGCCGAGGACGCCGTCATCCGGGCCACTTCGGCTCGCGACCAGCAGTACCGGGACCACCGGCAGCTTCAGGAGGAGCTGCGCGACGCCCGCCGACAGCAGGCCGACCAGCAGCGTCTGTGGGAGGACGCCTGGAGCGCCATGCCCGGCCAGTCGGGGATGCTGAGCGCCGACCGCTGCCGGGAGGGGGTCGGCGGAGCACGGTACCCGCTGAGCTCGCTCTCCTAGCTGAAGCACGCTGAGTTTGTTGGGGGCTTTTGACCTTGGAAACGTGGATGGGGTTATGGCGAAGCAACAGGCGAATGCCTGCAGGACGCCTCCTTCAGCTTCCGTTCGCGGCCGAGTGTGCGGGCTGCCGTGCCTGGTTCCGGAACTGTGTGGGCGATGAGCCGACCACGCGGCGAAACGCGGTGCTGAACGCGCTCTCGGACTGGTAACCCGTGGCCCGTGCGAGCTCGGAGATCGACAGAGAGTCGCGGGCGAGGGCGTCGCGCGCGAGGCTCATGCGCCATTGGATCAGGTACTCCAACGGCGGGACCCCGACGTGGCACTTGAAGGCCTGGGCGAACGCGGAACGCGACATGTGGCTGATCTCGGCGAGCTCCTTGAGGCTCCAGGAGTGGGCCACGTCCGCGTGCACGGCGCGCAGGGCGGCACCGATGCCGTCCTCGTTCAGGGCGCTCAGCCAGCCGGTGGGCCGGTCTGTCTGGCCGGCGTGGGCACGCAGCATGTGCACGAGCAGGATCTGTGCGAGGTGGTTCTGCACCAGCGGACCGCCGGCGGCGGCGATCCCGACCTCGGTGGCCAGGTGATCGATCAGCTGCGCGAGCCGCATGCCATGAGGATCGCCCACGTGGACGATCACGAGCGGCGGCAGGAGATCGGTCAGGAGGGCCGCGTTCTGGTCGTCGAACGCGATGTGCCCGACGCAGAGGTAGAGGTCATCCTCGGACTCCGGGCCGATCCGCACGAACCCGTCTTCGGCACTCGCCCACACCTGCTCCGCAGGGCGCGGGCTTGCGTCGAGCGTGCTGGCCAGCACGTAAGGCGGCGGGTTGCCCAGCATGAAGGTGTCACCCTCCTTCAGGAGCACCGGCTCGTGCCCTTCGAGGATCAACCAGCACGTGCCACGCACGAGGCCGCCGATCCGCACGTGCAAGAACGTGTCGAAGCGCAACGCCCACTCTCCCGCGGCCAGGAGACTGGGCCCGATCACCGTGCGAGGCCGGAGCAGGCCGATCGCGTCAGCCACTGGATCCCGAAAGCCGAGCACGGAGCGCCTCCTGGATGATACGTAAAGAACTGCGGACTCTGCATCATGGATCGTACTCCGCTGCTCCCGCAGTATCGATGTCGCAGGTGAACCATGAGTACACGAGTACAGCCCGGACACCGGGCGAGAAAGGCAGTCATGTCCGACTTCAACGTTCGCGAGTTCTACGACCGTTACTGCGAGGCGCTCAACGCGCATGAGTTCGACCGCATGGACGAGTTCGTCCACGAGTCCATCCTCTCGCACGGCGAGCCGGCCACTCGCGCGGACGTAGTCGCGGCGCTCAAGAGCATCACCGACGCGGTTCCCGACATGCACTGGGAGATCAAGGAGGTGGCGATCCACGGTGAAACCCTGGCCTGCCACTCCGTCAACCACGGCACCCCCACCAAGGAATGGCTCGGGGTGGCCCCCACCGGCGCGCCGATCGAGATCGACGAGTTCGCCCTGTACCGGATCCGTGACGGAAAGTTCGTGCAGATGTCCAACGTCCACGACGCCGAGGCCCTGAAGAAGCAGCTCGCGGGCTGACCCAGCCGGGCTCTGTTTGCGCCGGCCTACGCCATCGCTGCGAACAGTCGATGCCGAAGGCTACGTCCCCATCCCTGGACGATGTGTAAAGAAGTCTGGACTCCGCATTATGGATAGTACCCCGCTGCTCCCGCACTATCGATGTCGAACGGATCGGCAACGAGAAAGTGATGGAGACACCGACATGGGACAGCTGGAAGGCAAGACGGCGGTGGTCACCGGGGGCAGCACCGGTATCGGTCTGGCCACCGCCGTACGGCTGGCGGACGAGGGTGCGTACGTGTTCGTCACCGGGCGACGCGAGGCCGAACTGGAGGCCGCCGTCAAGACCATCGGAACGGACCGGGCCACCGGGGTCGTCGGCGACATCGGGAAGCCGGAGGACCTGGACCGGCTCTACGAGGCCGTTCGGGCGCGAGGCCAGAATCTGGACGTGCTCGTGGCGAACGCCGCGATCGGCTCGTTCATGACACTGGAACAGACCACCGAGGAGCACTTCGACCAGACGTTCGCGGTCAACACCCGAGGCACGCTGTTCACCGTGCAGAAGGCGCTGCCGCTGCTCAACGACGGAGCCTCGATCGTCCTGGTCGGTTCGACGGCCGCTGACCGCGGGATGGAGGCGTTCGGCGCGTACGCGGCGTCGAAGGCGGCCGTCCGGTCCTTCGCGCGGACGTGGTCCACCGAGCTCAAGGGCCGTGGCATCCGGGTCAACGTGGTCTCGCCGGCATGGATCGAGACTCCCGGGGGCACCGCCGCCTTCGGCGACGAGGAGACCGCCCGCGCCATCAAGGAGCACGTCGCCGCGACGGTGCCCAAGGGCCGCATGGGCCAACCCGAGGAGGCCGCCGCAGTCGTGGCCTTCCTGGCCTCGGAACAGAGCAGCTACGTCGTCGGCGCGAACGTCTACGTCGACGGTGGCGAGAACCAGACCTGAGGCACCACACAGTGGGTGGCATCTGAAGCGTCTCGGCTTCCATGCCGCTTCCGACGCGCTGGCCTCGCGACGTTCGGGCGTACCGCGACACAGGAGATGGCCTACAGCAGCACGACGGAGTGCTGTACGGCGCGACCCGCAACCCGTGGGACCCGCAGCGCAGAGGGCGTGGGTCCAGCGGGGGAGCGGGCGCTGCCGTCGTAGCCGGAGTGGCGCCGATCGCAGACGCCACCGCCGCCGGTTCGATCCGCGTCCCCGCCGCCTACAACGGCCTCTTCGGACTGACGCCCACCCGCGGCCGGGTCTCCGCAGGCCTCCGACTTCGACGAGGTTCTCAACGGCCTGGCCGTGCAACTCGGCGTCAGCCGCACGGTACGTGACAGTGCGGCGCTGCCCGACCGGATGCGCGGCCGGGCAGCGGGCGACCCCTGCTTCGCCAGGAGCCATCCCGGCCGTCCGTGCAGGGGTCGGCCGTCATGGGCAGGCGCCGACCCCACCGGACAGGGAAGTCCCAGCCGGCCTGTGCCTGACATCGCGTGCTTGTCGGCTCGTGGATGTCCGCCAGGCAGACGGTGTGACGCGGACGGCTCAGTCCTGGAGGTTCACGAAGCAGGAAATCGTGCCCTCGGCGTTCGGCGTCCGCTGTTCCTCCTTGAGCTTTCCATCGACGTAGATGCGGCAGGCGGTGCCCGGTTCCGCGTCGGTGACCGTGACGTCGTTGAAGCCGTAGCCGACGTTCTGGGTCTTGCTCCAGGGCAGCGTCTGGCCGTTCTCCGACTTGCCCTCGTTGTCGCCGGAGAAGGCGTAGCTGACGTTGCCGCTGCCACCGCCGACCACTTCGAGCTTGACGTCCCAGCTCTCTCCGGACACGCCCCAGCCAATGACTGCGGTCAATGACAGGGCTCCCGCTGCCATCAGTATCTTGGCGAGGGGGCGGGCCTTGGCGGATGTCACGGCAACTCCTGCGGGTAGGTGGTTCGTTCGTCGGGCGTGATCTATTGTTCGTGGCGCGCGACAGCGTCGGTTCGGCCGTAAGGCGGAATCCGCCGCCTTCGGGACGGCCGAAAGTACGAACTCACCTCGTCGCTGAAGGGCTGCTTGAGGTTCTGCCCATGCTCCGTGTGCCCCACCGTCCCGCCGTCGGGCCCAGCGTCATGACGGGCTTCTGCTTACTGTCTTTCCTGCTTGACGCGTCTGTCGTGAGCAGGAGTCATGTGGGACTGGCGGTCCTGGCGAGCGGAGCCCTGGCCCTGGGAGTCGCAGCGGCGCAGACATGGATGTACGGCACAGGCCGGCATGTCGTCGCGTGTGGGCTCAGCCTTTGCGTGGCGGCCTGTTCGTTGCTGACCACGTCTTTGGTGCAAGGTGCGGTGTTGCAACGCACCCCCGGCTGGGCCGAGTTGTGCGGCCTTCTGGCCCTGCTGTGTCTGACCTGTCGCTATGCACGGCCGTCACTGGTCATGGTGTGCTCGGTTCCGCTGTTCGTCGCGGCGATACGGACGCAGGAGCGTGCTCCGGTGGTGTTGGACCTGCCGGTGTTCAGGGACATCGACGGCTTGTTCGTCCTCCTCCCCATGGCCTTCGTGCTGCTGGGCGGCTATCTGCGCGGTGAGGACGGCAGGCGCCGGGCGGCCGCACGCGACGTCCGGCGGGCCGAGCGGCTGGACCTCGCTCGGGATCTGCACGATCACGTGGCTCATTACGTCACCGCCATCGTTGTTCAGGCCCAGGCCGGCGAGCACATCGTGGAGAAGGATCCCGCGACGGCACGGAGGCTGTTCAGCAACATCGAGCAGACCGGCCAGGACGGTTTGGTGGCGATGCAACGCATGGTCGGACTCCTGCGCACCTCGGAAACCGCGACGGCGCAGGCCGCGGTGACACCCGTGATGACGAGCATCAAGGAACTCGTCAGCCGTGCCGACTCAGCAGGGCAGCGTGTCTCGCTGGAGATCGCCGAGGAGGTGAAAGCCGACGACTGGCCGCCGCAGCTCGCCAAGACCGCGAAGCGCTTGGTTCAGGAAGGTCTGACCAACGTGCGCAAGCACGCCCGCACCGCGTCCGCCGTACACGTGAGGGTGGAGGTCGCGTCGGGCCGGCTGGTCATCCACGTTCGGGACAACGGGAGCAGCCAGCATCACGGACGGTCCTGGTTCCTGCCCAGTGGGTTCGGCATGATCGGTCTGCGGGAGCGGGTCCACGAACTCGGCGGTGAACTCAGCAGCGGACCGATGCCGGAAGGCGGCTGGGAACTATCCGCATCGATGCCCCTGAATTGGGCAGACAGGAAACCGCGGTGAGCATCTCAGTAGTGATCGCTGACGACCAGGAGTTGGTGAGGACGGGCTTCCGCCTCATCCTGGAGGCACAGGACGAGATATCCGTGATCGGTGAGGCGTCCGACGGTGTGGAGGCTGTCGAGGCGGTGCGTCGGCTGCGCCCCGACGTGTGTCTCATGGACATCCGGATGCCGAAGTTGGACGGGCTTGAGGCCACCCGGCAGCTCCGGCGGACGCCGGGGAACGCGACGGACGCCACAAAGATCGTCATCGTGACCACTTTCGACCTCGATGAGTACGTATACAGCGCGCTGCGCGCCGGAGCGAACGGCTTCGTGGTCAAGAACTCCGGCCCTCGGCTGCTGATCGAGGCGGTGCATGCCGCGGCCGGAGGGGACTCTCTCATCTCCCCGTCTGTCACGGTGCGGCTTCTGGAGCACCTGAGCCCACCGCAGCACACTGAGAACTCGGCCGCCATACAGCGACTGAGCCCGCAGGAGCACAAGATCGTCCGCTTCGTGGCGCGAGGGCGCACGAACAACGAGATCGCGGAGGAGCTGACCCTCTCCCTGAGCACTGTGAAAAGCCACTTGAGCCGGATCCAGGACAAAGTGCGGGCCCGTAACCGTGTGGAGATCGCTGCATGGGCGTGGGAGCACGGAGTCGTCAACTGACGATCACCCATCCGGAGACGCGTGCGGCGGCGGTTGCCGCTCGGGACAGGTGAAGATCACCGCCGCCGATGTCCCGCATTCGCCATCGCAGATCCGCCCGACCGAACCGGCCTGCCACCCGCTCGAACACCGACTCCAACTCCCCAGTCCAGCAGCCGACCTCAGCCACGCCCTCCACGCCTGGTCAACGACGATCATCAGCTCAGGACCCGAACCGCTGCTGGAGTACTGAACAGGCGTGCCTCCCTCGCACACAGCCGCCGTTCTGACATTTGTCATGCCCGCTGGTGACAGGGCGGCACTGGTGCCCCGCGCCTCCACGGAGAGGGTTGAAGCATGAGAACAGACGGCGCCGGCACGACGGCCCGATCGACTGCCGGCAAGTAGGTGTGCGCTGTCCAGGAAACGAAAGATTGGTTTAGTGCGAACCGGAAAATCGACTCACCCAACGGGCGTTGATCAAGCAAACGCCACTGAAGACGCAGGTCGGCGTCGAAGGTTCACTCGATCTCCCAAGTACTGGGTACCCCTTCTTCCCCTGACCGCGATCGCGGCCGTGCTTGCATGGCTCAACCGGAGCCCGTGGTGGAGTTGGGCAGTCGTGGGCGCGCTGCTCGCGACCCTCGGTGTGACCGCACACTGGTGGCTTCGAGGGCGGGCCCTGCTCCAGGTGGGGGCCTGGCTGCTTGCCGGAGCACTCGTGAGTACCACTGCCGTCCTCGTCTACCCACCTGCGCAGAACCGCGTCGCGGGCGGGACCGATCCCCAGCCTTCCGCGCTCGTCTCCACGCGGGAGGGGGCCGTGCGAGGCGTCCTCAACGACGAGCGCACGGTTGAGATTTTCGCGGGCATCCCCTACGCCCGGCCCCCCGTGGGAGATTTGCGGTGGAGTCCGCCTCAGCCTCCTGAGCCGCGCTCCGAGGTGTTCACCGCCGACAGGTTCTCGGACGTTCCCGTTCAAGGCACGTCAACCTTCTTCACGCGAGCGCTTTCCCAGGTCGTCGACATACCTCTGGAGGACACGTTCCTCAACCCGTATCCGGTCAGCGAGGACAGTCTCACCCTCAACATCTGGCACAGCACGAAGCTGGCCTCGGCGAAGCTTCCCGTGCTCGTCTACGTTCCGGGCGGGGGGTTCACGACAGGTTCCGGAGCTCTGCCGCTCTACGACGGCGAGTCACTCGCTTCCAGGGGTGAGGCAATCGTCATCACACTCAACTACCGGCTGGGAGTGCTCGGATTCCTTTCCCATCCGGAACTCGCGGCAGAATCCAAGGAAAGCGCTTCGGGGAATTACGGAATCCTCGATCAGATTGCCGCGCTGAAGTGGATCCGGCAGAACATCGCGGCGTTCGGCGGTGACCCGGACCAAGTGACGATCGCGGGAGAATCAGCCGGCGGCGCGAGCGTATGCATCCTGGGCGCGACGCCACTCGCCGAAGGGCTGGTGGACGGCATCATCGCCGGGAGCGGTGCCTGCATGGGCACGGCCGGAAGCACCGAGAAGGACGATCAGGCCGATATCAAGGTGGTGGCAGAGGACGCCGGCAGACGTCTGAGCGAGAAGCTGGGGGGCGCCTCTGTGGAGGAGATGCGCAAGATGCCCGTCAAGCGCATCCTCGACGCGGCCAAGTCACTCGACGCCCACTGGCGTCCCTCCATCGACGGCCACCTCCTGGACCGACCGCCGGCGGAGATCTACGCATCCGGGGAACAGTTGGACGTGCCGATCCTTCTCGGCAGTAACGCGGACGAGGCTTCGCTCGCTCTGGCCAGCCCACCGGACACCGACGTGGACAAGTATCAGAAGTCGGCCCGCAAGACGTACGGCGCGGAGGCCGAGCGCTTTTTGCGTCTGTACCCCGGTGAGAACCAGGAGCAAGTGCTGAAGTCCCGTCTGCAGGCCGATACCGACAAGATCATGACTCGCGCCATGCGCCGCTGGGCGCGCCTGCAGACTCAAACGGGCGAGTCAGCCGCGTACCTCTACTACTTCACTCGCGTCCCACCGGAAAAAGGCCTCGAGAAGTTCGGCGCCTATCACGGTGCGGAGGTGATGTACGCCTTTGACAACCTCGGGAAGGACAATGACGCCGAATACGAAGAGGTCGACTACAGATTGCGCGACCAGATGAGCGCGTACTGGGTCAATTTCGTGCGTACGGGCGACCCGAACGGATCGGGCCTGCCGGTCTGGCCCACGGTGGCGCGATCACCCGAGCAGGTCATGGAGTTTGGTGAAGGAAGCGCGCTGGCAACCCGGCCGCGGCCGGACGCCATCGACTTCTGGATGGACTACGACGGACCGATCCCGTAGCAACGATGCGATCCGGCGAGCCTGGCGACCAGGGTGCCGACACTTCCGTCAGCCGGTCATGGCCTCCCGGCAGAAACCGCCCGGAGGCTTGACCGGCGGGAAAGTGCTGGACGCAGTCGGCGGTGCCTTCGCTGCGGGCGGCCGTGGCGTCATGCGTGCGGCCGGGTCGCAGGACATCGGCCCATGCCGTGCGGCCACGCAAGTCGGCGATGACGGTGGCCTTCATGGTGTTCTGTTTCTTCTTGACGAAGACTGGCTATGGCGACGCGTTTTGGGACCACCGAGGCGCCTCGAACCGGCCCCAATCTGTGAAGATCGCCGCCAGCGAAGACGGCTTGAAAACAGTCCTACTTGGCCCTCCGAGCCGGTCACGGGCGGGGCTGATGCAGGTCGCCTCGGAGCGGGCTTCACATTTCGGGGCCTGCTGGAATCGCCTCGGTGGGGCCGGAAGAAATCGCCCTAGCCAGCAGGGGGGCACGGTGCCCAGTACGAAGAAGATCGGCAACGCCAGCGTCCAGCGGTACGAGCAGATCGTGGAGAAGCTGCGCGATGATGTCGCAAAGTTGTCGAACCAACACCCCAGCCCTCCGCGCTCTGCGGTGACCCGCGCCTTCGCTGCGAGCCACGGAGCTGATGGACCCGTAGGGCGGCTTCTCGTGGTCCCAGCGGTAGCGGCAGTCGAGCTCAACAAGGTCGCGGCTGTAAACCAGAGGCGGTCTCGACCGTCGCCTTGCCCGTATTGCGATGTTCGCGGCGGCCGTTCCTTGTGGGTCAAACGACCGGCACACTCAGCGACCGAGCCGGGCTACTGTGCCCGTCGTACGGGGCTGACAGCGGAACGCAGGGTGGGCTGGTGTGTGATCCGGCGTTAACTCCGGTGTAGAGAATGGTTGTTGACACTTTGACCACCGCTGTCCGCCGCATGACAGTTATGCGGCCGCCTCCCGGGGGCCCACCGGCCCCTGTCTCATCGCAGCACGTTTCCGTTCCACCTCATCAAGATCAAGCGAGTGAGAGGAAACAGCAATGCGTCTCAGATCCATGATGGCCGCCACTGCCCTGGCGGGCGCGGCGGCGTTCGGGGCCGTTGCCCCGGCCGAGGCGGCGCCGAGCACTGCGTCCGGCAACGTCGGCGTCCAGTCGGTCGTCCACACGATCTTCTACGAGCACCAGAACTATGCCGGTTCGACGTTGACGTCGGCCGGGGACTACGGCTGTGACGCCAACAGCGACGTGGACTGGCAGCGCAGCTCGCTGTCCAGCGCCTGGGATAACGAGATCTCGTCCTGGCGGAGTTTCTCGAACTGCTCGACCAGGATCTACGAGTACCCCAACTTCGGCGAAGCGTCCTTCGGCGCCTTCGTCAGCGCCTCCTACGTGGGCGACGCGATGAACGACGAAACCTCCTCGTACAAGCAGTACTGACCCGCAGCACACAGCCGATCTGCAGCTGAACCGTCCGGTCGTCCGGAGGGGGTAGTCGCGGTCGTGCACCGTAAGCGGTGGCGCCGACGGCCGATATCCGCCGGCGCCACTGGGCGGAAGTTTCCCAGAAGGTCTCCCACCCGGAGGATTGGAGTCCAGTGAGCCGGATCCGGTTCCGCAGTGCGTCGTCGGTCGTGGTCCTGGCCGCTCTTCTCTCCGGTTGCTCGGGGGACGGTGACGGGAACGGTGGGCCCGTACCCGATCTCGGGGAGATACCGCGGGTGCGGAGCAGCGCCGACATACCCGATCTGCCGATGGACGCGTACACGCTCACCAAGGAGCAGTACCAGACGTACCTGAAGACACAGCGGTCCCTCATCCGGCAGTGCATGTCCCGCTTCGGCTTCGACTTCCGGGCCATGGACGCCGTACTCGACTCCGGGGAGGTGCCGGACCTCCGCCCCGACAAGACCCGTTACTACTTCGTCATCGACGCGGACACGGCCGCTGCGTCCGGCTACAGGGCGCCCGACCGGGACCGTCGCGTCGAGGACGACGACGGCGAGGGTGAGGACACCACTCCCACCGAGGCCGAGCGTGCCGTGCTGGTGGGCAGCAACGCCGGCGAGCGGCTCGGCGGCGAGCAGGTCCCGAAGGGCGGCTGTCAGGGCGAGGCGAACCACGAGACCCTCGGTGAGGACGGGACGGATGCCTTTCTCCAGGTGCCCAACGATCGCGTCGGACCCCGGTCCCGCGCGGACGCCGACGAGCGGGTCAAGGAGGTCTTCCGCAAGTGGAGCGCCTGTATGAAGGATTCGGGCTACGACTACGACGACCCGATGCAGGCGAACGACGACGACCGGTGGGGCCCTGCCGCGCCCGCCGGCCAGGCGGAGATCCAGGTGGCCAAGGCGGATGTCGCCTGCAAGCACAAGACCAACCTCGTCGGAGTCTGGTGGGCGGTGCAGGCCGCCTATGAGAAGCAGTACGTCGAGGACAACGCCGAGCGTATGGCCGATGTGAAGCGGACCATCGACGTCGTGCTGCGCAATTCGGTGCGACTGGCGGGCAGCGGTGTCTGAACAGAAGACCGACACGTCCGCGGATGCGGATTCCGGCACGGTGCTCGCACGGCGGAGGCGTCTGCTGATCGTCGTGGCCGCGGGGGCGGTGCTGCTGTCGGCCGGAGGCATAGGCGCCGCCACGATGGTCAAGTCCCCCGCGGAGCGGGCGGCTTCGCAGGGGCCGCCCCCGGCGGACGTGCTCACCGCCCCCGTCGAACACCGGGTACTCGAGGACTCCGTGGTGCTGCGCGGCACCGTACAGGCTGATCAGACCTCTGAGATCACGGCAGTGTCGGGCGGGGGCGGGGGCGGGGACGCGGTTCGCGCGGTGGCGACCCGGACCCCGCTGCGGGAGGGTGCCACCGTACGAGCCGGCTCGGTGCTGGTCGAGATCTCCGGCCGGCCGCTTTTCGCCCTGCCGGGAACCCTCCCCGCCTACCGGGACCTGAAGCCCGGTGCGCGCGGCGCGGACGTCGTGCAACTACAGCGCGCGCTGGGCCGCCTCGGGCACGGATCCGCCCCCGATGAAGAAGGCGTCTTCGGCGCGGGGACCAAGCGGGCACTCACGGCCTTCTATGCCTCCCGTGGCTACGAGCCGCTGCCCGCCGGAGCCGACGGCGGCGCGGAACTGACCGCCGCGCAGCGGGCAGTGACCCAGGCCGAACGCGCCTGGGAGGACGCCCCGGAGGGCAAGGAGAAGACGAGAGCAGCGCAGGACCTGGCCGCCGCACGCGCCGAACTCGCCGCACTGGCGGCGGCCGACGGTCCGATGCTGCCCGCCGCCGAGGTGGCATTCCTGCGGGGATTCCCCGCCCGGGTCGACCGGCTGCGGACGCGGGTCGGCGCCGAGACCGCGGCCGGTGCGGGACTCCTCACCGTCTCCGCCGGTGACCTCGTCGTCCAGGGTGAGCTCGGGCCGGAGCAACACGATCTCATCCGGGCGGGGCAGCACGTGGAGATCCTCTCGGAGGCCACCGGCGCCACGGCCGAGGGCACCCTCGCCACGGTGTCCGACGAGGCGAACCGGGACGACGGCGGCGAGGGCGACGGGGACGGCGCGGGGGAGGGCAGCGGGGGCGGGGGCGGCTACCGGGTACTGGTCAAGCCCGTGAAGAGGCTGCCCGCCGAGCTCGCCGGGCAGGATGTCCGGCTGACCGTGACCGCAGGCTCCTCGCGGGGAAAGGTACTGATCGTGCCGGTCGCCGCGATCTCCGCGGGCGCGGACGGCAAGACCGTCGTCACGGTGTACGGGGCGGGCGGACAGCGGCGCCGGACGGAGGTGGCCACGGGCACCGAAGGCGACGGATTCGTTGCCGTACGGCCGCTCAGCGGGGGCCGGCTGCGCGCGGGCGACCGTGTGATCGTCGGCGTGGCAGGCAGGGAGGGTGAGGGCGCCGGATGACCGTACCCGTACCCGCCGAAGCACCTGTGCCCGTTCTGGAACTGCGCGCCGCGGCGCTCACCTATCCGGGGCCGCCGCCGGTCGAGGCCCTCAAGCCGTGCGATCTGCGGATCGAGCGCGGCGAGTACGTCACCGTCGTCGGTCCCTCCGGCTCCGGGAAGTCGACCTTCCTCAACATCGCCGGGCTGCTCGACACCCCGACCGCGGGCGCCTGTCTGCTGGACGGCCATGACACGGGCTCGCTGAAGGACGCCGAGCGCACGGCACTGCGCGGGCGCCGGATCGGCTTCATCTTCCAGTCCTTCCATCTGCTGCCCCACCGCAGTGCTCGCGAGAACGTCGAGCTGGCCATGGTGTATGGGGGACGCGTGCGGCGCGCCGAACGGGCGGCGCACGCACGGGAGGCGCTGAAGCGGGTCGGGCTCGGTCCGCGTGTCGACGCGCTGCCCACCCGGCTCTCGGGCGGCGAGCGACAGCGCGTGGCCGTCGCCCGGGCGCTCGTGGCCCGACCCTCGCTGCTGCTGTGCGACGAGCCGACCGGGAATCTGGACACGGCGACGGCCGAGTCCGTGCTGCGGCTCCTCGACGAACTGAACGGCGACGGCATGACGCTGGTTGTGATCACCCATGACCCCGCCGTCGCTGCACGGGCGCGGCGCACCATCACCATCCGGGACGGCGTGCTGAGCGAGCAGAGTGAGCGTGCGGCATGAGGTTCCGCGTCAGAGCCGGCAAGTCCAGCAGGGCGTCCGAAGGGCCCGGGGAGCGGCCCGGGCAACGCGCCGGCGAGCCGCTGTCCGGAGATCTCCCGTCGGCCGTCGGCGCCGTCGTCGAGCGCTCCCGCTTCGCGCTGCGTGATCTGTTCGCCGAGGCCGTCGCCGGAGTCCTCCAGCGCCCCGGCCGCTCCGCCCTCACGGCGCTGGGAACCGTGCTGGGAGTCGGTACCTTCGTGGCCATTCTCGGTCTGACCGCGACAGCCTCCTCCCAGATCGACTCCCGCTTCAACTCCCTGACCGCGACCGAAGTGACCATCGAGGACACCGGTGGCGACCAGCCCGTCAAACCGGCCCTCTCGTTCCCCGGCGACGCCGACCGTCGTGTCGAACGCCTCCACGGCGTCGAGGCCGCCGGTGTCTACTGGACCGTCGATGCCCCCGCCGCCCGCCGGGTGCGTGCCGCACCGGTCGGGGACGGGGCACGGGGTGACGAGGTCCCGGTACTCGCCGCGTCCTCCGGCGTGCTCAGAGCCGCCCGGGCGACCCTCGAGCAGGGCAGGATCTTCGACTCCTGGCACGACAAGGAGCAGCAGCAGGTCGCCGTGATCGGCGCTGGCACGGCGGCCCGGCTCGGTATCACCACCCTCGACACCCGGCCCGCCGTCTTCATCGGCGAGATCCCCTTCTCGGTCATCGGCATCGTCGGCGATGTCGACCGCAAGGCGGATCTGCTGCTCTCCGTCGTCGTGCCGCGTTCGACGGCGACCGCGCTGTGGGGCCCTCCCACGCAGAGCCGGGCCGGCATGCTGATCTCCACCCGGGTCGGTGCGGCCGTCCAGATCGCCGAGGAGGCCCCGATCGCGCTGCGCCCGGATCAGCCGGGCCACTTCAAGGCCGTTCCGCCCCCCGATCCGCGGTCCCTGCGCACCTCGGTCACCTCCGATCTGGACCAGCTCTTTCTCGTACTCGCCGCGATCTGTCTGGTCATCGGAGCCGTGGGGATCGCCAACACGACGCTCGTCGCCGTGCTGGAACGCACCGGGGAGATCGGCCTGCGACGTTCACTGGGCGCCAGGGGCCGTCACATCCTGGGCCAGTTCCTCGCGGAGTCCGGGGCACTGGGCGTGCTGGGCGGACTGGTCGGTACCTCGCTCGGGGTGCTCACCGTGCTCACCGTCGCCCTCGTACGGAACTGGACGGCCGTCATCCATCCGGGCACCGTCGCCGCCGCTCCGCTGATCGGGCTCGCCACGGGCGTGCTCGCCGGGCTCTATCCGGCCTGGCGGGCCTCCCGTATCGAGCCTGCCGAGGCATTGCGCAGGTAACACGGCCCGGCTGAACCTGTCGTGACCCCTGGTGACCCGCTCGGAGGACGTGCACCGCTTCCGTCGCGGAATCGCCCCCCGCCGCACCGGCGGGCTACCGACGAAATGAGCCTCGGCAAGTAACGGAATGCCAGGCGCGCAGTCAGCAGGTCGGTGCCTGGCTTGCGTCCGACGACGGGCTCCCGACGAAAGCCGGATCCTGGGTGACGAAAAGCGGGCGGGGCGTGATCGCTGGGCTCGGTGTCGCTGATGAGTGTCCCGTCGCACCGGACCTTGCGCGATTCTCACCGATGGCTGACGGATCGCAGCTCGTCTCAGGTTGAGTGCGCAGGTCAGGACGGTGTCGCAGCAGGCCGAGGCTCCGCTTGTCCACCATGGCCATGATCAGCCGGAAGCTGGAGCGTCTCGTCGAGCACGAGCCGTCACCCCTCTGACCTGCTGCGTAGCTGGTGCTCAGACTTCACTGAGACTGCTCAACGTTCGGTGCGACAAGTCAATGAGGTGGCTAACGCGGGTCCGGGCCGTTCCCACTGGTCGGTTCCACCTATCGCTTGATGCGTCCGCGGATAGCGAGGACGGCGAGGCCGAGCAGGACGGGTTCGGTCAGGCGGGAGGCCATTTCGGTGTAGGTGCCGGCGGTGGTGAGTTCCTGGTCGGAGGACCGGAAGATCACCGAGTTGACCACCACTCGCAGGCCTTTCTCGAAACGCTTGGTGGAGAGGCGCTCGTGGAGAGCGTTGGTGGCGTTGACCGGGTCGGGCTTCTCGGCAGGCAGCCGAACTTGCCGGCCGGTCACGCTGCCGACGGTCTCCGGCTTCCAACTGTCGGCGGGCAGACCCCAGAGCATCATCGCAAGCAGCGTGCCGGTCATCGCGAGCAGCAGCCACACCACGGCGCGTGTGGCGCGCAGTCCGTATCCCGAGAGCGCCCAGTACGCGGCAAGGAGAGCTCGTTCGGCGCGCGGCCGGAGGTGGTCGTGGCGGCGCATCTCCATCTCGCCGTAGTAGAAGTCTGCCGCGTCCGGCTCGTTCTTGCTGTCCTCGAATGCCTTGCGAAGCGCCCGGTAGACCGGGGCGAGTTGCGCCGGCCCCACGTGTTCGGTATGCCCGGTGTCGGGGGTGGCCTGCTGCCAGCCTGGAATGGCGGTGGGCTGGCGGGAGCGCCAGTGGTGTTCCTCGGCGAGGGTTCGACGCTGAGTGAACCGTTGAGGGCGGAGCCGCCGCCATTGCGTGCGGGCCGGGACGATGGCGAAGGTGCAGTTGCCTTCCAGGCGGATCTGGTCGAGGTGGACGGTCCCGGTGAACAGGCACCGCGTCAGGTCGATGTCGGCGAGCACCAGGTGGGCGGCGTCTACCCCGCGCAGGGAAACGATCCGCACCCCGGAGCCGGCTGTGTCGGCGAGGCGCTCCTCCGGGACGACGGCACCGCGATTTCCACGGGAATTGGGAAAAGGGGCTTGCTCGGCGGCGATGCTCAGGGGGTATTCGAAGTCGGCGTGCGCGAAGTCGACGTCGGCATGGCGCAGTCGCAGCGTGGCGGTTGATGCCCAGCGCGTCCGGTGACACTCCAGGCCCCGGGCCGCGATCGACAGCGTCACCGGCCCGCTGAACCTCGCCCCCGACAGGAACACCGTCTTCCCACAGACCAGAGGACCCAATTCCCCCGCTTGCTCGAACACCGTCGCACGGAAGTCGACGTCTTCGGTGAAGTTCGTCGCCTCGAACCAGGCGAAGCCGGTGAAGGTGGCCGAGCCGAACCAGGCGATGCCGGTGAAGGTGGCCGACTCGAACCGGGCGTCGCCGCTGAAGGCGGCAAAGTGGAACCGGGCGTCGCCGGTGAACGTGGCCGCACTGAAATCGGCGGTGCCGGTGAACGTGGCCGACCGAAACTGGGCGGTACCGGTGAAGGCGGCCGACGGGAACCGGGCGTCGCCGGCGAATGTGGCCCGGTGGAAATTCGCGTCCCCGGTGAACGTGGCTGCCCGGAACCCGGCGTCGGTGAAGGTGGCCGAGATGAACGTGGCGGCGTCGATGAAGGTAGCCAAGAGGAACCAAGCGTCGCCGGCGAATGTGGCCGAGTAGAAGCGGGCGACGCCGGTGAAGGTGGCCGACTCGAACCCGGCGAATCCGGTGAAGTTGACCGAGTCGAACTGCGCTTCGCGGCTGAAGGTGGCCCGGTTGAACCAGGCGCGGCCGGCGAATGTGGCCGAGTAGAACCGGGCAACGCTGGCGAAGGTGGCCGACTCGAAATCGGCGTCGCCAGCGAAAGCAGCCGACTCGAAATCGGCGTCGCCGGTGAAGGTGGCCGACGCGAAGCGCGCGTCGCCGAGACGTGGGCTGTTTGTGGCGGGGTCTTTGAGGGCGTTGAGGAGTTGGTCGAGCAGTTGGTCAGTGAAGCTGGTGCCCCGGTAGTCGATGTCGTCGCCCGCGTTCAGGCTCGCCAGGTGAGTGTCGCGTTCGAGGGCGGACAGGTGTACCAGGCAGGACGAGTGCGGGTCGACAGAGCGCCCGGTACAGCCAGCGCGGTCCCCGCCGGTGACACCGTCACCGCAGTACGGCCAGTCCGGAACGACAGGGTCTGGGGTAAAGAACATACGGGTGAGTACACCGCCTGCCCATCGCCCGCTGCCAGGCGGCCTCCGTAAAACGCCCGCGCGTCCTGAATCGCCCCGTGGACCGGCGTCCGCCCGTCAGGGGAAATCGTCCGCTTCGACACGGGATCACCACAGCTACGGGCTCGCAGGAACGCAGGTGTGCGCTTTTCGTCGGTGGCCCCCGGCTAGTACGCCATCAGCGTGCGGCTGCATTCCGTACTCGTCGGCACCCACAACTACTGGACGCCCTGAAACCCTGTCTGAACCCCCTGAAGCGCGACTCCCGCCGCTGCTCGTCGGCGGTCGCGGACCGGCCACGATCCGCGCCGAACGGACAGTTCGATCACGGTCCGGCGGCCGCCCACCGGGGCGTCTGCGAGCCGGCGCTCGTACCGGCTGTGCGTCCGCCGTGACGGTGTCCCGCATGCCGGGCAGGCGTAGACCCGCTCGTCCCGGGTCCGCGACACAACACGTAACACGCCTTCTGCGAACACCAGTTGGATCCCGGCAATATGACCGTGTGTCACCGGCGTACGGAAGCGTGATCGCCTTCACGGAATGCGCGCCAGGACCCAAAACGCGTCGCCATAGCCAACGAAGACGAACGCGCGCCGTCCCCGCGGCGGCGAGAAGCCGGCGGACCTGGATCCCGGTGACGTCGAGGCGGAGCTCGATTCCCTCGGCGGGTCGACAAAGACGAGCTGGTGGCGGGCGTCAGCCCTGCGGCCGGACCTTGATCGTCACAAATGAATCATGCCTTTCACCAGCACCGACACCTCACCCGCTGTCACGCCCCAACTCGTAACACAGTCCCCCCAGTTGCGCTTCCCGGACGACGGGGCCATGCCTGACCAGTTCGCCTGAACACCCAAGACCGTGGCTAGTTGACGCATCACTGATCGACACCTAGGGTCGATGACGCGTCAACCAAATGGTTTGGGGTCGCCGGCCCGGCCAACCGTAGCTGGCTCACTGCGGGGTATCGAGAGGTCGGTGCACTGCCGGAGACCCACGGACGCAAAGTTCCAGAAGGGGAATCTCGTGAGCACTGAGAACAAGGCCGGACTCGGCGCGCTGCTGACGCCCGAGGAGAGCGTGGTTGTCCTGATCGACCACCAGCCGTTCCAGGTCGCCAACCTGCACAGCCACGAACCGACGATGATCATCAACAACGTCGTCGGGCTCGCCAAGGCCGCCAAGGCATTCGACGTCCCGACCATTCTGACGACCGTTCTGGAAGAGCGAGGTGGCCTGCTGATCCAGGGGGTGCAGGATGTGTTCCCGGAGCAGAAGCCGATCAACAGGACCTTCATCAACACCTGGCAGGACGAGCGTGTCGTGGATGCCGTCAAGGCGACCGGACGCAAGAAGCTGATCCTCGCCGGCCTCTGGACGGAGATCTGTCTGGCGATGCCGGCGATACAGGCGGCGGGTGAGGGCTTCGAGGTCTTCGCCGTCACCGACGCCTCGGGCGGAGTCTCGAAGGAGGCCCACGACATGGCGGTGCAGCGCATGAACCAGGCGGGCGTGACCCCGATCACCTGGATGGCCGTGATGGCCGAGTGGCAGCGCGACTGGGCCCGCGAGAAGACCATATCGGGCACCGTCGAGGTCCAGGCGCAGCACGGCGGTGCCAGCGGTGTGGCATTCGCCTGGGAGCAGCAGCTCCTGGCCACGCCCACCGGAAACGAAGCCTGACGTCACCGCTGCCACGGCACCGATCCGTGTCGGGTACTGCCTGTCGTCAATACTCCAGCCGCAGTTCGTGATCCAACCGGTTGAGGTCGCTGGATCAGACTCGGGCACCGCATGGTCCCCTGCGTATTGAGCACAGAACGTCAGAGCTTGCGGATCCGCCGATGACAGCCCGGTCCAGGAAAACTGATCCTGGTGGCGAACCTCACTGGTCGGCTGCTTCAAGCGCGGCAGCTGTCAGGAAGGCGGCCAGTTCCGGAGAGCGGCGCCGGTCACTCGCTGGAGGTCCTCGCCCGCTGCACCACCCGCCGCCTGCATGGCCATGCCCTTCGCGACCGTCATGACGTAGCGGGCGATCAGTTCCGGGTCGGCGTCGGCGGGCAGGTCGCCCTCTGCGACAGCCGGTTGGCACTGGTCGCGCAGGTGCACCTGCTCTGGGCACGCCATTCGGTCAGGGTGTCGCGCGCGACCTGCCCGGTCTCGCCGACGGCCAGCGCGCCCTGTACGCCCAGGCACCCAGTGGGCATCCGGGCCGGGTGTGGGCTCGCACCGAGCCAGCGAGGAACGCCGCGACCACCTCGCGGGCGGGTGGGTGCGCGCAACGCCTGGACGACGTTGCGCCAGGACCTTCCGTGCAGCGCTGCAACGCCTTCCGGAAGAGCTGCTCTTCTTGTTGCCGAAGGACGCGTACCTGCTCTTGCGGGAGATACCCATGGCTTCGGTCAGGGTTGCGAGGCTGGCACCCTCGCAACCCTGCCGCCAGAAGACCACCATCGCCTTCTCGAGCGCCGCCTCGGCATCGAACGCTCGCGGCCGAGAGCGCAGCGCGCACCGGGAGACGGTCACCGTCCCGACCACGGTGACCAGTTGGCGCCGGTGTCCCTTCTCCAGGCGGGTGCGGCCGACGGCCCCAGCGGTCCACGCATCAGCTGCCAGGGCGGACAGCCGAACTTCCTCCCGGCCGGCACGAAGATCGAAGTGGCCCTGCAGGAGCAGACGGCCCAGGTCCCCGGCCTTCTTCGACGCTTTCCGCCACCCGCTCGTGCGGCAGGCGCAGTGTCTCGGGGCTGGATGGATCGCAGACCAGGGGGCAGCCGTCGAGACGGCCCCATACGCTCCAGTGATCGGGCTCTCGCTTTCCGGGCGTGGAATCGGTTGGCACCTTCGACGCCAGGGATGAGAGCCCGACCTCACACCGGCGCGACCGCGCGAGGCCGGTGGCCGTCCATGCTCCGGCGCATCCGTCTCCACCGGAGCCAGGCCCCGCGCAGCAAAGAGCCCCGGTCCCGCCTCCGTCAGCCGTGATCTCCGTCAACGGCCCCAGCTACCGGCTGAGAACCGCCTCAAGGCCATCGAGCAGGAGACCGAAGTGGCCTGACAGCCCGGGACGTTCGTCCGTACGCAACTTGGGAGCAGCGGTCGTACGCCGACAGGCGTTGTGCGGGCATGAGCTACTCCTTGTCCGTGCGGATGTGGCGGGCTGCGGGCAGGTCACCCGGCACCGGCGCGCCACTTGCGCGACTGGCAGAAGCGGTCGTCGCCGGAGCCGTCCTCGTTTTCGTCCAGGCAGACCCTGAACGTGTACCTCTTGTTCTCGTTGAGGTTGTATCGCGAGCCGTCGCTGTCGTCCCTGTCGGTGCAGTTGCCCGAGCCGCTGGCGGCGATCCCGTAGCGCTGGGTGCCGTCGGGGTTGATGACGTAGGCGACGGCGCGCAGGCCGTCCGGCTGGTCGTCACAGACCTCCAGTTTGTCCCCGTTCCGGGTGAACTCGATCTTGCCGCCGGGGCGGTCGTCGTTGGTCCACAGCGTGTGGTCCGGGTCTGCCGCCTGAGCGCCGGTGGCCATGGCGAAGGTGGTCGCCACCGCCGCCGCTGATACGCCCGCGCCGCGCAGTGTGCGCTTGAATTTCATGATTTCTCCCCGTTCTGTCGGAAAGGCGTCACCTGTACCCCCGTGCGACAGATGACCGCCACCCAGAAACCGTAAGAGGCACCTCACCCGCGGGCCAATGTGCACAGTGCCCAGCTTCGGGCGCCTGTTGTGCACGGTGCTCAGCGGGCCCATGCTGCGATGGCGTGGAGGGCGTGGGCGACGCCGTGGATGCCGCTGCTGCATGTCTGTAGGTCGCGGCCCAACTGGCCCTCGGCGTGGGCGTCGATCCACGCCTGGAGGGTGCGGCGGAGCTGCGGGCCCAGGCGGCGACGCATCCGTCCCCACCGGAGCCAGCCCCCGCGCCCAGTTGATTCCAGGTACAAGCCGAGGTGGCAACGAAGATGATCGCGGCTAGCACGCGTGGTCTCCTCGCCGACGATGCCCTCCACCCTGCGGGCGAACTGGTGCTGGCGCACCACTCGCTGGAGCAACATCCACATGACTTCCTGGGTCAAGCGCTCAGAGGGCGGATCACCTTCTAGTTGACGCATCAAGTGTCGGTGCTAATGTGGGTGACGCGTCACCTACTTGGCGGGGCGGGTCGCTACTGGTGCCGCAGACCGTCGCTATGCGGCGCACGCGCCGGTTCGTGGAGCGACGTCAACCGATTCAGCGTGGTGGTTGGCCGGTACGAACCCGGGGGCGCCTGCGCGGACGCGTACGGCCGTAGCCCCGGCGTCGAGATCGAAGGCGTCCTGATCTGAAAGCAAGGAGCCCCATGAATGTGCCCGTGAATGACAAGCCCGACTTCAGCGGGCTGCGCGCGATGTACATCAACTGCACCCTCAAGCGCTCACCCGACCTCAGCCACACCCAGGGTGTCATCGACCGCAGCGTCGCGATCATGGAGGCGAACGGAGTGAGCGTGGATCAAATCCGCGCCGTCGACCACGACATCGCCACCGGCGTCCGCCCAGACATGACCGAGGATGGATGGGACGCCGACGAGTGGCCCGCACTGCTGCCCCGAGTCCTTGCTGCCGACATCCTGGTCATCGGTGGATCCATCTGGCTCGGTGACAACAGTTCGGTGACCCGCCGGGTGATCGAGCGGCTCTACGGCTACTCCGGCGTGCTCAATGAGCAGGGACAGTACGCCTATTACGGACGCGTCGGTGGGTGCCTGCTCACAGGCAACGAGGACGGTCTCAAGCACTGCGCGATGAGCATCCTGTACAGCCTGCAACACATCGGTTTCACCGTCCCGCCCCAGGCCGACGCGGGCTGGCTCGGCGAGGTCGGCCCAGGCCCCTCCTACCTCGACGAAGGTTCCGGCGGCCCGGACAACGACTTCGCCAACCGCAACATCTCGTTCATGACCTACAACCTGCTCCACCTCGCTTCGATGATCCGCAGCACCGGTGGGTTTCCGGCTTATGGCAACCAGCGCTCGGCCTGGGACGCCGGTTGCCACCCCGACAACACCAATCCCGAATACCGCTGACCACCCGTGGCTCTGGGACGACAAGCCCCGGCGCGCGCAGGTTTCCCCAAGCGGTCTGTTGTCCCCAACGATCGATGTCTACGCGCCTCGATGACCGCCACCCACTGATGGTGCTGTCAAGGATGTGAGAAGCGATGACCACACCAGCGACGACGAACTGGCCGAGCCTCCGGGTCTCGGACTGGACCGCCACCCGCGACACTCTGCACATGTGGACCCAGATCGTGGGCAAGATCCGGATGGCCCACGCTCCGCTGCTCAACCACTGGTGGCAGGTGACCTTGTACGTCAGCCCCCGCGGGTTGACGACATCGACCATCCCGTACCGCGCTGGGGCCTTCGAGATCGAATTCGACTTCGTCGGCCATCAGCTCGAAGTCCGCAGCAGCGACAGTGGCGTGCGAAGTTTCCCGCTCCGGCCCATGCCGGTCGCCGAGTTCTACACCCAGGTCCTGCACACGCTCGACGAGCTCGGGATCGACGCCCCGATCCATCCGCACCCCAACGAGGTCGAGCCGGCGATCCCCTTTGCCGAGGACCACGACCACGCCACCTACGACGGAGAAGCGGCCGCCCTGTTCTGGCGACAGCTGCTGCAGGCGAACCGGGTGATGGGCGAGTTCCGGTCGCACTTCGTCGGCAAGGTCAGCCCGGTGCACTTCTTCTGGGGAGGGATGGACCTCGCCTGCACCCGCTTCTCGGGACGGTCGGCTCCTCCGCACCCCGGCGGCGTACCCAACTGTGGGGACTGGGTGATGGTCGAGGGTTACTCCCGGGAATTGTCCAGCTGCGGGTTCTGGCCCGGCGGTGGAGAGGAGGGCGCCTTCTACGCCTACGCCTACCCCGAACCCGACGGGTTCGCCGATCACCCGGTCGGCCCCGAAGGCGCCTACTTCAGTGCCGAGTTTCAGCAGTTCCTCCTGCCCTACGAGGCCGTCCGCGCCGCGCCCGACCCCGACCGCGCGGTCGCCGAGTTCCTCCACACCACCTACGAAGCCGCCGCAGTGCGCGGACACTGGGACCGTGCCGCGCTGGAAGACGACCCCTTCCGGTGGACGGAACCTCTGTAAGCCGGGAAGTCGCCGTTGCTGATGAAGGCGCGGAGGGTGAGGACGGCTTCGGCTCCGCAGACGCTCCATCGGCTGCCGGTGATGTCGAGGCGGTCGGCCAGCCGGCGTCGAGGGCCTGGTCGTAGTGGACGAAGGCGGCACTGTTCTCCAGGTAGCGGCAGGCTTTGTCCGCGGCGGCCCGCTGATCTGGGGACAGGCCCGTGTGGTCGGCCTCGGTGCGGATGGCTGTGACGGCTGCGAGGGCGTCACCGGCCAGGATCCGGGCGGCTTTGGCGCCCACCCAGTCTTCGGCGGCGGGATCGGTGGCGGTGTGGAGACACCGCGCAGCCGCCCTGCATTTTTTCCTAGCGTGTTCCATAAGTTTCAATTGAATGAGGACAAATGACTGGAATTATGCCCAACGCCCAAGCACAATCGACGCAGAATCCTCCCGGTGCGGATTTGATCGTAATCAATGCAAAAATCTTCACCAATAACCGCGGACAGGCCGAAGCATCCGCTTTAGCCGTGAAGGGCGGCCGTATCTACTCGGTTGGTCCTGATGCAGACATTTTGAGTTTGAAAAATTCAGAAACGAAGATCATCGACGCGCGTGGCCGCAGACTCATTCCGGGCATTATCGATGCGCACACTCACGTGCTCAACGAAAGTGGCTACACTTACAATATAAGGTGGGACGGCGTACCCACGCTACGTCGCGCACTGAGCATGCTGCGCGAGCAGGCGGAGCGAACGCCTGAGGGGCACTGGGTCAAAGTGATCGGCGGCTGGTCCCCCTACCAGTTCGAGGAGAATCGGTTCCCTACGATGGACGAGCTGCACGAAGCCGTGCATAACCGTCCATTGATCGTGCAATACGCCTATAATCGCGCCTTCCTGAATAAGCAGGCGATGGAATTGTTGGGCGTGGGCACCGATCGGTTTCCCGAATTGCCGGGAACCGAATTCGAGAAGGACGGTCAAGGGCATTACACCGGTGTGATCTACGGATACACATTCACCTTCCTCGCCATGGAGACCATGGTCCCGCAACTTTCGTTCGACGAAGAAGTCAGCTCGCTGATCCATACCGTCCATGCCCTGAACCGTTTCGGTGTCACCTCGATCGTGGATGCCGGCGGCAGCGAGGGCTACCCCAAACCCCAAGCCACCGTAGACGTCCTGGCCCGCGACAACCGCCTCAACGTCCGCATGCCCTTCGTCGACATACAACTCGGCGACGGCAGCCCAATCAATATGGTGGACGCACACATTGAAGCGATCACCAAAACCGCTCCCATCGGCCCAGGCCAAAACCTGCACCCGACCCTGGAACATGGCCACGTATATCGTGGCGCCGGCGAAGTGTTGCAGGCGGAAGTGCACGATCATGAGAATTTCGACCGTCCGGCGGTCATCATCGACCCCGACCAGATGCGGCGACACGTCGAGGAAAATGTCACTAAGTTGGTCCGGCGGCGCATCCCTTTTCGCATGCACATCAGCTACAACGAAAATATCACGCCGTTCCTTGACGCCTTGGAGAAGATGAACGAAACAACGCCGCTAGACGGTTTGCGATGGAGCATCGAACACGCCGAAACTATCACTCCGGAGAACATTGACCGGGTCAAAAGGCTTGGCGGCGGAATTGCCTTGGACGCCAAAATGGCGCTGCATGGAGATGGGTTCATCAAAACACACGGCCGCGAAAAGGCTCTGAGAACTCCGCGGCTGCGCCAGCTGGTCGATAGCGAAATCCCTCTCGCCATGACCACCGATGCTTTCCGGGCAGCCACCTTCAACCCGTGGGTAGGCGTCAGCTGGATGGTGTCTGGAAAGTCGGCCTCCGGGTCTGAAGTGCTTGCCAAGGCTAATCGCCTGTCCCGAGTCGAGGCACTCAAGCTGTTTACCAGTGGTCCAACATGGTTCATGAACACAGAATCCGAAATGGGCATGATCGCTCCAGGACACCTGGCGGATTTTGCACTGTTGGACAGGGACTATTTCACTGTTCCTGAAAATCAGATCAAACATGTTTGCTCCGTCTTGACAGTCCTGGATGGAAGGGTGGTGTTCGGGGCGCAGGACTACAGCACCCTCACGCCGCGTCTGCCCGATATCCTGCCCGCTTGGTCACCCGTCAAATATTTCGGGGGCCACCACCACGGAGCCGAGTAAGCCAACGCTTGAGTGGCGGCCTCCTCGGCCGCCACTCACAGCATGCGACTTGTGCAAGCTATTGGGGCGGGAACTGTGATGAGCCCGTCCGGCCCGGGGCTGCTTCGGCAAAAGAGCTGGCGAATCCGGCGAAGTAGGCCCGCACACCCGGCCCGTTCGGCAGATCACGTATTCTTTGACTATGGACATGTAGTCGCCGACATAGGGGCGGGTGATCTGATGGATGTCGAGCGGGAACGGCACTTTCACGACGGCCCTTACACCTCTGACACTGAATACATCTGTGGTGAATGGTGCTTTTCCTGGCAGTGATTCCTAATGTGGTCTGTCAAGTGGCGTGAGCAGTGGGCGGCATGAGTTCATAGCGCCGTCTGTCGCGCAGGAGTGCCCACAGGACGTTGACGCGGCGGCGGGCAAGGGCGAGGACGGCCTGTGTGTGGCGCTTGCCCTCGGCGCGTTTGCGATCGTAGAACCGGCGCGATTCCTCGCAATGGCGGATGCTGAACAACGCCGAGGTGTAGAAGACGCGTTGGAGGCGGCGGTTGTAGCGCTGTGGGCGCCGCAGGTTGCCGCTGATCTTCCCGGAATCGCGGGGCACGGGGGCGACGCCGCCGAAGCCGGCGAGGCGGTCGGCGGTGCCGAAGGCCGTCATGTCGCCGCCGGTCGCGGTGAGGAACTCGGCGCCGAGGATGACGCCCATGCCGGGCAAGCTGGTGATCACGTCGAAGGTGGGGTGGTCGCGAAACCGGGCCTCGATGTCCTTGTCGAGATCGGTGACCTGCTGGTTGAGGGCCATCACCTCCTTGGCCAGCGTGTGCACCAGCTCGGCGGCCAGTTTCTCGCCGGGCAGGCTGGTGTGCTGCCGTTCAGCGGCCTCGATGGCGATCCCGGCGAGCCGGTCAGGGCGCACGACATGGCGGTTGCGCAGCCAGGTCTCCAGCCGCCTGGTCCCCATTCGGCGGATGGCCGCCGGGGTCTGGTACCCGGTCAGCAAGGTGAGCGGGCCGGTATTGGTCAGGTCCAACGCCCGTTCCAGACCAGGGAAAACGCCGGTGAGCTGGGCGCGCAAGCGGTTGACGGTGCGGGTGCGGTCCGCGACCAGGTCCGTGCGCCGGCCGGTGAGGATCTTGAGGTCGGTGACGGTGTCGTGGGTGGCGCGTAAGGGGTGCAGGTCGCGGCGGACGCGGACCTGGTCGGCGATGACGGCGGCGTCCTTGGCGTCGGTTTTGCCCTCGCCGCGGTAGCTCTCGGAGGCGCGGTGGATGGCCCGGCCGGAGATGTAGTGCAGCGGCTGGTCGTGGTTGAGGAGGATCGTGATGGCCAGGGCGGCTCCGCCGTCGGCCAGGTCGATGCCCCAGGTCACTTCATCGCCCAGGGCCAGGACGTCGGCGATCAGTTGGAGGAGTTCGGGTTCGTCGTTGGCGACGCGTCGCGACAGCAGCCGTCGGCCGCTCTCGTCGATCGCAACGCAATGGTGGTGGGTCTTGCCTGCGTCCATGCCGACCCAGATCGCGGCCATGTAGTGCCTCCGTACGGTGTGCTGCTGGTTCCACCCGACGGACGACCTCGCTGTCGATTCCCTACAGAGCGATCATTCGCAATTCCTAATTGGCAGCCGAGTCGTCGTGGGACGCCGGGCGGCCAATCACTGAGGTCTTTCAGCGTGGCCACTGATCGGGTGACGGGCTCGATCCCCGCAACGCACGAGGCTCCCGTGCCGTTGGGGGAGGTGTTCGAAGTCTCA
>NZ_JBFALC010000040.1:0-5371 GCF_040656035.1 Streptomyces sp. NPDC050211
GACCCGAACAGCGCCCGCTCCCGCTCCACCAGCAACGGCAACGCCTCCGACGCCGTCACCAACTCCCGCAGCGGATACCGCGACAGCACCGCGTCCATCTCCGGCCCGAAGGCCGCCGCCAGGCGCACGGCGGACGGCAGCGAGTCGTCGAGCATCGTCTTGGCGGCCGTCAGTACCGTCGCCCGGCCCTCGTTGGCCGGCACCCCCGCTGCCACCCGGCGATACAGTTCGGCGCCCTCCTCCAGGACCAGGCCGGTGTCGATCCCGGCCGGCACCTTGATGCGGGCGGTGTGGCGCCAGGTGGCCACCGGGTCGCTCCAGGCCTCGACGTGATACGTCCAGCGGCCCACCGCGTCCGGTGTGACGTCGGCGCCCCAGCGGTCGGAGCCGGGCGCCAGCTCCCGCATGGGCGTCCAGGGGCCCGGTCGGCCCTCGGGGTCCGTCAGGACGACGTTCGCGGCGACCGCGTCATGGCCCTCGCGGAACACGGTGGCGGTGACCTGGAAGGTTTCCCCCGCGACCGCCTTGGCGGGGTGCCTGCCGCACTCCACGGCCGGACGGACGCCGAGGACGGGAATGCGGCCGATGGCCGGAGTCGGACTCATGGGATGACACCTCCGCCATGCTCGTGGCCGGGCACGCAGCCCGGCCGGTGGTTTCAGAACTGCGCCGGAAGGGGCTCCGCCTGCCTCCCGGGTCTATCTCCCCGCCGGGGAACGCCTCCGCCGCCACGGCGGACCTCGCCGCCGGGTACCGCTCCGCCCGACCCGTCCGGTCTGTTCCCGCAGGTAGGTGACCATGCCGGTGCGCAGATAGCGTTCGGCGGCGTCGGCGGCCTCGCGTGCGCACCGCTTGCCCATCAGGACGCAGAGGGTGTAGCCCGAGTCCTCGAAGGTGGCCCGCACCATACGGTCGGCGGGAGCCGCGAGCATCGCTCGTTCCCAGGCCCGGTACCGCTGCAGTTGCCGGGCCACCTCGGCTTTGGCGGGGAGCAGCATGGCGCAGATTCACCTCCGGATCGCGGCCGCGACACACGGACGGGGCCTTCACACATGGTGCATGCACGATGACTCAGCGTCTTGTTGGATCTTCAACCACCTCGGATGTGCCACACCCGTCTCGGATGTGCGCTCGTGTTGCACGAATGGCGTAGCGCTCCCACTCTTGAGGTGACTCAGAAGCGATCAACGCTCACGCTTCGTATTCGGGGCTAGTCCCGCAGGGACGAGAAGGAGCGCGAGCTTCGCAGGTGAGGAGCCAACGACGATGAAGACCGCAAGTGCCTGCTACTACCACCTCGATGTGGAAGTCAGCCCGGAACGCGTCGGACAGGTCAGGCGCATCCTGGCAGCTCACCTCAGGTTCTGGGACCTCGAAAACCTCGTCGAGCCGGTCTGCGGCGGCGCCGAGATGCTGCTGAAGGCGATCGACGAACACGCGACGGACAAGAACACGTCGATCGAGATGTGGTGGAACGGCCAGCACCTCATCACCGCCGTGGGGGACAACGACCGCGATCTGCGCCCCGACCAGGATCTGCGCGCCTGCCTGGAACGGCTCGCCGCCACCAGCGACGGCTGGGGCTGCTGCGCCACGGACACCGGCAGCAAGGTCATCTGGTTCTCCCAGCGCGCCCGCGCCGGCGCACGCGTCCCGCTGGTGCCCACAGCCCCCGCGCCGAGCCTGCGGGAGGTCCTCCAGGTGCCCCGCGAGGTGCCGGCCGCGGCCCTCGCCGGCTCCGTGCGCACGGCGGACGACGTCCTGGAGGACGCACGGTGACCGCGAAGCGGAAGCGGAAGGCAGGGGTGCACGCGTGGAGCGGGCACCCCTACCCGTTGGGTGCCGCCTTCGACGGGAAGGGCACCAACTTCGCGCTCTTCAGCGAAGTCGCCGAACGCGTCGAGCTGATCCTGGTCGACGACGACGGCACCCACCGGAAGGTCCCGCTGACCGAGGTCGACGGCTTCGTCTGGCACGGCTATCTCCCCGGCGTCGGCCCCGGCCAGCGCTACGGCTACCGGGTGCACGGCCCCTGGGCCCCCGCCGCGGGCCACCGGTGCAATCCGAAGAAGCTGCTCCTCGACCCGTACACCAGGGCCGTGGACGGACAGGTCGACAACCACGCCTCCCTCTTCGAGCGGGCGCCGAACGGACCCTCCCCGGCCGACAGCGCCGGACACACCATGCTCGGCGTGGTGACCGACCCGGCCTTCGACTGGGACGACGACAGCCCGCCGCAGCGGCCGTACGCCGACACCGTGATCTACGAGGCCCACGTCCGGGGACTCACCCGCACCCACCCCGACGTGCCCCCCGACCTGCGCGGCACCTACGCCGGGCTCGCCCACCCCGCGATCGTCGAACACCTCACCTCCCTCGGCGTGACCGCCGTGGAGCTGATGCCGGTGCACCAGTTCGTGCAGGACGGCGTGCTCAGCGACCGCGGCCTGTCGAACTACTGGGGCTACAACACCATCGGCTTCTTCGCCCCGCACAACGCCTACGCCGCCCACGGCACCCGCGGTCAGCAGGTCACCGAGTTCAAGGCGATGGTGAAGGCGCTGCACGCGGCCGGCCTCGAAGTGATCCTGGACGTCGTCTACAACCACACCGCCGAGGGCAACGAGAAGGGCCCCACCCTCTCCTTCCGCGGCATCGACAACGCCTCGTACTACCGTCTGGTGGACGGCGACTGGACCCACTACTACGACACCACCGGCACCGGCAACAGCCTGCTGATGCGGCACCCCTACGTGCTTCAGCTGATCATGGACTCGCTGCGGTACTGGGTCACGGAGATGCACGTTGACGGCTTCCGCTTCGACCTCGCGGCCACGCTGGCCCGGCAGTTCCACGAGGTGGACCGGCTGTCGGCGTTCTTCGACCTGATCCAGCAGGACCCGGTGATCAGCCGCGTCAAGCTGATCGCCGAGCCCTGGGACGTGGGGGAGGGCGGCTACCAGGTCGGCAACTTCCCGCCGCTCTGGTCGGAGTGGAACGGCAAGTACCGCGATGCCGTACGGGACTTCTGGCGCGGTGGGGAACACACGCTGGGCGAGTTCGCCTCACGGCTGACCGGCTCGTCCGACCTGTACCAGCACAGCAGACGCCGGCCGCGCGCCAGCGTCAACTTCGTGACCGCACATGACGGGTTCACACTGCGCGACCTCGTCTCGTACAACGACAAGCACAACGAGGCCAACGGCGAGGGCAACCGCGACGGTGAGAGCACGAACCGGTCCTGGAACTGCGGTGTCGAGGGCGAGACACGCGCCCCGGCCGTGCGGGAACTGCGCGCCCGCCAGCAGCGCAACTTCCTGGCCACGCTACTGCTGTCCCAGGGCATCCCGATGCTCTGCCACGGCGACGAACTGGGCCGCACTCAGCGCGGCAACAACAACGCCTACTGCCAGGACAACGAAGTCTCCTGGATCGACTGGCGGTTGACCGAGGAGCAGCGGGACCTGCTGGACTTCACCCGGTACGTCATCGGTCTGCGCGCCGCCCACCCCGTACTGCGCCGCCGCCGGTTCTTCCGCGGCGAGACCGTCACCCACGCCGGCCAGCCGGTGCCCGACCTGGTGTGGCTGCTGCCGGACGCGCAGGCGATGACGGACGCGGACTGGCGGCGCTCCGACGCGCACTGCGTCGGTGTGTTCCTCAACGGAGACGCCATCGCCGAACCCGACCCGTGCGGCCGGCCCGTCGTGGACGACTCGTTCCTGCTGCTGCTCAACAGCTACTGGGAACCGGTCGACTTCCAGTTGCCGGACGTCACCTACGGCGAGCGCTGGACGACTCTGATCGACACCGCCCAGCCGGGCGCCCCCGACGAGTCGGAGCACAAGGCGGGCACCGGGATGACCGTCCAGGCACGCAGCCTGGTCCTGCTGTCGCGGCCCTCCCGCTCGGCCGGCTGAGGACCAGGGCCTGTCCGGCGGATCATGCCGGCGTCGCGGGGTCTGGCACGCCCATCGAGGTGTGCCGTTTCTTGCAGCCAGCCTGACCCGCCGGACAGGCCCTAGCGCATCAGCGGACCCGCTGCGAGGTCACCGTGAACTGGGCGCCGTCGGCGTCGCGCAGCACGGCCTCCTCGGCGTTCTCCGACAGCACGCTGCCGCCGTTCAGCTCCGCGGCCCGGGCGCAGGCCGCGACGTCCGTGACCGCGAAGTGGACCTGCCAGTGCGGCCGGATCGTGGGGTCCGGGGCCGTCCCCAGCGCCCCCGACTCGATGCGGGCCACGACATCGCCACCGCTGCGCAGTACGACCTCGCCGCCCTCGTAGTGGACCTCGCAGCAGCCCGGGCGGTCCGAGGCCCAGTCGAGGATCTCGCCGTAGAAGATGGCGGAGTCGAAGGCGTCGCGGGTGTGCAGCCGGATGAAGGTCGGTGCCGAGCGGCGCCAGGTCTCCCAGTTGCCGACCAGTTCGCCCTCCCAGATCCCGAAGGTGGCGCCGTCCCGGTCGGCCAACAGCGCCGCACGCCCGGGCGGGAAGGAGATCGGGCCCACCGCCACCGTGCCGCCGCGCTCCTGCGCGCGGGCCACGGCCTCGTCCGCGCTGGGCACGGCGAAGTAGGGCGTCCACGCCACGGCCATCTGCCACATCGTGGCGACCCCGGCGATCCCGGCGACCGGTGTGCCGCCCGCCAGAGCCACCCGGAAGCGGTCGCCGAGCTTGGCCGTGCGCCAGCGCCAGCCCAGCACCGCCGAGTAGAACGATTCGGTGGCCTCGAGATCGCGGCTGGTCAGGCTCACCCAGCAGGGCGCGCCGAACACGGAATGGGTGGAGACGACGTCCGTCGCGCCACGGGAGAGTGTCGTGTCTTTGTTCATCGCAGTCGCGTCCTGGTCTCGTTGACCGGCAGCCCACCGGTGGTCGTCCCAGTGTCCAACCGGAACCGTTCCGGGCGCCTGCCGAGTACCCAGGCGTAGAGTCGGAAACGGCAGATCGGCGCAACCGACCGGAGGTGCTCATGCCCACCGACGGGGGCTCGGAGCGGATCTTCGAGCTGCAGGAAGAGGTCGATCAACTCAAGGAAGCGGTCGCCTCGCATGCTGTCGTGGACCAGGCGATCGGCATGATCGTCGCGCTCGGCCGGGTGACTCCGGGCGAGGGATGGAAGATCCTCAAAGACATCTCCCAGCACACGAACATCAAGCTGCGCAATGTCGCGGAACTCATTCTGATCTGGGGCCGCAGCGGCGTCATGCCGCCGGAGATCAGGGTGGAACTGGAAGAGGGTCTGGACTGCTACGGCCCCACGGAGATTCCCGGCGCACCGCCGGAGCGGTGAGCCGGGAACGGTGTGCGTCGAGGCCCGCGGACACGGTCAGCGGGCCTCGACGTGGTGTTCCTCGTGCAGCCGGGCGC
>NZ_JBFALC010000040.1:5381-92581 GCF_040656035.1 Streptomyces sp. NPDC050211
CGGTTTCGGTTATTGGTCGACGTCGGCCAATGGTTCTCCGGGGCTGCGCGGCTTGGTGGGTGCGTGTCCTGGGTTGTCGGCGGCGGCCCCGGCCAGGTGCCCCCCCCCCACGACGAGGAGTTCCTCGTGCAGCCGGGCGCAGCAGCCGCTGAGCAGCCGGGAGACATGCATCTGCGAGATCCCGAGCTGCTGGGCGATGCGGCTCTGCGTCATACCGCCGAAGAACCGCAGATAGAGGATGGTCCGCTCACGCTCGGGCAGCGCCCTCAGCACGGGCCCGGCGGCCACCCGGTCGACGACGACGTCATACGACGGATCCGGCCCACCGAGCCCGTCCGCCAGCGCGTACCCGTCCGTGCCGGGCATCTCCGCGTCCAGCGACAGCGCGGTGAAGCACTCCAGGGCCTCCATACCTGTCCGTACCTCGTCCTCGCTGAGCTGAGCGTACTCGGCGATCTCGGCGACGGTCGGAGCGCGCCCCGGAGTCGTGTGGGCCAGCTCCTTCGCCGCATGCCGGACCCGGTTGCGCAGATCCTGCACGCGGCGCGGCACGTGCAGCGTCCACATGTGGTCGCGGAAGTGCCGCTTGATCTCCCCGGTCACGGTCGGCACGGCGTACGCCTCGAAGGCCCTGCCGCGCGACGGGTCGTAGTGGTCGACGGCCTTCACCAGGCCCAGGGCGGCCACCTGGTAGAGGTCCTCCAGGGACTCCCCGCGCCCCTTGAAGCGGACCGCGATCCGCTCCGCCATGGGCAGCCAGGCCTCGACCAACTCGTCCCGGAGTGCCCTGCGCGCCGGCCCCTCGGGCAGCTGCGACAGCCGTTCGAACGCGGCCGCTGTGTCGGGGGCGTCATCATGCGGATGCTGCGTCGTTCTGCCGGCGCTACGCATCGTGCGCACCTCCCTCGGCAGGTGTGCTGGATGGACAGTCACCACGGGAGGCGCGGGCTCGGACCGGAACGAAAGGCACCGGGGACCCATCCCGGCCTCCACGGACGTGCCTCCGGTCCGAAGCACTGAAAGGTGGATTCCCCCACTCGGGGGAATCCAAACAATTTGGTGCATATCGACTCTTGACCTGACCTTGATGCAATGAGGAGGCGATTACCTCTGCTACAGAGCTAATCTCGACGGCATGGACGACGAGACCTTCCCGGAAGAGCTGGCCGACGCGCTCGTCGGGGTGCAGCGGCTGATCCGGCGCCGGCTGCGCCGGGAGATGGCCGCACCGCAGCTGCGCGGCGCCGAAGTGGAACTCCTGCGCCTGGTCGTGACCCGCCCCGGCATCGGCGTCTCGGACGCGGCCAAGGACCTGTATCTGGCGAGCAACTCGGTGTCGACGCTGGTCAACCGGCTGGCGACGGAGGGCTATCTGATCCGCGAGACGGACCCGGCCGACCGCCGGGCCGCGCGCCTGATGCCCACCCCCGCGGCGCGGAACCGGCTGCGCGCATGGCGCATCCGCCGCGCGGACCTCGTACGACAGCAGGTGGCCCGGCTCGACGAGGCGGACCGCGCGGCGCTCCGGGCGGCGATCCCGGCCCTGCGCACCCTCGCCGTCCATCTGCACGAGGAGGCCGAGGAGTCATGACCCCGGACGCATCGGCCGAACCGCCCGCCGCCATCTCCTGTACCGGGCTCACCTACTCCTTCGGCGACACGAACGCCGTGGACGGGCTCGACCTGGCCGTCCTGGAGGGCGAGTGCTTCGGGCTGCTCGGCCCCAACGGCGCCGGGAAGACCACGGCGATCCGCTGCATGACCACCCTCCTGCCGGTCCCCGCCGGCATGGTCCGCGTCTTCGGGCACGACGCCGCGAAGGACCGTATGGCCGTACGACGGCTGCTCGGCTACGTCCCGCAGCAGCTGTCCGCCGACGCCGGACTCACCGGCCGGGAGAACGTCGCCCTGTTCGCCCGCGTCTTCGACGTGCCGCGCCGCGAACGCGCCGAGCGTGTCCGGCAGGCCCTGGCCGCGGTCGGCCTCGCCGACGCCGCCGACCGGCTGGCCGGGACGTACTCCGGCGGCATGGTCCGGCGGCTGGAACTCGCGCAGGCTTTGGTCAGCGCGCCCCGGCTGCTCATCCTCGACGAGCCGACCATCGGGCTCGACCCGATCGCGCGCACCAGCGTGTGGGACCACATCAACGCCGTCCGTGCGGCCACCGGCATGACCGTGCTGGTGACCACCCACTACATGGACGAGGCCGATCAGTACTGCGACCGGGTCGGCCTGATGCACCACGGCCGCATCCGCGCCCTCGGCACTCCGGCGGAACTGCGCCAGGGGCTAGCGGCCCGCCGTGGCACGGACATGCTGCCCACCCTGGAGGACGTCTTCCGGGACATCGCCGGCAGCGGCCTCGACGACCAGTCAGGAGGTTTCCGCGATGTCCGAAGCACCCGCCGCACCGCCCGCCGGGTCGGCTGACCCCGCGTTCGGGCTGCTGCTGAAGACCCCGGAGCCCCGCGCGGGCTGGCGCCTGCTGCCCACCCGCGTCGTGGCGATGTGCGCCGTCGAACTGCAGAAGCTGCGCCACGACCGCACCGAGCTGTACACCCGCGCGGTCCAGCCCACCCTGTGGCTGCTGATCTTCGGCCAGACCTTCACCCGCTTCAAGGCGATCCCCACCGAGGGCATCCCCTACATCGACTATCTGGCGCCCGGGATCATCGCCCAGTCCGCGATGTTCATCGCCATCTTCTACGGCATCCAGATCATCTGGGAACGCGACGCCGGGATCCTCAACAAGCTCCTCGTCACGCCGACCCCGCGGGCCGCGCTGATCACCGGGAAGGCGTTCGCGGCCGGAGTGAAGTCGCTGATCCAGGCCGTCGTCGTGATCGCCATCGCCGCCGTGCTCGGCGTGGCACTGACCTGGAACCCGCTGCGGCTGCTCGGCGTCGCGGCGGTCGTGGTCCTCGGATCGGCCTTCTTCTCCTGCCTGTCGATGACCATCGCGGGGATCGTGCTCAGCCGCGACCGGCTGATGGGCTTCGGGCAGGCCATCACGATGCCGCTGTTCTTCGCCTCCAACGCCCTGTACCCCCTGTCCGTCATGCCGGGCTGGCTCCAGGCTGTCAGCAAGGTCAACCCGCTGAGCTATCAGGTCGACGCCCTGCGCGGCCTCCTCCTCGGCACCGACGCACACCTGGCGACCGACTTCGCGGTGCTCGTCGTGGCCGCCGCACTCGGCATCACCGCGGCCTCCGCGCTCCTCGGCCGGCTCGCCCGCTGATCAAGCCCGCGGACGTGATGTGCGGCACGCCCGCGAGGGCGGCCGCACGGCCCGGGAGCGGATTCTTCCTGCGCAGCGCTTGATCAGTGATCTAGGGGGCGAAATCGCTGGCCACAGCCCATTCCGCTCATTTGACAGTGCGCTGAGCGCACAGATAGGAAGCAGCTCTCTGAGGTCGAAGAGGTGCACCGTGTACGAGCCGAACGTGGTCGGGGACTGGCAGGAGTACGACGAGCAGGCCGGTCTGCGCGTTCGCGTCCACCAGCTCCGGGCGGCCGAGCCGCCGCGCGGACGTGACGACGCCGCCGAAGGGCTGACGTACTTCACTGTCCGGGTGACCGTCGAGAACCGCGGCGAGCGGCACTTCGGGATCCACCTGGAGGACGGGCAGATCGACGTGCGGGTCGGCCCCGACGGCGAGAGCGCGTTCATCGACTGGCGCAACTCGCAGTTCATCGAGGGCTTCGACGTGTACCCGCTGCGCCGCGCCACCGCCGTGCTGTTCGCGGCGGGCCCCGAAGCCGCCCTGAGCCAGGTCGACGTCCAGGTCCAGCTGCGGGTCGACGAGGAGTGGACCGACCGCAGGCTGTGGGCGGGCGGCGTCGGCCTCGACGAGGGACAGGCCGGTGCGCACACGGCCTCCG
Organism: Streptomyces sp. NPDC050211; assembly: GCF_040656035.1. NCBI lineage: Bacteria > Bacillati > Actinomycetota > Actinomycetes > Kitasatosporales > Streptomycetaceae > Streptomyces > Streptomyces sp. NPDC050211. The sequence goes on from NZ_JBFALC010000040.1 coordinate 9,264, forward strand.
GCCGGGAGAGCCTGGCGCACCAGGTCAGCAACTTCCTGCGGGAGCAGGCGGAAGAAGGAACCGCCTGAGCGTCAGTGCGGGATGCCGTCGATGATCTCGCGTGCGCCCTGACGCAGCAGCGCCACGGCGACCGACGTGCCGAGAGTGGCGGGGTCGAGCCGCCCGGCCCATTCGTGGGCGTTGAGGCGGGTCTTGCCGTCGGGCGTGAACACACAGGCCCTCAGGGACAGTTCGCCACTCCGGTCGACCTGCGCGTATCCGGCGATCGGGCTGTTGCAGTGCCCTTGCAGAACGTGCAGGAACATACGCTCCGCGGTGGCCTCCCGATGCGTGTCCGGATGACCGAGGGCGCTGACCGCGTCGATGAGCTCGGTGTCGCCCTCCCGGCACTGCAGGGCGAGAACGCCCGCGCCGATCGGCGGCATCATGACCTCGGGGGAGAGCACCTCGCTGATCACGTCACGGCGGTCGATGCGTTCCAGCCCGGCGACCGCCAGCAGCAGCGCGTCCGCGTCACCTGCCGCCAGTTTCGCCAGCCGCCGGTTGGCGTTGCCGCGGAACGGCACGCACTGCAGCTGCGGGTGGGTGGCGGCCAGTTGGGCGACCCGGCGCACCGAGGAGGTGCCGATCCGGGTGCCGGCGGGCAACTCGTCCAGGGTGAGGCCGCCGGGATGGACGAGGGCGTCACGGATGTCGTCCCGCTTCAGGAACGCGGCGAACACCGTGCCCGCCGGGAGGGGGCGGTCGGCGGGCACGTCCTTCACGCAGTGCACCGCGAGATCGGCCTCACCGGCCAGCAGCGCGGCATCCACCTCCTTGGTGAACGCCCCCTTGCCCTCGACCTTCGACAGATCGCCGAGCCACTTGTCACCGGTCGTCTTCACCGGCACGACCTCGGTGCGCACACCGGGATGGACGGCGGTCAACTCGGCGCGGACACGCTCCACTTGGGCGAGCGCCATAGGCGAGTCCCGGGAGACGATGCGAATCAGATCGGGCACGGGCATGCGGACACGATAGACCCTCCGCGTCATCCGCCGGTCGCGGACGGCTCGACCACCGTTCAGTCGGCGACCTGGAGGCTGTACCGGAGTTTCTCCTTCGCCCGGGCGCCCAACCGGTCGTAGAAGCGGACCGCACCCTCGTTCCAGGCGGGCGTCTGCCACTGGACCTCGGTGATGCCCAGCCGCCGGGCCTCGTCGACCACCGCGTCCATCAGCAGGGGACCGAGGCCGAGGCCGCGATGGCCGGGGGCGAGGAAGAGGCAGTCCATGTGGAGGTACTCGCTCCCGTCCCAGGTGGAGATCTCGGGCGCGCAGGTGGCGTAGCCGACCAGTTCGCCGCCGGGCAGTTCGGCCACCAGGCAGCGCAGGCGCGGTGTCGGGGTGCCGAAGAGGAGCCCCGCGAGCCGTACCGCGAGGTCGGGAACGGGTGGCGCGGCGCGTTCGTAGGCCGCGTGCTGGGCGGCGAGTTCGGCCACGCGCTGCAGATCGGCGGGCTCGGCGGATCGGACGCGCGCAGTCACCGCAGTTCGCCCTGGACGGTGTCCGCGCTCCAAGCGGCGAGACGGTCCGCGACCGTCCCCGTGCCGTCGAGGACGCGCCGCGCATAGACGTCCCGTTCGTACGAAAGCACGGCCGCCTCCCACACGCACGGGGTCAGCCCGGCCCGCCCTGGCCGCAGCGACTCGGGCTGCCCCACCGGACCGGCGAACACGGCGAGATCGGACATGCATCCCTCGATCCACGTGTGGACCAGCACATAGTCCCCGTCGCCGCCCGCGTGCACGATCAGCACGGCGAGTCCCAGCGATCCCCGCAACCGGCCCAGCGCCAGGTGGTCTTCGGCGATCCGCAGCGCGGTTTCGGCGTCCCGTTCGGTCACCGTACGGCCGGGCGCCTCGATGGCGTACGACTTCACCAGGTGACCGGCGATCTCTCGCGTGCCCAACGGCCGGGTGGCGCGCCCGTGATGGCCCTCGGACAGACCGAGCAGGGACTTGGCGTCCACCGCCGAGGGGAGCCTTTCGTGCAGATCCATGCGCCCATCATCGGGTGCGGCGGCTTGATCGTCCACTGTCACGAAGGGTGCTCGCCGGGCGCCGGCAGATCGCCGTCGAGCACGAACTCGACCGTGTGATGCCCCGTCCCGTCCGCGGCCACCACGGCTTCGCCGCCGCGTCCGTCGACCATGCAGGACCGCACCCGGCTGCCGGACCCGGTCAGGGCGATGTCGAGCGTCATGCCCCGGTAGCGCAGTCCGCGCAGGCTCACCGGACCCCACCCCGCGGGCAGACAGGGACGCAACCGGAGTGCGTCCTCGGTGAAGGTCAGCCCGAACAGGCCCTCGTGCAGCAGTCGCAGATACGCCGTAGCCGACCAGGTCTGGTCGGGCTGTGACACGAAGTGCTCGGCGCGTCCGCTCCCGCCGGCCTGCCAGCCGCCGTCGACGGCCCCGCTCACGGAGTCGTACAGCTCGTGGAAACCGGTGCCGGAGAACAGCTCGGCGAGCAGGTCCACCGCGCGTGCGAACAGGTCGGTGCGGCCCGCGCCGGCGGCGGCCTGTCCGTACAGGCCGTGCACCATCGGCCAGACCATGACGTTGTGCCGCCCGGGTCTGGTGTCGTCGAAACGCGGGAAGTGCGGCCAGACGTTGACGATGCCGTGCGGCTGCCAGTGGGTGGTGTCCAGGACCTGTCGGGCCTGGTCGCGGTCCGCGACACCGAGGGCAAGGGCCAGCGCGAGCCCGGCGCCCTCCTGCGACGTGTCCGTCTGCCCGTTGCCATGGAGGAGGTAGGCGTACGTCCCGGCTTCGGGCCGCCACAGATGCCGGTCGACGGTCCGGCGCAGCTGTGCGGCGTCCGCACGCGAGGACGCCGCCCGATCCGGTTTTCCGAGTACGTCCGCCATGGCGGCCAGGGCCGACTGGGCGCCGTAGTAGAGGCAGTTGGTCGACAGGCACATCAGCCGGTCGGTGCCCGGATGGTCGAGGACGAACGAGGAGCGGACGCGGTCCGACGCGGGCGGGTCCGGGTAACCGGAGATTCCGTCGTTCATGAAGCCGGGTCCGCGGAACAGGCCGTGGGAGGCGTCGAGGTCACGCGCCCGGCGCGCGGCGAGGGTGTTGACGGACGTCTCGTACGCCTTGGCGAGGAAGGCTCGGTCGCCGGTGACGAGGTAGTGGTGCCAGGCGGCCGGGACCCACACGATCTGGTCCCACCACTGGTTGTCCTGCTGGACGATCAACCCGTCCGGACCGCGCTCGACGACCGACCACAGCGTGTTGCGGCCGACGTCCGGCGCCAGCAGGCTCACCGCGTGCCACGCGTTGACGGCCGCGTCCCGGGTCCACCGCTGTGGTGCGGGATAGCCGCCACCGGCCCGTACGACGGTGCCGGGAGGGTAGCCGAGCAGTCCGGCCCTGTCGTACACCGACGGGTCGGCGGGGACGGTGTGCGCGCCGGCCAGGTCCGTCAGCGCCTGTGCGTACAGGGCGCCGAGCCGCCGCTGGGTGGCCGGGTCTTCGAAGACGAGGGAGGGCATGGTGTACCCGTTCCCCACGGCCGCGGCTCGCGCACGCACGGGGACGGCGCCGGAACCGGCCGTTCCGAGCGCGGCCAGGAAACGCCGCCGTGAGATCCGCTGCTGCTCGTCGACCGCCATGTGCCGTCCTCCCGGACTCCCGGAGCCGGGGCGGCTCCGGGAGCTGGAGAACGAGCGGTCCGGCGATCGGTGCCGGGATCAGGCGTTGGGGTCGAACGCGATTCCGGACGGCTTGGCCGAGGCCAGGTGGGAGTTGAAGCTGCCGTCCTTCAGGCCGAAGTTGGCGCTGCCCCAGTTGGCCGCGACGAGCTTGTCGCGGACGCCCGAGGGGTAGCCGTTCCAGCCGACCAGCGGCGGGTACTGCCAGGTGCCCTCGTGGTTCTCCGGCGGCTCGTCGTTCGAGTTCGCCAGGCGGAAGCAGTGCGTGCTGATGCCGTCCTTGTGGTAGACGATCTTCGCGTGCGTGCCGTCGAAGCGGACCGACGAGGCGGCGCTGACGGTGAACGAGCCGTGGTTCGAGGTCGACACGTACTGCACCGCGTTGTTCTGCACCCACACCACGACGTGCTCCCAGTCGTGCCGGTGCCCGCCGATGCTGCTGCCCGCGACGGCCTGGTCCTTCTCGAAGTACAGGCCGTACATGTAGGCGCACCAGCCGTTGTTGCACTTGTAGCGGGAGTACCCGTTGGTGTTGTTCAGGTCCGAGGCGTCCCGGCAGCTGCCGTTCAGGGCACCGGTCGGGTTCAGGCCGCCGTTGAGAGTGCCGTCCGGGCCGATGGCCGGAGTGGAGTAGCAGCCGTCCGTGTCGTAGTCGAACGCGGGCTGATACGTCTGCTCGGCCGACTCCGCGTTGGCGGGCAGCGCTGTGGGGGGAGCCGCGAAGGCGGTGGTGGGGATGGCGATGACGAGAGCGACGGCACCGCCCAGGCCGGTGAGCCATCTCCGGCGGTGTATGGCGGACTTCTTTGACGACACTGCGTCCTCCTCTTGGTTCGGGCGCAGCCCAACGGCTGTGGGGGAAAGGGGAGTTCAGCATCCCGGACTCCTCCCTTCCGGCCAAGAGGTCACAGGCGTCCCAGTGGTGAAGCGCAGCCCAATAAACGGGAAGAGATGACGCCGTGTCACACAGGTTCGTCCGGTAGGTCCGCCGCCGACTCCTCCGGTGTGAGATCCGGCCTGAGCCGGAGCCAGGACGGCTGGCGCAGCATCCCCGCCCTGGTGCGGGTGCTGTAGCGGACCTCACCGACCAGCCGGGGCCGGACCCAGCGCGCGCCGGCCACCTGCGGGACGGGGTCGAAGGGGCAGACGTCCGATACGGCGGCCCGCAGCAGCCCGGCGAGCTGCTCCCGCTCGGGCTCGCTCCAGCCCGTGCCCACATTGCCGACGTAACGCAGCCGGCCCGCTGCCCGCTGGCCGACCAGGACGGCGCCGGGCAGGCCCGAGGCCAGGAGCCGGCCCTTGCCGGGCACCCAGCCGCCGACGACGACATCCGCACTGCGCATGTTCCGGATCTTGATCCAGAACCGGGAGCGCACCCCCGGCTCGTACACCGAGTCGAGCCGCTTGCAGACCAGCCCCTCCAGACCGTGCTCGCGCGTGGCCCGCAGGGCCTGCGCGCCATGGCCGACCATTGCGGCGGGCGTCGACCAGAACGGCCCCTCCAGGCCCAGCGCCTCCAACTCCCCGCGCCGCCGGGCATAGGAGAGAGGGAGCAAGGAGCGCCCTCCCAGGTGCATCACGTCGAACAGCACGAGATGGACCGGGCTTTGAGCAGCGAGACGGGCCGCGCGGGCGGGCGCGTGCGCCAGGCCCATCCGGGGCTGGAGCAGCTGGAAGTCGGCCCGGCCGTTGGCGTCCAGCGCCAGGATCTCCCCGTCCAGCACGGCTGGCGTGACGCCGAGCGCCGCACCCAGCGGCCGCAGTTCGGGGTAGGCGCCGGTGATCTCCTCCCCGGACCGCGCACGCAGCACCACGCTGCCGTCCCCGGCGAGATAGACCACCACCCGCTGCCCGTCCTGCTTGGTCTCGTAGGCCCAGCGGGCGTCCTGAGCGGCGGGCGGCAGGGTGCCCGGCGTGGCGAGCATGGGCGGGATCAGCGGCAGGGTGGTCACGGCTCAGTTGTCGACGGACCCGCCCGCCGCCACTCGTCCCGCCCGCGGGTTTCCCCTGAACGGCGCTGCCTACAGACTGCTCGCGGGCGTCAGCAGGTCGGCGAGGCCCACCCGGTGGAAGAACTCCGCCCGGATCCGGTCGGCCACCGCGGAGACCACCTCGCTGCCGTCGCGGCTGGGATCGACATGAACCCGGAACGGCCGTCGCCCCGCGGGCAGTTCGACGGCCCGTACGACGGCGTCGGCGACCTCCGAGACGTCCGCGTCCGGCGGGATCAGCCCGGCGAGCCGGATGTTGACGTCGTCCATCAGCGCCTTGTAGCGGGCGTCGTAGGCCGCGGCCCGGTCGGTGTCGGCGGGGGAACCGGCGTGCGCGAAGTGGTTCGTGCCGGAGGTGAAGGCGCCGGGGACCACGATCGTCGTGTCGACCCCGAACCGTATGAGCTCGGCCGCGTAGCTGACGGCCAGTGCGTCCATCGCCGCCTTGGCCGCGAAGTAGGGGGCGAGGAAGGGTGGGCAGCCGCCGCGGGTGCTGGAGGAGCCGATCCACACGAGGTGCCCCTCGCCCTGGCGACGCAGGTGGGGGAGCGCCGCGCGGTTGACGCGCTGGGTGCCGAGCACGTTGGTGTCGTAGACCTCGGCGAGCTGCTCGGGGGTGAAGGCCTCGGCCGGGCCAAGCACCATGTGGCCCGCGTTGTGGACCAGGGTGTCGAGACGGCCCTGCTCCTCGATGACGCGGGCGACGGCCGCGTCCGCGCTGTCCTGACTGGTGACGTCCAGCTCCACGGCCCGCAGGTCGACGCCGTGTTCGGCGGCGTGGGCGGCGAGTTCCGCGGCGGCCTGGGCGTTGCGGCTGCCGAGGGCGCGCATGCCCGCGTAGACGGTGTGGCCGCCAGGGGCGAGCGCGCGGACGGTGAGGGCACCGAAGCCGCTGGAGGCGCCGGTGACGAGGACTACCTTGCTGGCGTTCATGACGGGTCCTTGGGCAGTGAGAGGTGAGGAAGGGCCAGGGGCAAAGGGCTTGGTCGGCATGCGGCGGCAGAGGTCAGACGATGCCGCCGTTGGCGCGCAGCACCTGTCCGTTGACCCAGTGGCCGGCCGGGCTGACCAGGAAGGACACGACGGAGGCGATGTCCTGGGGGGTGCCCAGGCGCTCCAGTGGGGGCTGCGCGGCGAGGCGGGCGATGGTCTCCTCGTCCTTGCCGTCGAGGAACAGGTCGGTGGCGGTGGGGCCGGGGGCGACGGCGTTGACGGTCACGTCACGGCCGCGCAGCTCCCTGGCCAGGATCCGGGTGAGGGTCTCGACCGCGGCCTTGCCGGAGGCGTAGGCGCCGTAGCCGGGGAAGAGCAGTCCGACGACCGAGGTCGAGAAGTTGACGAGGGCGCCGCCCGGACGCAGCCGGCGCGCGGCCTGCTGGTCGACGACGAAGGCGCCGCGGACGTTGGTGCGGTACTGGGCGTCCAGCTCGTCGAGGTCGAGGTCCACGACGGGGGAGAGGGCCATCCGGCCGGCCGCGTGCACGACCGCGTCGACGCCGCCGTACGTGGCTTCCGCCAGGTCGAACATGGCGGCGACCTCGGCCTCGTCGGCGACGTCCGCGCGGGCGGCGACGGCGGTGCCCCCGGCGGCCTCGATGGTGTGCACGGCCTCCTCTGCCGCGTTCTTGTTGCCCGCGTACCCGACGACGACGGCGAATCCGTCGGCGGCGAGCTGCTGGGCGACCTGCCGTCCGATGCCGCGCGAGGCGCCGGTGACGATTGCGACGCGCTGGGCTGTCTGCTGCGGAGTGGTCATGACGGGTCCTTTCGTAGCGCTGCTACGTTGATTACGGATCGACGATAACACAGTTTCGTATCGCTGGTAACCCGCAACTCGTATCGATGCTACGAATGGCGTACTGTGAACGCATGGATGCGAGGGAAAAGATCCTGGAAGCGGCTGCCGAACTGCTCGCCGCCGCGCCGGTCGCCGATGTCTCGACGCGCGCCGTGTGCGAGGCGGCCGGAGTGGGGGCGCCGATGCTCTACCGGCTCTTCGGCGACAAGGCCGGGCTGCTGTCCGCGGTGGTCGACCGGGGATTCGAGCAGTACCTCGCGTCCAAGCGGGCGGCCCGCCCCAGCGACGACCCGGTCGCCGACCTGCGGAGCGGCTGGGACAACCACATGCGGTTCGCGCTGGACCACCCCAATTACTACCGCCTGATGTACTCACCCGAACTCACCGCACCGCCCGCCGCGGCCAAGGAGGCGCACGACCTGCTGCACGGCATCCTGGAGCGGTGTGCGGCGGCCGGGCGGCTGACCGTTCCGCCCGCCGTCGCGACCCGGGTGATCATGTCGGCGAACGTCGGAGCCGCCCTGTCGATGCTCACCCGGCCCGAGCAGTACCCCGATCCCCAGTTCTCGGCCCGGTTGCGCGACGCCGTGATCGATTCGCTGACCCGCCCGGGCGACGCGGCCGTACGCCATGAGGACGCGGCCGTGCCAGTGGCGGCTGCCACCCTCGCAGCCCGCTTGCGGGCCGAACAGCCACAGGAGCTGACCCCGGCGGAGGCGGCGCTGCTTCAGCAGTGGCTGGAGAGACTCTCCACGAAGTGACGCGTCAGTGGTCCGCGGGCGGCGGCTGTGCGAGCCCCACTGGTAGGCCCTTCCACGCCAGTAGGCTTCCGTCCTTGGAACTCGCCGTCGACGCGGCGGACCTGCGGCGGCTCGAGGGACTGGCCGTCGGAGGGCTGAGGGAAGTCCCGGTGAAGTGGTGATCATGGCGGGCAGGGCGATACGTGCGGAACAGGTCAACGCGACCCGCGAGCTGATCCTGACCGCGGCCGAGCGGCTGTTCGCCGAGCGGGGCGTGTACGCGGTGTCCAACCGTCAGGTCAGCGAGGCCGCCGGGCAGGGCAACAACGCCGCCGTCGGCTACCACTTCGGCACCAAGGCCGACCTGATCCGCGCCATTGTCCGCAAGCACGACGGGCGCATCGAGGAGATCCGGTCCCGGCTGCTGGCCCAGATCGGCGACTCCACCGACGTACGCGACTGGGTGGACTGCCTGGTGCGCCCCGTACCCGAACATCTCGCGGCCCTGGGCAGCCCCACCTGGTACGCCCGCTTCTGCGCCCAGGTGATGACCGACCCCGCGCTGTACGAGATCATGATCGAGGAGTCTCTCGGCTCGCCCACCTTGCGGCAGGTCATCGACGGTCTGCGGCGCTGTCTGCCCGACCTGCCGGCCGACGTGCGTGCCGAACGCGGCGACATGGCACGCCATCTGATCCTGCACGTCTCCGCCGAACGGGAGCGCGCGCTCGCCGAGAACGTCTCCACCCCGAGGGCCAATTGGAACGACGCCGCGACCGGGCTGACGGACGCGGTCGTCGGCATCTGGCTGGCTCCCGTGACACCGAGCCCCTGAGCTGAGCTTGGGTGGCCCCCAGGGATCCCCATGCCGCAGCGCCTGCGTCGGGGCGGATCAGCCGCTATTACATCCGGAAACCCGCGGGCCCTCGCACTGCGGCGGCGGCGAGTTCACTGACCCGGGCGACCGGTACGGGCACGCCGGGCGCCTGCTGGGCCCAGGCCACGAATTCCTTGGCGGTGAGGCCGGACGGCGGTTGTCCCACGTACGGGATGGCGTACAACGGGGTGTTGGGTTCGCTGCGCCAGCTGTCGACCAGTGTGCCGAGGTCTACCGCGTCGAAGCCGAGAACGTCCAGCAGGTCGGCCACCTCCTTCTTGGCGTCCGGATCGTCGCCGGAAAGTGGCAGCGCGGTGCGGTCGGGGGCTCCGGTCGGGCGGAACAGCTCCATCAACTGCTTGGGGCCGATGTTGTGCAATGCCTTCACCACCTGGGCATCCGCGAGGTGACGCTGCACCAGTTCGCTGGAGGTCAGCTCGTTGCTGTCGAGTTCCGGCACTTCGAAGTCGGAATGTGGCGCGTAGTTCATCGGGTCGATCACGGTCTTGCCGGCAAGCTCCGCCCGGGGCAGTTGCTCGTAGGCGGCCAACGGCACGGCCGCGAGGACCAGGTCACCGGCGCTTGCTGCTTCGGCCGGGGTGGCCGCGCGGGCCCGCTCGCCGAGCTCCGCAACGAGATCGGCCAGCGTCTCGGGGCCGCGTGAGTTGCTCAGGACGACGTTCAGGCCGGCGTCGACGGCGCGGCGGGCGGCCCCGAGGCCGACCATGCCGGTGCCGATGACGCCGAGGGTTGTTGTGCTCACTCTGTTCTCCGTTCGCATGTCCCCGCGTCGCGGCATCCGGCGGGTAGGGCCGCTCTGGCGGGCTCGTACCCATCACAGCCGGAGTGACCTGCGCGAACAATGACCAGAAACGCTCAGCAGCAATCACATCGTGTGATAGATCAGGCAGATGGAACTGAGAGCGCTGCAGTACTTCGTGACCGTCGCCGAGGACCTGCACTTCGGGCGCGCAGCGCAACGGCTGGGCATAGTGCAGCCGGCGGTGAGCCAGCAGATCGCCCGGCTCGAACGCGAGCTCGGCGTGCGCCTGCTCGACCGCACCTCACGCCGGGTACGGCTCACCCCGGCCGGCGAACGAGTGCTCGCTGCGGCCCGTAAGACCCTCGCTGCGGCGGCCCGGGTGCGGGTGGTTGCCGGAGAACCGGCGGCCGTCCTGCGGATCGGGGTGGCGTCCTGCGTCACCCGACGGCTTGACCGGGCGGTGGGCCGCCTGAGCGACAGCGAACGCCCCGCCGAGCCGACACTGGTCGACCTGCCGGTGGCCGCGCGACTCGACGCCGTCCGCGACGGCGAGCTGGACCTGGCGCTGGTGCGGGGCGCGCTCACCTCCGCGGCAGTGACGGTGGTGCGCGCCTGGTCCGAGCCGCTGCACGCGGTGCTCGCGCGTGAACACCCCGCCGCCTGCAAGCCCGCGGTCAGCCTGCACGACCTCGATCCGTACGGTCTGCGGCTACCTGCCCGCGACAGTGACCCGCCGATGCATGACGCGATCCTCGCCGCCCTGCCCGTGGCCCCGCTGCGGCCGCCTGCCGGGGACATGCTCAACGTGCTGTTCGAGGTGGGCCGGGATGCCGAGGGCTGGACGCTGATGCCGGCCGAGCAGCTCGACGGGTCCCGCTCCGAGCGGCTGCTCCAGCTGCCGCTCGACCCGCCGGTCACCGTCGACGGCCACGTCGTCACCTCACTGGCCACCCCAGAGCCGTGCGTGGCGTCGTACGTGGCCGCGTTCGCGGATTGAACTTCCGCCTCAAGGGGACACGCTGTTCGAGCTGACCGACGCGTTGCTGCACGCGGATGGACCGGTGACGGCGCCGGTGGAACCGCGGGAACGTCGATGTGCCGCGGCTGCGGCAGGTGCTGGCAGGGCTGCCGCAGCCCGAGGCAGCCGACGAGCGCCTGGTCCTGGCGGTGGGCGTCACCGACTGGCTCTGGCTCCGGCCGGACGCGCCGACCAGCCCGGAACGCTTGTTCAGTCAAGGACCGCGGTGGCTTCGATCTCAACCAGATGCTCGGGGACGTCCAGCGCCGCGACGCCGATCAGCGTGGCCGGCGGCACCGGAGTGACCACCAGCTTCGCGGCCGCCCTGGAGATTCCCTCCAGGAGCGGGGGCATCTTGTCGGCCGTCCAGTCGACGACGTAGAAGGTCAGTTTCGCCACGTCGTCGAAGGAACCGCCGGCCTCGGCCAGCGCGGTGGCGATGTTGAGGTAGCTCTGCTCCACCTGGGCGGCGAGATCGCCCTCGATGGTGACGCCTTCCGCGTCCCAGGCGACCTGCCCGGCGATGAAGACCAGCTTCGAGCCGGAGGCGATCGCCACCTGCCGGTAGACATCGATTTTCGGCAGTCCCTCGGGGTTTCTCAGGGTGATGGCCATGCTGTCCGTCTCCTTGTCCGGGCTCCTGAAAGCCTGTGTTCGTCAAACCAGGCAACGTGGTCTCTAGCAGTTACTCAGGAACCACAGGAGAGTGTGCGTTGACATGGAAGAACGCACTTTTCGGTGACTGGGGAACCTGATGGTGACCAAGCAGTTCGGCGGCTCGGCCGAGGATGCCGACCTGCGGCCTGCCGATTCCACGGACTGCGGGCGACGGTCGACGGGATGCGTGACTGGGCCTACCGGTACTTCTGGCACGTCGAGTCCGCCCGGCGGCGCTTCGAAGCCTGACGGTCGGTCAATGCGGAGGCGAATGCTTGAGTTAGGCAAGTAGAAGGGTAGGGTGCTCGGTATGTCGCCCTTGTCGCCGACGGTCGCCCCGTCACCGGAAGCGGTCGAGATCGAGCGGGCCCTCACCCGTGCCGCCTACCTGAACGCCAGTGCCCGGCGGCACGCCGTGCTGACGGCGCTGGCCCAGCTGCTCGCCGTGGAGGCATCCCATGTCACCCGGCAGGTGCGGCAGTTGGAGAGATCCGGTCATGTCGAGCGCGTCCGCGACCCGGATGACAGACGCGCACTGCGCGTGCGTCCGACGCCCCTCGGTATGGACGCCGTCGCCCGCATCCGTGACATCGGCACACGCGGCATGCAACTCGCCCTCGCCGACTGGTCGCCTGAGGAACTGCGGCAACTGGCCCTGCTCTTCGGGCGGATGGTCGACGCCCTCCTCACGTACGCCGCCGACGAGGGCCAGGCGCCCCATGCCCCTAGAGGCTGACGGACGTGTCCATGGATGAAGGCATCAGCCCGAAACCGGTACTCGCCCGAGGGTCCGGTCAGCGCGTCCTGATCGCCGCCGGCGAACCCGACACCACCGAACTCCTGACAACCACACTCACCTTGGCGGGCTACCGCATCAGCGTGGCCGACAGCGGGGCCTCCGCGCTCGCCCGGGTCCTGGAGAGCCGGTTCGACCTGGTGGTCTTCGACGCCACCCTGCCCGACGTGCCGGGCCTCGGCCGGGAACGCAGACCGCCCGCCGAGCTCCGCCCGCCGGTCCTGTTCCTGACGGCGTACGACACCCTCGACACCCTCCTGCCCGAACTCGGCCTGGGTGAGCGGGACTACGTCACCAAGCCCTTCCGTGTGGCCGAAGTCCTCGCCCGCGCCCGGGTCCTGCTGCGCGGCACCGGCCCCGCGCGGGCCCGTGACTGCGCCCTCCGTCACCAGGATCTGTCCCTGGACGACTCCCTGTGCCAGGCGCGGCGCGGGACTCGCGTGCTCGCCCTCACGCCCGCGGAGTACCGGCTTCTCCGCTACCTCCTGGTCAACGAGCACCAGGTGCTGACCAAGGAGCAGATCGGCCGTTACGTCTGGGGCGACTTCCGCGGCGACAACGCCATCGAGCAACTCGTCTCACGGCTGAGGCGCAAGGTGGACCGCGACGCCCCCGCGCTGATCCACACCAGGCGGGGCTTCGGCTACTGGCTGGGCGGCGAGGAGGGCGGAGCCTGACGGGCTCCGAGAGCAAATCGGGTGGCGTCGGCAGGCCCTTTGTGCGGGCGGTGTCGCGACGGGTGGCGCCGCCCGTTTCGCCGTTGCCGGAAAGATCTGGTGCCGTCAACTTCCTTGTTCGATAGGGGAGTTAGACGTGGACGAGATGTGATCCGGGTCACGTCAGCCTTCTGTCAGGGAACTGACCGGAAGGCGTCAGCCCAGCCTGTTTGCATGTGCTCATCGAGGCCTCGACGACTTGATCCCGGCGCTCCGCCTCCCACGGAGCCCCCACCACCGAGGAGAGCCATGGCCGACACCCTGACCGGCGCCCCGTCCGACACGGCCCCGGAGGCACCCCACTACCCCATGCAGCGCGATGCCCGGTGCCCCCTCGCGCCGCCGCCGGCCGTGCATCCGATCCGGGAGACGAAACCGATCAGCAGGGTGCGGATCTGGAACGGCACGACCCCCTGGCTGATCGCCCGGCACGCGGATCAGCGCACCCTGCTCACCGACCCGCGGGTCAGCGACGACGACCTCGACCCCGGTTTCCCCTACGTCAACGCGCACCGGGCGGACATCGCTCCCCGCACCCCGCGGCTCATCACCAACACCGACGCGCCCGAGCACACCCGGCTGCGCCGCTCGGTCAACGCCCCGTTCATCGTCAAGCGGATCGAGGCCATGCGGCCGTACATCCAGAAGCTCGTCGACGACCTCATAGACGCCATGCTGGCGGGGCCGAACCCCGCCGACCTGCTCACCGCGGTCGCGCTGCCCCTGCCCTCGCTGGTGATCGCCGAGCTGCTCGGAGTGCCGTACCAGGACCACGACTTCTTCCAGCGCAGCAGCAGCCTCGTCCTGGACAGCTCGGCGGACCCGGCGGAGGCACGGCGGGCGGGCGGTGCGCTGAGCAAGTACCTGGACGACCTGCTCACCGAGAAGCTGGACAACCCCGCCGACGACGTGGTGTCCGAGATGGGCGGCAAGGTCAAGGCGGGGGAGATGACCCACTCCGAGGCGGTCCATATGGGCGTCGCCATGCTGATCGCCGGGCATGAGACCACGGCCACCATGATCAGTCTCGGCACGCTTGCTCTGCTGGAGAACCCCGACCAGCTCGCCCTGTTCCGGGAGACCGACGACCCCAAGGTGATCGGGGGCGCGGTCGACGAGCTGCTGCGCTACCTGTCCATCGTGCAGACCGGAGTACGCCGGGTCGCCAAGGCGGACATCGAGATCGGTGACCAGGTCATCCGCAAGGGCGAGGGCATGATCTTCGACCTGCACGTCGCGAACTGGGACCCCGAGGCGTTCCCCGAGGCCGAGCGGCTCGACATCACCCGCTCCGCCCGCCGGCACCAGGCCTTCGGCTACGGCCCCCACCAGTGCCTCGGGCAGAACCTCGCCCGCCTCGAACTCCAGGTCGTCTACGGCACCCTCTACCGCCGTGTCCCCACCCTGCGCCTCGCCGCCCCGATCGAGCAGCTCGCCTTCGACCACACCGGGACTACATACGGCGTCAAGTGCCTGCCTGTGGCCTGGTGACCGACCTCCAGTACGGCGCAGCATCCCCACGAACGAAGGAAGCAACCATGCGAGTGGAACTCGACGAACCGAAGTGCGTGGCCTCGGGCCAGTGCGTCATGGCCGCCCCCGACGTCTTCGACCAGCGGGACGACGACGGTGTCGCCATCCTCCTGGAGGAGCACCCCGGTGAGGAACTGCTCGACGAAGTGCGGGAAGCCGTCGCGATCTGCCCGGCCGCCGCCATCCGACTGGTGGAGCGGTGAACCGGATCCTGGTCGTCGGCGCCTCGGCCGCCGGGCTCGCGGCGGCCGAGACGCTCCGCCGCGAGGGCTACGACGGCACGATCACCCTCGTCGGCGACGAACCGCACCTGCCGTACGACCGCCCGCCGCTGTCCAAGCAGCTGCTGAGCTCGGAGTGGGACGCGGGACGGCTGGATCTGCGCACCGCGGACGACCTGGCCGCCCTGGGCCTCGACCTGCGCCTCGGCGCGGAGGCCGTTCGCCTCGAACTCGCCGAGTACACCGTCCACTTGGCCGACGGCTCCAAGGTGCCGTACGACGGTCTGGTGATCGCCACCGGAGTACGGCCGCGGCGACTGCCCGGCGAGGGCGCGCATGTCCTGCGGACCCTGGACGACGCCCTCACGCTGCGGGACCGGCTGGGACCCGGGCGCCGGCTGGTCGTGGTCGGCGCGGGCTTCCTCGGCGCGGAGGCCGCCGCCGTGGCCTGGCGTTTCGGCGCCCGGGTGACCCTGCTGGAACCCGCCCCGGTGCCCCTGGCGCACGCTGTCGGCACCGAGGTCGGGCAGGTCCTGTCGCGGGCCCACCGGGACCGTGGCGTGGACCTGCGCTGCGGGGTGCGGGTCACGGAGGTGACCGAGGACGGGGTGATGCTCGACGGCGGTGAACTGGTCGAGGCCGACGAGGTGTTGGTCGCGATCGGCTCGTCGCCCAATACGGAGTGGCTCGACGACAGCGGGCTGACCGTCGGCGATGGCGTGGTCTGCGACGAGTACTGCGAGGCCGCGAAGAACGTGTACGCGGCCGGTGACGTCGCCCGCTGGTACAACCCGCTGTTCGGGACGTCGATGCGGATCGAGCACCGTACGAACGCCGCCGAACAGGGCATGGCAGTCGCGCGCAATCTGCTCCGCGCTTCTTCAGGCGAGGCGCGCAAGCCGTTCGCGCCGGTGCCGTACTTCTGGTCCGACCAGTACGACATGAAGGTCCAGGCGCACGGATTCCTGCGCGGTCACGACGAAGTCGCCGTGGTGGACGGCGACTTGGCGAAACGCCGGTTCCTGGCCGTGTACCGCACCGGTGACCGCGTGTCCGGCGTACTCGCGGTCGGTATGCCGCCCCGGGCCGTCCGGCAGTGGCGGACGGCGATCGCATCCGGTGCCGAGTGGCACGAAACCGTACCGGCCGAGGCGTCCGCCTCGACCGAACCGAAGGAGTCCGTTGTCGAGGCCATGGTTGCCGTCGTGACCCCCAGGGCGGGACGCGAACGTTGTTGACGCCTGAGCGGGGTCTTTGCCTACGGTGGAGCGCAGAGCGCAGGAAGATTGCGGGACGCCCAGACGTTGTCCGGGCATGAAGATCAGCGAAGCGTCCAAGGTCAGCGGCGTGAGTGCCAGGTCTTTGCGTTACTACGAGGACGAGGGCTTGATCGTTCCTGGGCGATGCGGCAATGGGTACCGGGACTACTGCCGGTCCACCATCGACCGGGTCCGTGTCATCCGCTCACTGCTGGAGTCCGGGCTGCCCGTGCGGTTGATCAAGGAAGTCCTGCCTCACCTCACTGCCGAGGCTGACGCCGACGCGGAGGCGGTGTGCGCGGAATTCCTGCAGGAGGTGCAGAGGTATCGCGATCGCCTCGCCGCACGCATCGTGAGTCTCAGCGATCAACGGGCGGCACTCGACGCCTACTTGCTAGAGGCTCGCCGGACTGATCGATGACCGTGACTTGACCTTGACATCGGTGTGAGGCTTCTACGGTCCCGTGCATGGAGATCGATGAGCAGCGGCACACCGCTGAGCAGACGATACGGGCACTGGTCCAGAGGTCGCGCCGAGGACCAAGGGACCTGACCCTCACGACAGATCACCCCCTCCCCGCCCCAGGGCCCGGCGAGTACCTGATCCGAGTGGGCGCGGCGGGGGTCAACTTCGCGGACGTGATGCAGACCCACGGCACCTACGGAGGAGGTCCGCAGGCGCCCTACGTGGCGGGTTTCGAGGCCGCCGGCGAGATTCTGGAGGTCGGCCCGGGAATCGAGAGCCCGCTCCCACTCGGCACCCGTGTCGTCGGCACGGGACCGGGCGCCTTCGCGCAGTACATGACGATGCCGGCCGCGGGGGTGCTTCCCGTCCCTTCCGGCTGGAGCGAAGCCGAAGTCCTGGGCCTGGTGCTGAACTGGGCAACCGCATTGGCGGCGCTGAAGCCGTTGGGCGAGATCAAGTCAGGTGACGTGGTGCTCGTTCATGCCGCGGCCGGAGGCGTAGGGCAGGCCGCTGTCCGCCTCGCCCGCCACTACGGTGCGCGCGTGATCGCCACGGCGTCACCAGCCAAGCACGACACCGTCCGAGCGCTCGGCGCCGACGAGGTCCTGGACCGCGCGCACCCCGATCTGGCCGAGGCGATCACCCGTCTGACCGGCGGTGGTGATGTGGTCCTTGAATCGGTGGGACGTGCCACGTTCGAGGCCAGCCTGGCGGTCGCCAAACCCTTCACTGGTCGCGTCGTCGTGTTCGGCGCCGCTTCCGGCGATGCCGGCCTCAGCACGCACGACCTGATCTTCACCCACCAGGTCCAAGTCAAGGGCCTGCACATCGGCGCGCTGGCGGCCGCGGCCCCGTCCATCTATCGATCGTTGCTCGTCGAACTCGAGGCACTCATCGCCCAAGGCGTATACCCGCCAGGCGCCCCCCAGGTTCATCCCCTGGCCGAGGGACCGACTGTGCTGTGGCAACTCGAAGCGGGCCAGAACCTTGGCAAGCACGCCCTCGATCCCTGGCGCTGAGGTCAGCGGCCCGGCTTGAGGGCGTGCAGCAGCAGGGGCAGGGAACGGTGCAGTTCGCGCTCCCAATAGGGCCAGTCGTGGGTGCCGGGTCCGTAGAAGTCAGTGGTGAGCCGCACTCCGGCGGCCTTCAACCGGCCGGCGACAACGTGGTTCATGTCGTTGAGCAGTGCCTCGAGATCGTCGTGGGCGCCGGGCGGGTCGAAGGGGCCGGCGGTGCCGTTGCCGCTCGACAGGAAAACGGGGATCGAACGCAGCCGGTTCGCGAGGTAGTACGGGTCGTGCGCCTCCCAGATGGCGCGCTGGGCCACCGGATCGCCCCACAGGGCGAGCGGGTCCACGCCGAACTCGGTCAACAGGTCCATCAGTCCGTTCGGGAAGTCGCCGTACAGGGGATGCACCACGCCGCTGTAGCTCGCCGCTGCCCGGAACATGCCGGGATGGTGCGCGGCGTAGAGCAGAGAGCCGAGGCCGCCCATGGACAGCCCGGCGATCACCCGGCGGTGGCCCGCACCGTAGCCGTGCTCCAACAACGGGCGTAGCTCGCGCAGGTGGAAGGTCTCCCACGCCGGCGAACCGCCGTCGCCGTGGTTCCACCAGTCGCTGTACCACCCGGCCGGTCCGCCCTCGGGCATGACGACCAGTGTGTTGCGCAGCTGCGGCAGCGACGCGACGTCGGTTTCGCGGGTCCAGCTGTCATACGTGTCGCAGCAGCCGTGGAGCAAGAACAGCACCGGCCACCGCTGGTGCTTCCGCCGCTCGTCCCAGCCGTCCGGGGTCAGCAGACGCACCTTGGCGGTACGCCCCAGAGCGGGCGACGAAACAGTCAGGTCGAGCAGGCGGGGCCCGACCTTCTCCTCTGCCACGACCCGGGCGCCACCCTCGCCCTTGCCGCCGACAGCCGCGGTCGCGGTCCCCGGCAGGACCGCCATGACCAAGGCGACCAGGGCTGTCCAGATCAACAGACGGGTATGGCGAGGGTGCACAGCGAGCCTCCACTCCCAGCGAACCGAAACCGGCTACGCATCAGTACCACCGGGGAGCGTACGGACGGCTGGGGCAGGGGTCACTACACTAGGCAGCTGAAGTTCGGCGAAAGGGCCGTGTTTCAGCCGTAGTTGAGTCGTGAGAGTCGCGTGGGTTGTGCCGTCGGGGCTGCCCTGGACTGCGTCCGCGCCACTCTTGCTGGATGCTGGCCCGTTGCCGAAGCAGGGCTCAGCTGCCTGCCCGCCGGGTCAGAGGGATGCCAGCCAGGCCGCCGTGTCATGGGGGTGGCCGAAGCGGAGGGTGTCGAGAGGGGCGAAGCGGGGATCGCGGACACGGTGCTCGACTTCGCGGCGGCGGGCCCCGTGTTGGGACCAGGCCCACCAGGCTGGGTGCTCCCGGCTCAGCCAGCCCGTCCAGGTTTCCCTGTTGCCGCCGAAGAGGCCTCGCGTCTGAGGCTGCGCCGGAAAGAACGGCGCAGTACGCGGGGCATGATGACGCGTTTGGGATAGTCCAGCCAAATCACGGTGTCGGCCCGGTCCCAGAGCAGGTCACGGACTTCCGGATAGCCGAGCGAGTCAATGATCCAGCGAGGCTCGGCGGTGAGCCTCGATACGTCTTCGGCCAACTTGCTGTTGGTGGCCCAGTTGGGGCCGTTGAAGTACAGCGCGTCCATCTCGTGGTAGGGCAGCCCCAGACGACTGCTCAAGGTCTGGGCGAGCGTCGATTTGCCCGCACCGGTGACACCCGCCACCAAGATCCGTTCCACGGGTGAACCCTATCCCGGCGCCCTGGGAGGAACGCTCCTGCGCCGCTGAGTTGGGGCAGGGCGGCGGCAGACAATGCCCGCCGCCGCCCTGCCTTGGATCCAAGAGGCCCTCTGTTCAAGCCGGCCGCTGTGTCCTACGCGATCACCGCGCGACGATCGCCTCGGCGACGTCGGCCTCGACATCGTCCACCGCCACGAGGGTGGAGTTCTTCGGGCCGCGCAGGGCGATGTAGACGAACAGCGCGGTCATGACCGCGACGCCTGCCCACATGGCCTGCTGCCAGCCGTCGACGAACGACTGCTGGGCGGCATCGACGATCTGCTGCGCGTGCGGGCCGCTGCTGCCCGAGACCTCGACGGCGTTGGCGACGCCTTCGCGGGCGGTGTCCGCGGTCCCCTGGGGGACGCCGTTCAGCCGGTCGTCGATCGCACTGCGGTAGCCGGCGGACAGGAGCGCGCCCAGCATGGCGACACCCAGCGCGGTGCCGAATTCGCGGGTGATGTCGTTGAGTGCGGAGGCGACGCCCTGCTTCTCACGCGGCAGCGAGCTGGTGATGGCCTCGGTGGAAGGCGTCATGGACAGGCCCATGCCGATGCCCATGGCGAGCATGCCCGGCAGGATGGTCAGGTAGCCGCCGTCCACGGAGACGAACAGCGCCATCAGCACCAGGCCCACACCGGCCAGGGCGATGCCCACGGCCATGGTCGACCGTGCGCCGATGCGGGCGGCCATCGTGGGGGCCAGGCCGGAGGTCATCATCATCATGACGGCCATCGGCATCATCGCCACCGTCGACAGCAGTCCCGACCAGCCGAGCACCGCCTGGAAGAACGGGAACAGGACCACGGCGATGCCCGCCTGGACACCGAAGACCACCAGCAGCGTGATCGAGCCGCCGGCCAGGCCACGCTCCCGGAACAGGCGTACGTCCAGCAGCGATGCGTCTCGGCGGCGCAGCTCCCAGGCCACGAAGCCGATGCCGGCGATGACGCCGACGGCGAGGTTGAAGAGCGTCGCGGGGGCGGTCCAGCCGCGATGCGGTCCCTCCTGGAGGACGAAGATGAGGCCGATGACGGCGACGGTGGAGACCAGCGCACCGACGGTGTCGAAGGAATGGGCCGAGCGCTCACGGGAGTTGGGCACCGACTTCAGTGTCATGCCCAGGGCCACGATGACCAGGGCCACCGGCAGCACGAACAGCCAGCGCCAGTCCGCGACATCGACCAGGAGCGCGGAGAGGAACATGCCCAGGATGCCGCCGCCTCCGGCGACGCCGGTCCACACGCCGATCGCCTTGCCGCGCTGCTCCTCGGGAAAGGTCGAGGTGATCACGGCGAGCGTGATCGGCATGATCATCGCGGCGCCGACACCGCCGGCCACCCGGGCCGCGATCATGACCTCGGCGGTCGGGGCCAGGCCCGCCAGGACGTTTGCGACACCGAAGATGCCAAGTCCTGCGATCAGCATGGGCTTTCGGCCCAGGCGATCACCGATCGCGCCGAGCGGCAGCAGCAGTGCGGCCAGGGCCAGGGTGTAGATGTTGATGATCCACAGAATGGTGTTCTGTGAGGCCCCGAACTCGACGGCCATGTGGGTCTGGGCGACGTTCAGCCCGGACACCGACGCGATGACGGCCATCAGCGCGATGGAGACGGCGATCAGGATGGTGCGTAGCTGACGCGCGTCCGGTGCGCCGCCCTCGCCGCCGGCTATGGCGGCGGCCCCCTGTGCGGGCTGGTTCGTACTCATGGATTCCTCTGGTTTCCTCTCAAAGGGGCATGGGGGAGTTCGGCGTCGGACTCTGCCCGGACGCCGGAATGCGGAGGGAAGGAGCGGCAGCGCGAGCTGCGGATGTCAGGCGGTGGAGGTACCGCTCTGGGCTGAGGCGAGGGCGCCGACCTGGGCAGTCAGGTCGGTCGGGAGTACCAGCGCACCGTTCAGGCGTGCGGCGCCGCCGCCGATCACCACGGCGTCCGCGGTCTCACCAGGCAGTGCGTCGCTCGCGTACGCGGAAGTCTGCACAGACATCTCCTCCCACCCTTTCTGTCGTGCGCGGACCCAGCCCATCCGGGCCATCTGCCTTCGACGTTAAGTCAGAGTTGCATCCAAGGCATACTCTGTTGCCTATGACGCAAGAAGATGGTGCGCTGGACAGCCTCGTACGCAAACGCATCCGCGCTCTGCGGGTCGCACAGGGTTTGTCCCTGGAGGAACTGGCCACCCGCGCCCACCTCAGCCAGTCCTCGCTGAGCCGGATCGAGAACGGCCAGCGCCGCCTCGCGCTGGACCAGCTCGTCACCCTGGCCCGCGCTCTGGACACCACCCTCGATCAGCTCGTCGAGAACGCCGCCGACGATGTCGTCATCAGCCCCACGATCCACGGCGCCCACGGCCTGATGCGCTGGCCGATAAAGGGCGAGCCCGGCATGAGCGTCATGCGTCAGCGGCTGACCGAGCCGCCGCCGGACAACCCGTCACGCATGCGCGCCCACCCGGGCCGGGAATGGCTCGTCGTGCTGTCCGGCACCGCGATCCTGATGCTGGGCCACCGCCGCTTCCGCATGGAGACCAACCAGGCGGCCGAGTTCCCGACGATGATGCCGCACGCCATCGGCGCCGACGGCGGCCCCTGCGAGATCATGGGCATCTTCGACCGCGACGCCCGCCGCGGACATCGCGACACCGGCGATCACCCTGACAACGGAGACTCTGACCCGCAAGGCACCCGCCCGTAGCCGCACCGGACGACCTGGTTCCAGTTTTCGGTGTGCAGCACGTACAGGATCCCGCACAGCACGTCCCGGTCCGCGCCCATGCATGTATGCGCGGGTCAGGCCGCATGCTTGGCCACTTGCCCCTCTGCGGCACGGGCGAGGCGTTCGACCCAGTCCTGGTGATAGTGGTAGAGCGCACCGGGATGCTTACGGCCGAGCTCCTCGAGGAAGAAGGGGCCCTGCTGCGTTTCCTCGGTCAGCACGTGGCAGCCATTTTCCGTGGGCGTGATGACCCAGCCGTGGTACGCGCTCGAACCGGTTTCGTCGCCGTCGACTGTCGTCTCCCACGAGAGCCTGGTGAAAGGCTCATACTCCGTCACGTTGAGAGTCATGGGAAATCCAACCGTCACGCGGCTGTACTTGGTTCCGAGCGCCAGTTCTGACTCACCGCTCAGGATCTTGACGTGATCTTCGGGAGGAAAGTAGCTCGACCAGTTCTCGGCGTCGACGAGCAGCTTCCACACCACCTCGGGCGGCGCCTTCACGTCGATATCGTTGAGCGCGTAGAGAGCCGACGTTTTCGGGTCATGCCGTTCGGGCCAATTCACCTTGTCATACATGCGGTACTTTTCCTTTCTGGATTTTCTTGGAGAGAACGCCTGCGAGTTAACCGGCGCGATTTTCACGCTCGGTCGCTACCTTGGCGAGCGCCGCGAGAAGGTTCTCGTGTGTGCGCCAAAAGACTTCAGGATCCTGCTTCGCCAATTCGATCCAGAGCGGGCCCTGCATCGTCTCTTCGGTCCAGAGGTGGCTCCCCCTCGATGTGGGTGTGATGATCCACGCGTGGTAAGCCCTGGATGCTTCCGACGCCTTGGGGTAACCGCCCCAGGCGATACGCGTCACAGGTTGGAACTCCTGTACGGATGCGAAGACGTCCTGGCCGGCCAGGTTGGTCTCGAATCGAGTTCCGAGGCGCAGCGAGTCATGGCCGTCAAGCAGCTGGACATATTCGACGCCTGGGTAGTAGGTGGGCCAGGTTTGGGGGTCTACGAGCAGGGGCCAGATCGTTTCAGGAGAAGCTTCGACCTCGAGCTCGTTGGTGAAGTGGATCGGGGAGCGGCTGGGGGTCATGCCCTCCGGCCAATTTACTGCTTCGAACATGGAAATCTCCAGACAGTAGAATGCGCATGCCCAACCGGTTCGGTCAGAGTTCGCCGGGAACGGCAAACCGATAAAATACGCCGCCGACCGGCTGGATTCCCATGAGCAGCCAGACCGCGTTTTCGAAGTCGCGGGCTCGTGAGAGGTCTCCGACACGTACTGGGTCGTAGCCGGCGTCGCGGATGAGCTGCTCGGTGACGTCGAGGGCGCCCTCGTCCGCGACGTACCAATTACTCGGCCGCACTCGCTGCTTGCGCACTTCGCCGTACAGGGCTCCGAAATTCATGTTGAAGCTCTTGGCCACCGGGGCGTGGGTGAAGGACTTCACCTCCTCGGCGTATGAAGGAAAGTCGCCATGACGCGCGGGCATGATGTTGGTCGCGTCGATCGCGATCTTCCCCTCGAGTCCGGTCACCTTGCTCAGGGCGTCCGAGATCTTTGCGCCGGGTACCGCGACCAGGACAGCGTCCGCGTCCGAGGCATCCCCGCCGTCACGGCCGAGCTCTTCGACCTCATGGCCTGCGTCTCGCCATAGAGCGGCCAGTCCTCTGCCGATCATTCCTCTTCCGATCGTGACGATCTTCATTCCGTGTCTTCCCTCAACTGAACGTTGATGTATGTCGGTTGAACGTGGATGACGCTTTATGCGCGGCTGACGGCCACCGACTTCCTGACGGCGTCCAGGCCGGCAGCGTGCGAAACAACGGGCTCGTATCCGAGCTCGGCTACTGCCTTTTCCGTCCGCAGGGTGCACTGCTGCCCGAGGAACCATCGAGCGGGAACGGGGACCTCGCGGGCGGCGGTCTCGGCGTCCAGGTCGGGGATCGGGAGATCCACGCCGTAGATCGCGAACTGGGTCTCCATGAACTCGCGCAGGGTGACGCGGTGCCGGTCTGTGACGAAGTAGGCCTGACCCGGTCGGCCGCGCTGCCATCCGAGGATGAATCCCTCGACGGCGTTCTCGACGAACGTGATGTCAGTTGTGTGCCGGCCGCCGCCGATCCAGGCGAACTGCCCCGCCTTCGCCGCCGCCACCAAGCCTTCGATGAGGAAGCTGTCGGGACCCCAGACGAACCTCGGGCGAATCGAAACGGTGGCGAAGTCCGGGGTATGCGCGTCGAGCACGATCTTCTCGGCCATGGCCTTCACCGCGCTGTAAGCGGCTTCTGAGTCGGGCCGCAGCGGCGCGGCCTCATCGACGTCCACGAGCGGGTCGCCGGCGAGGAGCGCGGCTTCGGTCCCGCAGTGGACAAACCGTGGAACCTGCGCGTAGCGGGCCGCATCGACGGCCGCCTGGGTGCCGTGAACCGTCACAAGCTCATGACGCTCACGGTCAGCGGTGATGTCCGTCTCGGCAGCGAGGTGGAACACCACATCACTGCCCGTCACCTCGTCGCGCCACGTGGTCGGGTCGGTCAACTCGCCCCGTACGGGCTGGGCGCCCAGCGCCGAGACCTTTGCGGCCGATGCCTCGCTTCGGACCAGAGCACGGACCGAGTGCCCCTCGTTGAGGAGTCGTCGTACCAGCACCTGGCCGATGAACCCCGAACCGCCCGTGACGAACGCCTGTGCCATGAACCTCTCCTTCGCTCTGTGCCGGCCCTCTCGCCTGCCTTGAGCGAGAAGGTGTCGTGGGTTGGAGCAATCAGGGATCCCAAGGTCTTCCCTCAACTTCATTCATACTTTCGAGCTCTGCGATAAGGTTTTTGGATGGCTTCTCTTCGGGCGCTCGAGTGCCTCGTCGCGGTCGCGGACTCCGGATCGATCACACAGGCCGCACAGCTGCTGCATTCGTCGCAACCCGCTGTCTCTCATCAGCTCGCCTCGTTGGAACGCGAGACCCGAACGGTCCTGCTTCGCCGCGAGCCCCGAGGGGTCAAACTCACTCCCGCGGGGCGTGCCGCTGTGGCGGATGCCAGACGAGCGATCGAAGCGGCCGCCTCTGCGGTGAGGTCGGCACGTGCGGCGGGTCAAGCGGCCGGCGGGGTCTTGCGGTTGGCCTGTGCGCAGAGCCTCACGGTGCCGCTGCTCGCCGCGGTCATTCGCCGGTGGCATCGCCGCCACCCGGAGGTCGCGATCACGCTGCGCGAGTCCACGGCGATGGACGAGGCGCTCGGCCTCGTCGACTCCGACGAAGTCGACGTGGCAGTGCTGACCGCTCCCTCGGCCGACCGCTTCACGATCACCGCCGTCGCCGAGGAGGAGATCGTGCTGGCGGCGCCTACCGGCCACCTGCTGGCCGAGCAGTCGGTTGTACGGCTTGAGGACCTCGACGGTGCGCCGCTCGTTCACTTCGCGCCGGACAACGGCCTCAGCGCCTGGCTCGACCAGGCCTTCGCCCGCGCCGGAGTCCACCCGGAGACGGTGATGAGGACATCGGTCACTGCGGCGGCACCACAGCTCGCGGCTGCTGGTCTGGGAATCGCCGTGTGCCCTGTGAGTGCGGTCAGTGATGGCTTTCCGGGAGCAGTGCGATCGTTCTCTCCGCGCTGGGTCAGGCAACTGGCGGCGGTGACGTCCGCGGAACCGGATCCGCTCGTCGCACGGTTCATCGGCGACCTGCGCAGTCACGGCATGCGTGTGCCTCGCGGTGTGCGGGCTCAGCTCGCACAGGACGGTCCTCCGGCCGAGAACGGATGAACCGACGGTCAGGGCGCCCGGTTCCCCGATTCCGCGAAAGCCAGATCGCCTGAGATGAGAACACCGGTTCGCGGCGATCTCAAACGATCTGGCACAGCAAGGTCAGAGGCTCGCTACCTGGCAGCCTTCACGAAATGCTGGAACTGCTTGTCGAAGTCGCGAGGATCGTTGCTCAGCGACGCCTTGACCATCGCGGTGAACTCGTCGACGACCCCCTCGAACGCGCCGGTGTCGACACCGTCGAGGGTGATACGGGCGACATCGGCCGGGTCCATCTTGGGTACGTCGTAGCCCTTCATCATGTCGGTATCCGCCGCTCCGAGGTGCACCGAGGTGACGAGCGTGCCCTGCGCGGCCAGTTCCTGGCGCAGCGCGTTGCTCATGCTCCAGACGGCGGCCTTCCCTTAGCCTCGTTCGAACACCCCGGGCACCTCGGTGGTTCCGGCCCTGCCGAAGGCGAGGGGGCCGCTGGCGGCTGCGGTCAGCGGGGCACGTCGATGCGCAGTGTGCCGATCACCGACAGCAGCTGCAGGGCTTCTGGCCCGAACCGCCAATCGTGGTCCTTCGGCCCGCTCATGTCACTTCGCCAGATCGGTGGAGAGGAAGGGAGCAAGGAGCGCGAGCAATGCGTCGGGGCGGTCGAGGGGGATGATGTGGCCGCATTCCTGGAGATGGTGTCCGACCAGGTCATCGGCGATGGGACGGAGTTGGCGTTCGAGCCCGGTGCCGATGGGGTGAGAGCCGATGGCCATGGTGGGCATGGTCAGCCGAGCCGTCGCGACGGCGTCCTGAATCTGCTGCGCGCTGGTGGGCAGGGCCCGGTAATAGGAGAACGCGCAGCGCAGGGCCTCGTTCCCGGTGAAGGCGTGGACGAAGGCCGCGCGGATGTCGTCGGGTACTCCTCGCCCGAGCGTCCCCGAGTCGAGGAACCAGTCGATGTACGAGGCCTCGTTCCCGGCCAGGACGGTCTCGGCAAGGCCGGGGACGGCGTGGAAGCCGAACCACCACGGGGCGCCGCCCGCGATGGCGTGTTCTGCTCCGGGCAGGCGGCCGAGCAGTGCCTCCATCACGACCAGGCGCCGGACGAGGCCGGGCCGGCGCAGCGCGAGGAGGACGGCGGGGGCGGTGCCCGCGTCGATGCCGACCACTGCTGCCGAGGGATCGCCGAGAGCGTCGAGCAGCCCTTCGGCGTCGGCGGCGAGGGTGCCTGCGTCGTAGCCGTCGACGGCACGCGCACTGGCACCGAAGCCTCGCAGGTCCGGGGCGATGACCCGGTACTGCCCGGCCAGTCGGTCCATGATGCCGCTCCAGAGCTGCCAGGTGTGCGGGAAGCCGTGCAGCAGGAGAACCGCAGGTCCCTCCCCGGCGATGGCGACGTTCAGTTGGACGCCGTTCGTCGTGATGCGGCGCAGTTGGTGTGTGGTGGTGACGGGCATGACGGCTCCTCGGTCTGGTTACCATTGGTGACCACGAAACGATAGGTAACTGGCCAGCCGCTGCCTAGACGGCACTTTCAAGGAAGGTGGTGAGCCACAGGTGACCACCCGAGGAGCCCGGGCCGCCGGTCGGGGGGTGCGCGGCGATCTGTTCGATCCCCAGTGCCCGACGCGGCAGTTGCTGGACCGCGTAGGTACGAAGTGGACGTCCATGGCCGTCAAGACGCTCGCCGATGCCGCACCGGACGAGGTGCGCTTTGCGGAACTGAGACGCCGGATGCCCGGCGTCTCGCAGAAGATGCTGTCCGTGACGCTGCGAAGTCTGACCCGCGACGGGCTAGTGTCGCGCCGTGTCGAACCGACCGTGCCGCCGCGGGTCTTCTACCGACTCACCGGGCTCGGGCTGTCTCTGGAAGCCGCGCTTGCGGGGCTGCGGACCTGGGCGGAGGAGCACATGGCCGAGATCGACCGCGCCAACGAAGCCGCCAGCCAGAAGGCCGACGGGGAATAGGCAGGCAGGCCGGTTCGTCGCTCAGGACGGGTGGCCCGGGTACTCGACGTGGCCGGCGTTGCCGCCATCGGATCCACTCGTCCGGCTCTGGTCGCGGTGCCGCAGCCGGTAGCGGCCCGGAGAGACGCCGTACTCCCGCTTGAAGGCGGTGGCGAAGGCGAAGGGGGAGCTGTAGCCGACGTGTTGGGCGATCGGAGCCAGTGCGGTGTCGGAGTTGCGCAGGAGCCGTGCCGCCACGGTGAGCCGCCACCAGGTCACGTAGGTCAGAGGGGGTTCACCGACCACTGCGGTGAACCGGCGGGAGAACGTCGCTCGGGACAGGTTCGCCTTCTTGGCCAGGGCCTCGACGGTCCAGGGCTTTGCCGGGTCGTCATGGATGGCGTGCAATGCGTTGCCGATCGCCGGGTCGGCGAGGGCGGCCGGCCAGCCGGTGGTTCCGCGTGCCGACTCGTCCTCGATCCAGGCGCGCAGCACGTAGAGCAGGAGCAGATCGAGCAAGGTGGGCAGGGCGGCGTCCGTGCCCGGCCGGGGATTCTGCAGCTCGGCGCCGAGCAGGGAGACAGCGGCACTCAGGTCCTGGTGTCGTCCGATCTGGGAGGGACGATGGATGATCTCCGGCAGGGTGCCCAGCAAGGGGTGCGGCCGTGAGCGATCCAGCTGGTAGCCGCCGCACAGAAGCGCCGTCGCCCCCTATGCACCGGCGTGGCCGGGGTCGGTCAGGGTGTGCCGGGTTCCGTGCGGAGTGAGCACGACGTCCCCCGTGGTGAGGTTCACCGCGGGCCCGTCCTTGGGCACGAGCAGGCAGGCCCCGTGCAGGACAACGTGGAAGCCCGCTCCGGCGAAGGACTCGAAGTGCGTGCGCCACACGCCCTCTCTGTCCTCACGGTTGGCGAAGGGGCTGCCGGTCCGCATGGCGGCGACGACATCACTGAGGACATCCATACCCGCAACGATAGGCGGTGAGACGAACGCGTATCGGGCGAGCACGATCTCTTATAGCCCGTCTCGTCGCGCGTCCATAGGCTCGAGAACATGGAAACGATGGAGATCGGCAACGTCGAGGTCACGCGCATCGTGGAGTGGCAGGGGCCGATCGCTCCGGTCGGGGTGGTCTTCCCGGACTTCGCCCCTGAGAAGTGGCACGAGCACAGGTCGTGGATCGCCCCTCACTTCTGGGACACCGAGACCGACAACTATCTGGCCGGCGCGCAGACTTGGGTGGTGCGCAGCGAGGGAAGGACCATTCTGGTCGACACCGGGCTCGGCAACCACAAGGAACGCTCGTACATGCCGGCGTGGACTCATCTGGAGACCGACTTCCTCGACCGCCTGGCGGCAGCAGGCGTGCGGCCCGAGGACGTGGATGTCGTCGTGAACACCCATGTGCACGCCGACCACGTGGGCTGGAACACCGTGCTGCGCGACCGTGAGTGGGTGCCGACATTCCCCAACGCCACGTATCTGATCCACCGGGATGACTTCGAGTACTGGAACCCCAGGAACGGCGTACCCAAGCGAGGAGGCATCGGAGGGGTCAACGCCGGTGTCACCAACGGGCCGATGTTCGAGGACAGCGTCGATCCCGTTCACCGCGCCGGCCAGACCCTGCTGTGGGAGACCTCTCATCGCATCGACGGCAATCTCCAGCTGGAACCCGCCCCTGGGCACACTCCGGGCTCAGCGGTGCTTCACCTGCGGTCCGGTACCGAACGAGCCCTGTTCGTCGGAGACTTGCTCCACACTCCCTTGCAGATCCTGGAGCCGCACGTCGATACGTGCCTGAGCGAGGATCAGCAGGCTGCGGCGAACTCCCGTCGGCGTGTCCTGGAGTACGCCGCGGACACCAACGCCCTGCTCATCCCTGCGCACTTCACCGGTCCGGGAGCCGCTGAGGTCCGCCGTGACGGCTCATCCTTCGCCATCAAGAAGTGGGCGCCATTCAGCGCACCCTTGGAAGTGACCATCTAGCGGCCACCAACAACGCGGTGGTCAACCGGATCCTCGACATCACCCCTGGCCACGCGTCGCCCGCCCTGGCCGACGCCGTCTGCCGGGGGAATGAAGCCGCATGCGGAGCAGCAACGCTCCTCGTGGGGGCCGCACGAGGTCGTTGCGGCAGGAAAGTGACTGTCTGACTCCGGCAGGCGGCTGCCGCGTGTCTCTCCTCGTCCTCCGGGAACCCGGCCCGGGAACAGGATGAACGAGGAGGAACCGTGCAGCTGTCATTTCTGGCACCACTGTTCGACCGTCGTGGCCCATGGGCCAGCGTGTACTTCGACCCCGCTCAGAATGACGAGTCGGGGGCCAAGCGGCGTGAGCTGTCCGTACGGGAAGCCTGCCGGAACCTGGAGGAGGAAGGCGCCGACGCGGCGACCGTGCAAGCGGTGCGCGAGGCCCTGACCGACATCCGGCCCGCGGACGCCCCGGCCGGCCGAGCGATCTTCGCCGCCGGAGGAGAGGTGGTGCTCAGCCTCAACCTCTCCCGGCCGCCGCAGCGGCAGATCGCCCGCTGGACCGCCCTGCCCCGGCTCACACCGCTGCTGGAGCTCTCCGCTCAGGATCCGGTCTGCCTGGTGGCCTACATCGACCGGACCGGCGCCGACTTCGAACTGCGCGGGGCAACCGGCCCGCAGGACGCCGGGCAGGTGGCGGGCCGGCGCTGGCCGGTGCACCGTACGGCCTCGGCGGACTGGTCGGAGCGGCATTTCCAGCTGAAGGTCGAGAACACCTGGGACCACAACGCCCGTGAGATCGCCGAAGCGCTGAGTTCGGCGTACGCGGAGTCCGGCGCCGACCTGGTCGTGCTGGTCGGCGACCCGCGCGAGCGGCCTGCCGTGCGGGACAAGCTGCCCGAGGCCGTTCGGGAGGTCACGGTGGAAACGGAGCATGGTGGCCATGCCGCCGGCTCCTCCTCTCCCGCACTGGAAGAGGCTGTCGAGCAGGCCCGCCGGGAGTACAACCGGCGTCGCATCGAGGAGGCGCTCGACCGCTTCCGCGCCGGACGGAGCGGCACCGACGGGCCGGCGGACGCGGTGGAGGGCGTCCCGGCCCTGGTGGAAGCCGTCAGGGAGCACCGCATCGATACGCTGCTGATTCGTCCCGACGGGGCGGATCTGGCCCGCGAGACATGGGTGGGTGACGACCCCGACCAAGTGGCGGTGCGTCGCACCGATGCGCAGATCCTGGGCGAGGGCGATCCGTTCTCGGTGCGGGCCGACGACGCACTGCTGCGGACAGCGGCGGTGACCGACGCCGACGTGCTGATCATTCCCCCATCGGACAGCGAGGGCAGGGACGACGTCCCGGCGGGTGGCCTCGGCGCCCTGCTGCGGTGGACGTACGCCTCGGCCGGCTGAGGCGTACGTACCCTCGCGGCGCGAACCGGCGACCACCCGCACTCAGCCCGGCGATCACCCGCACTCAGCCCAGATGATCACCACGCCGATGAGCTGGAAGGAACACCTGCTGCCAGGTTTTCGCCGGAGTGATCGGGAAACCCGGCGCACATGCGCAATCCCCTGTCGAAGATCGAAGTCCTGGAGGACGCCGACCTGCTCGACCGTGTCGCGGCCCCCGTTCGGACGGGCGTCCACGCGCTGCCCCTCGGGCCCCTGCGGGACGTGCTGCGCGGCCGTTGGCAGGGCCACCCCCTGCACCCGGTGCTGGTGCAGACCCCCATCGGCGCCTGGACGTCCGCCGCGCTGCTCGATCTGACCCGCGGCAATGAGCGGGCGGCCCGGCTGCTGGTCGCCGTCGGGCTCGCCGGTGCCGCCCCGGCCGCGCTGGCGGGGGCCGTCGACTTCGCGGACCAGCTTCCCGAGCAGGAGCGCGTGGGCGTGGTGCACGCGGCGGCGAACACCGCGGCCGTCGCCCTCTACGCCGCCTCGCTCGCGGCCCGCAGCAGGGGCCGGAGCGGCCGGCTGCTCGGCTTCGCCGGACTCACGGCCGCCACGGTCGGCGGGTATCTCGGCGGCCACATGGCGTACCGGCAGGCCGCGGGGGTGAACCACAGCGAGGCCGTGCCGCATCTGATCGACGCGGGCTGGCACGCCGTCGGTGACCCGGAGGAGTTCCCGCGGGGCAGTGTCGTCCGGCGGATGGTCGGGGAGGTGCCCGTGCTGCTCGTACGGGACTCCGACAGTCCCGGCGAGGTACACGCGCTGGCGGAGCGGTGCGCCCATCTCTCGGGCCCTCTGTCCCAGGGCGAGATCAGTGACGGATGCGTGACCTGTCCCTGGCACGGCAGCACGTTCCGGCTCGCGGACGGCGCCTGCGTGGCCGGACCGTCCACGGCACCGCAGCCCTCCTTCGACGTACGCCTCAGTGACGGCCTGGTCGAGATCCGGCTACGGGAGGGACACGCGCATTGAACGGGCGTGCGACCGCTTGAACGGGCGGGTGACTGCTTGAACGGGCGGGCGACCGCGCGACGACCGACCAGCCAACCAGCCCACCCAGTCGATGAGCCGAGGGAGAAAACCGTCATGACCACGCACGAACGCCGTCCCGCCGACGACGCGAAGCAGCGGCAGCGCGACGCCCACCGCGCCCCCGACCCGGCCGGTGGCCCGCTCACCACGGATCAGGGAGTGGTGGTCGATCACACCGACGACTCTCTCCAGGCGGGGGAGCGCGGCCCCACGCTGATGGAGGACTTCCACTTCCGGGAGAAGCTCACCCGCTTCGACCACGAGCGGATCCCGGAGCGCGTGGTGCATGCGCGAGGGGCCGGCGCGTACGGCTACTTCCAGCCGTACCAGTCCTGTGCGGAGTTCACCAAGGCCGCCTTCCTCCAGGATCCGTCCGTGCGGACGCCGGTGTTCGTGCGCTTCTCCACCGTGCAGGGCCCGCGCGGCTCGGCGGACACGGTGCGTGACGTCCGCGGCTTCGCGACGAAGTTCTATACGTCGGAGGGCAATTACGACCTCGTCGGCAACAACATGCCGGTCTTCTTCATCCAGGACGGCATCAAGTTTCCCGACTTCGTGCACGCCGTGAAGCCGGAACCGCACAACGAGATCCCCACGGGCGCGTCCGCGCACGACACCCTCTGGGACTTCGTCTCCCTCCAGCCCGAGACCCTGCACATGATGATGTGGCTGATGTCCGACCGCGCCATTCCGCGCAGCTACCGGACGATGCAGGGCTTCGGCGTGCACACCTTCCGGTTCGTCGACGCCCAGGGCAGGGGCACGTTCGTGAAGTTCCACTGGACGCCCGTGCTCGGCGTTCATTCGCTGGTGTGGGACGAAGCGCAGGAGACGCAGGGCCGGGACCCGGACTTCAACCGCCGTGACCTGTGGGACAACATCGCGGCCGGCAACTACCCGGAATATGAACTCGGTGTGCAACTGGTGCCGGAAGAGGACGAGCATTCCTTCGACTTCGACCTTCTGGACGCCACGAAGATCATCCCGGAGGAGGAGATCCCCGTCCGGCCCATCGGGCGGATGATCCTCGACCGCAACCCGGAGAACTTCTTCGCCGAGACCGAACAGGTCGCCTTCCACACGGCCAACGTCGTGCCGGGCATCGACTTCACCAACGATCCGCTGCTCCAGGCCCGCAACTTCTCCTATCTGGACACCCAGCTGATCCGCCTGGGCGGCCCCAACTTCGCCCAGATCCCGGTCAACCGGCCGGTCGTGGACGTCCGTACGAACCAGCGCGACGGCTTCCACCAGGGACAGATCCACAGCGGTACCAGCTACAGCCCCAACTCCCTGAGCGGCGGCTGCCCGGTGCTCGCCGGGGCCGCCGACCCGAGCGCGTACAGCCATCTCCAGGAGCGGGTGGACGGGAACAAGATCCGCAAGCGCAGCGAGAGCTTCAAGGACCACTACACCCAGGCGGCGCTGTTCTTCCTGAGCATGTCCGACTGGGAGAGGCAGCACATCATCGACGCTTTCCGTTTCGAGCTCGGCAAGGTCGGGTCGACGCAGGTACGGGCGCGGACCGTCGAGCAACTGGGCCATGTGCACCACGGGTTGGCCGCCGCCGTGGCCGAGGGCATCGGTGTCGAGCCGCCCGAGAAGGAGGACACCCCGCAGCCGGAACCCTCCCCGGCGCTGAGCATGACGAGCGACAAACTCCGCGGCGACGGCAGCATCCGTACCCGGCAGGTCGCGGTCCTGGTCGCCGACGGCGTGGACGCGGCCCAGGTCGGCACCGTGCGGGAGGTTCTGGAGGACGGCGGCGCGATCGTCGAGGAACTGGCCTTCCACGACGGCACGGTGCGCGACAGCGACGACGGCCGGCACCAGGTCGACCGGGCGCTGCCCACGGTCGCGTCCGTGCTCTACGACGCGGTGGTCGTCCCGGGCGGAGCGCGCGAACTCGCCGGCGACGCCACGGCCCAGCGGTTCGTACGGGACGCCTACCGGCACGGCAAGCCGGTCGGCGCCCTGGGCAGCGGCGTCGATCTGGTCGCCCTGCTGGAACCGGACGGACTGCGCCTGGCCGGAGACGGCGACAGCACCGTGGCCGACCGCGGCGTGGTCACCGAGACGTCGACCGGGCCGGCCAGCGAGGTGTTCCTGTCGCAACTGACAGCCGCGATCGCCGCCCACCGCCACTGGGACCGGCCGCCGGTACGCCACTGAGCGCCGGCGCCGGTGCCCACCGGCCCTGCTCGTTCCCGAAAACCGCCGCGATCTCAACACCACCAGCCGCACGCCCCTGCCCCGAGGAACTCGAGGAACCCGAGGAAGGAGTCGAGCGTCATCGTGTGGCACTCACTCACCTGGGAAGCCACATCCGTCTGCCGCTCGGTCCGCAGGTGCGTCGCCGCTGGCGGCCCTGAGCGCTACACCACGGTCCAGTCCCTCAAGACGGCGGGCGCCGCACTACTGGCCTGGGCGCTGGCGGGCTGGTGGTGGGACGCGCCGATGGCCCTGCTGGCGCCATGGACCGCGCTGTTCCTGGTGCAGAGCACCGTCTACCGCTCCCTGCTGTCCGCGCTGCAGCAATTCGTGGTGGTCGTCGCGGGAACGCTTCTCGCCGCCGGCGCCGGCGTGCTCACCCACAACACCATGGCCGCGATGGCGTTGGTCCTGCCCCTGACGGTCCTGCTCGGCAACTACACCCGGTTCGGTTCTCAGGGTCTGTACGCACCCACCGCCGCACTGTTCGTCCTCGTGTACGAGTCGTACGCCGGCTTCGACATCCTGCACCGCCTCCTGGAGACCCTGCTCGGAGCGACCATCGGGGTCTGCGTGAACGCCCTGGTACTGCCGCCGGTCCACACCGACCGGGTCCGTCGCCTGCGCAGCCAACTCCCAGGGGACTGCGCCAAGTTGCTGCAAGAGGTCGCCGAAGGCATCGAGGGCCCGTACGACGACGGCCGCGTGCGGAGCTGGTACGACAGGGCCGTGCGACTGACCGACGTGGTCGCGGAGCTGCGGGACGCGCGACGCTGGTCGGACGAGAGCTTCCGCTTCAACCCGGGGCACAAGCTGCGCCGGACCGTTGTCCCACCGCCGTCGCCCGACTGGGACCTCACCTGGGACCGGATCACCGAACACATCAGAGCGACGATCCGTACGCTGAACGACGCC
Source organism: Streptomyces sp. NPDC050211 (assembly GCF_040656035.1). Classification (NCBI taxonomy): domain Bacteria; kingdom Bacillati; phylum Actinomycetota; class Actinomycetes; order Kitasatosporales; family Streptomycetaceae; genus Streptomyces; species Streptomyces sp. NPDC050211. The sequence continues at coordinate 44,588 of NZ_JBFALC010000040.1, forward strand.
ACCACGCTTCCGGACTGCGTACCGGGCATCCTCTCGCCCCTCTTGCAGTCGGCCGGCGACGTGCTCGACCCCGACAGCGCCGACGAGCGCGACCGCGCGCTGAACGAGATGACCGCCGCGCACCGGCGTCTGACCGCCGTACTCGCCGACGGCCGCTACGAGACCACCCCCGCCCTCGGCGCTCTGGCCCTGGACACGCAACGGCTCCTGGACGACCTCATCACGGTCGCCGACGCGCAGGACGTGCCGCAGCTCCGCCACCAGGCGTGAGGGAGATGGCTCAGGCTCAGCCCACTTTGCGGCCCTGGAGGGGCTCGGTGTCCGCGCCGGCTCCCCGTTGCAGCCCGTGCAGGAACTCCTCCAGCACCTCTGCGGCCGTCCGCTCCGGCTGCCAGTGGAGTTCGGTGTGGGCCCGTGAGCAGTCCATGAGGGGGAGCCGGAGCACGGCGTCGAAGAGGTGGGGTGAGGCGGGCAGCAGATGCATGCCCCATGCGGCCGCGATGGCGGAGCGGGCGGCCGGGCGTGGCAGCCGTACCGGGCGGGCTCCGAGCATCTCGCCCAGCATCCGCGCGTCGACGGGCGGCTCACCCGCCAGGTTGAACGCGCCGCCCAGGTCGCTGTGCACCGCCAGCCGGTAGGCCTGCGCCGCGTCGTCGGTGTGCAGGGCCTGCACCCGAAGGCCCGGGATGTCGGGGAGGACGGGCAGCAGCTCGGGACGCGCCAGCGGTCCCGGCAGGAAACGGCCGCCGAAGATGCGGCGCTGCTCGCTCGCCGACTCCCGCTTGAAGAGGAAGGCGGGCCGCATCCGGACCACCCGGATGCCCGGGTGCTGCTGCTCGAAGGAATCCAGAGCCCGCTCCAGGTAGGCCTTCTCACGGCAGTAGGCAGCATCCGGCCACCCGTGCGTCGGCCACGACTCGTCCACCGTGCGGTCCTTGGGCCCCGGCGAGTACGCCCCCACGGAGGAGGCATGGATCAGCGCCGGTACCTTCGCCGCAGCCACCGCCTCGAACACCCGGATGCTGCCGAGCACGTTGGTGCGCCAGGTCGCGGCCGGATCGTGCGTGGGCTGGAAGGCCCAGGCCAGATGGACCACGGCGTCGGCGCCTTCGAACTCCTTGACCAGGTCCGCGTCCTCGGAGGCCAGGTCCACCGCGGACCACTCGGTCTTGCCGGGCGACCAGTCCGGAATCCGACGGGCGAGACCCCGCACGGATCCGACCTCCGAATCCTCCACGAGCAGGCGCACCAGGCTGGTGCCCACATTGCCGGTAGCTCCCGTGACGACGACCTTGCCGCCGGATTCGCTCCTCACGACCGGCTCCTTTCGGGCGAAGGGCTGATCCACGCGTCATGAGCGTGCTCCGCCCCGAGTACCCGGTGGCCGGGCACGCACGCGAGCGGTGTGTTTGCTCGCGTGGCCCTGGGGCACTCGTGCCGTGGCTGAGCGGCCGTGGGAACGAGGCCGCGGACGCGGTGGGACCCGCGCCCGCGGCCTCACCTTTCCCGGGAGCGCCAGGCGCCGTTCAGGTCTGACACCGCGGGCACCAGACCGTACGGCGTCCCGCGCTGCGACTCGAACGCAGGGGATCGCCGCAGCGGGGACACTGCGGCTCATTGTCGTCCCGGCATCCGGTGAGCCAGGAGCGTCGTGGCGGCACCCGCCCGTCGCGCACGGATGTCTTCAGGACACGACCCATCGCCGCGTGGATACGCCGGAGTGTCTTCTCGTCCAGGTTCCGCGCCGCATTGCGCGGGGCGACACGAGCCCGCCAGAGGATCTCGTCGCACAGGAGGTTTCCGAGGCCCGCGATGACGGACTGGTCCATCAGCGCACTCTTGACGGCACCCCGCCGCCCCGACAGCAGTTCCAGGAACTCTTCTCGGCTCACGGCCTGGGCGTCCGGGCCCAGACCGTCCAGAATGCGGTCCACGGCGGCGTCGTCGGCCAACTGCACGCCCTGCAGTTTGCGTTGATCGCGATAGCAGAGATTCCGAGTACCGTCGAGTGTCAGGACGATGCGGTCATGCGCCTCGATCGGTTCTTCCTGGTCACAGCACCGCAGTGATCCCGTCATTCCGAAATGAAAGACAAGGGTCGGGCCACCGTCGGTCGGCACGAACAGCCATTTTCCGTGCCGCCACGCCTTCCCGAGACGCTTCCCCGTCAATTCCTTCCGGAGTCGTTTCTCGGTGACACCTCGTAGAACTCCGGCGTCCCGCACCTCGATGTCCGTGACGGACCGGCGGCTCCCGCAATCGAGCAGGACCTGGCGGAATCCTTCGACGTCCGGGAGTTCGGGCACGGCTCTTCTCCGGCTTTCCGTGGCGTACTGACGACGCTACCGCTCGCGATGGATACGCGCCCTCGCACGGGCCGTCTCCGGCACGGCACAGGCTGACAAGGCCGCAGATTAATTGAGTTACGCAACAAGATGGTAAAGTGGCTCGTATGCCCACACCAGAGCTGCCTGATGCCCCCGCGTCCCCGGAAGTGATCGAGATCGAGCGGGCGCTCACCCGCATCACTTACCTGAGCACGCGCGCCCGGCAGCACGAACGGCTGATGGCCCTGGCCGGCGTGCCGCTGGACCGGGCCGCCGTGGCGCTGCTGCGCCAGATCGCCGACTCGGAACCACTGCGCCCCGGGGAGCTGGCCACCCGACTGGGCGTGGAGGCCTCGCACGTCACCCGCACCGTGCAGCAACTGCAGAAGGCCGGCTACGTCACCCGCGTCCCGGATCCCGACGACCGCCGCGCCCAGCGCATCCAGCTCACCGACGCGGGGCGCCAGGCCATCGACAAGATCCGCGACGCGGGCGCGCGCGGCATGCAACTGGCCCTGGGCGACTGGTCTCCGGAGGAACTGCGCCAGCTCGCCACCCTCTTCCATCGCATGGTCGACGACTTCCTGTCGTACGCCATCGACGACGACTCGGAACCCGAGACGGTGGCACCGGCGGGCACTGCCTGAGCTAGGCCTGAGCTGAGCGGCCGGGCTCGTGCAGCCCCCGCAGCAGCAGGTGCCCCAGTGCGGGCAGGACGATCAGCGGGAGCAGCGCGATCCGCAGGGACGTGGCATCGGCGACCGCGCCGAGGACAGGGGCGGCTAGCCCCCCGACGCTCACCGTCAGACCCAGCGTGACCCCGCTCGCGGTCCCCACACGCCGGGGCAGATAGTCCTGGCCGAGCGTGATGTGCAGCGAGAAGGGCACGTACAGGCCCGCTGACGTCAGCGCGATGAAGAGGTAGACCGCGGGGCCGGGTACGAGGACGATCCCGGCGACGGTGAGGACCGTCAGGGCATACGACCACCTCACCACCGTGACCCGGCCGTACCGCTCGGCGAGCCGCCCGCCCGCCACGGTCCCGACTGCGCCGCCGACGTAGAGCACGCACAGCGCGGCCGTGCCCGCCACCTCCCCACCGCCCACGCGCTCACGGACGTACAGGGAAACGAACGTGCTCAGCCCGACGAAGACGACCGACCGGCAGATGATCGCCCCGGACAGCCGGAGGAACGACGGCCAGTCGTCGCTGCCGCCGGCCTCGGACGCCGTGGCGGCCGAGGCGGTCCGGGCCGAGCGCAGTGCGGCCGCACACAGGACGGCTCCCATGACGCCGGGCACGATCAGCAGGGGAGAGGCCCGCAGTCCGCCCGTCGCGATCACGGCGGACACCAACAGGGGTGCGAGCGCGAAGCCGATGTTCCCGCCGAGCGAGAACCACCCCATGGCCACATGGCTGCCGCGCGCGGCAGCCCGTGCGGCGCGGGCGGCCTCCGGATGGTAGGCGGCGACCCCGATCCCGGACACCGCGACCGCCACCAGGGTCACGACGTACGAGCTGCCGACCCCGCTCAGCGCGACCCCCGCACCCCCGGTCACCGCACTCAGCGGCAACAGCCACGGCATCGCCCACCGGTCGGTGAGCGCCCCGAACAGCGGCTGCACCACCGACGACAGCAACGATGCGGCCAGGACGATGCCCGAGGCAGCGGCATATGTGTAGGCGCGCTCGGCGACGAAGAACGGCACCAGGGCCGCCACGGCCCCTTGGTACACGTCCACGCAGGCGTGCCCCAGAGACATCAGCGTGATCGGTTTCGTGGTCACCCTGCGATCGTCGCGGGGTCGGTCGACGGCCCGCTTTCGATAAACTGCCCACTTGTGCCGGACATCCGCCATACGCCCCAAGCGCCGACCCGCGCCCAGAGCCTGGCCGCCGGTCAGCGCATCGACGCGCACCGGCACGACGAGCACCAGATCGTCTACGCGGGCTCCGGCGTCCTGGCCGTCACCACCGACGCCGGCACCTGGTTCGCGCCCGGCAACCGCGCCATCTGGATTCCGGCGGGCACCGTCCACGCGCACCGCGCCCACGGCCACCTGGACCTGCACCTGGTCGGCCTGCCCGCTACCGACAACCCACTCGGCCTCGACGCCCCCACCGTCCTCGCCGTCAGCCCCCTCCTGCGCGAACTGATCCTCGCCCACACCCGCGGCCCCGATGACGACAGCCCCGAACGCCACCGGCTGCTCGCCGTCCTGCGCGACCAGCTGCGCGCCTCACCGCAGCAGCCGCTCCGGCTGCCCACCGCCACCGACCCGCGCCTGGCCGCGGTCTGCGACCTCATCCACGCCGACCCGGCCGACGTACGCACCCTCGCCGCACTCGGCGCCGCGACCGGCGCGAGCGAGCGCACGCTCAGCCGGCTCTTCCGCCGTGAGTTCGGCATGACCTTCCCGCAGTGGCGCACCCAGTCGCGCCTCTACCACGCCCTGCGGATGCTGGCCGACGGCACGCCCGTCACCACGGTCGCCCACCGCTGCGGCTGGTCCTCCACCAGCGCGTTCATCGACATCTTCCGCCGCTCGTTCGGCCACACGCCCGGAACGCACAACCGCCGTTCCCAGAAGCCCCTTTCGAGGCCCGCCCCCCTTCGGGAAGGGGCGGACGACCGCGCTACGCTCCACTGATCGCGCGCAGGAATCACATGAGGGGCACACAGTGAGCGGACGCACAGGGGTCGGGGACAAGGTCGAGGACTTCGAGCTGGCGGACGAGACCGGTACCCGCCGTCGCCTGTCCGAACTGCTCGCCGAGGGACCGGTGGTGCTGTTCTTCTACCCCGCCGCCCTCACGCCCGGCTGCACCGCCGAGGCCTGCCACTTCCGGGACCTGGCCGCCGAGTTCGCCGCCGTCGGCGCCCGCCCGGTCGGGATCAGCGGGGACCCCGTCGAGCGCCAGCAGGAGTTCGCCGACCGGCACACCCTGGGCATGCCGCTGCTGTCCGACGTCGACGGGACCGTCCGGGAGCAGTTCGGTGTCAAGCGCGGCTTCTCCATGGCGCCCACCAAGCGCGTCACCTACGTCATCGCCGAGGACCGCACCGTCCTCGAGGCCGTCCACAGCGAACTGCGCATGAACACCCACGCCGACCGCGCCCTCGCGGCGCTGCGCGCCCACCGGAAGTGACCTCGGACCGGCACGGGGGCGCCGTCGCCGGTTGATACGGCCCCACAAGAGGGCCATTCTGGACGATATGGAGCACGCCTCCGCCACGGTGATCATCGATTCCTCGGGTGTCGTCACGGGGTGGAGCGAAGGTGCCCGGCAGCTGACCGGATACCCGGCCGAGGAGGTCGTGGGACGGGACGTGCGCGATCTGCTCGCCGAGGACCCGTCGCCGGAGACCCGGGCCGCGCTGTCCGGCCCCGTCGTCCTGCGGCACCGTGACGGCTCCACCGTGGCGCTCCCTGTGCAGGCGACCGCCGTGCTGGGCCCGGACGGCGCACCCGGCGGACATGTGATCACCGCCCGGCCCGACGGCCCCGACACCACCCTCGCGGGACAGGCCTTCCAGCAGGCATCGATGTCCATGTCGGTCTTCGACACCCGGCAGCGCTATCTGCGCCTCAACGACACGGCCTGCCGGATCATGGGGGTGCCGGAGGAGACGCTCCTGGGCAGGCCCTTCCTGGAGACCGTGGAGGACGCCGAGCACAGCCAGGGCTTCCACAGCAATCTGCGCAGCGTCGCAGAGACGGGCCAGCCGGTGCATTACGAGAGCTTCACCGGCGCGCCCGCCCTCAACCGGGAGCACGCCTGGAACATCGAGATGTGGCCCGTGCGGGACGATTCCGGTGACGTCACCGGAGTCGCCCTGGCCGCCCTCGACAGCACCGGGCAGTACTGGGCCCGGCAGCGGCTGGCCCTGCTCAACGAGGCGGCGGCCGCCATCGGCACCACCCTGGACGTGGTGCGCACCGCGGAAGAACTCGTGGAACTCCTGGTCCCGCGCTACGCCGACTTCGCCAGCGTCGACCTGCTCGACTGGGTCCTCGGGGCGGACGAAGCCCCGACGGCACTGGACCAAGAGATCGTCCTGCGCCGCGTCGCCCACGGCTCCCGTACCGAAGGCACTCCGGAGGCGGCCGTGCACCTGGGCGACACGGAGATCTACCCCGGGTACTCGCCGCCCGCGCGGGCCCTGCGGGAGGGGCGAGCCGTCCTCGGCCAGGCGGGCGAGCCGGACTTCATGCGCTGGGTCGCCGAACGCAACGCGCGGGCCCCGGCCGGCCGCCCGCACCGCCAGGGCGTCCACTCGATGCTCGCCGTGCCGCTGCGGGCCCGCGGCACCACGCTCGGCGTCGCGGTGGCCGTCCGCATCGCCAACCCCGACGACTACGACGCGGACGATGCCGCCGTCGCCGAGGAACTCGCCAGCCGGGCCGCCGTCTGCGTCGACAACGCCCGCCGCTTCGCCCGCGAACGCACCACCGCACTGGCCCTCCAGCACAGCCTGCTCCCCCGCGCACTGCCTGGACAGGCGGTGGTCGAGGTGGCCCACCGCTATCTGCCCTCCGGCTCCCTCGCCGGCATCGGCGGCGACTGGTTCGACGTGATCCCGCTGTCCGGCAGCCGGGTCGCCCTGGTCGTGGGCGACGTCGTCGGGCACGGCATCCCCTCGTCGGCGACCATGGGCCGCCTGTGCACGGCCGTGCGCACCCTCGCCGACGTGGACCTGCCGCCGGACGAACTCCTCACCCACCTCGACGACCTGGTCACCCACCTGGCGTCCGACGACCGCGACGAAGAGGCCGCCGAACTCGGCGCCACCTGCCTGTACTCCGTCTACGACCCTGTCACCCGCCACCTCACCATGGCCGCCGCCGGACACCCCCCGCCCGTCGTGGTCCTCCCCGATGGCACCACGCGGCTGGTCGAGATCAATGCCGGGCCCCCGCTCGGCGTCGGCGGGCTGCCCTTCGAGTCGGTGGAGCTGGAGCTCCCCGAGGGAGCCGTCGTGGCCCTGTACACCGACGGCCTCATCGAGGACCGGGACCGCGACGTCGACCACGCCACGTCCGAGCTGTGCCGGGCGCTGGCCGCCCGCACCGACACCCTGGACGCCCTGTGCGACACGGTGCTGAAGGCCGTACTGCCGGAAGAGCCCAGCGACGACGTGGCCCTCCTGCTCGCCCGCACCCGGGCGCTGGGTGCCGACCGGGTCGCCACCTGGGACGTGCTCCCGGACCCCGCGCACGTGGCCGTCACCCGGCAGGAGGCCACCGAGCAACTGGCCGCGTGGGGGCTGGACGAGGCCTCCTTCGTCACCGAGCTCGTCGTCAGCGAACTCGTCACCAACGCCATCCGCTACGGCGAACCGCCCATCCAGCTACGGCTGATCCGCGACCGCACCCTCATCTGCGAGGTCTCCGACGGCAGTTCCACCTCACCGCATCTGCGTCGGGCACACGCCTACGACGAGGGCGGCCGTGGCCTCCTCCTGGTCGCCCAGCTCACCCAGCGGTGGGGCAGCCGGCAGACGGCCCACGGCAAGACCATCTGGGCCGAACAGCCCCTGCCGCCGCACTGATCACTCGAACGGGCAGCCCGGATTCGCCGCGTCCTGCGAGAACGGCGCCCCATGCGGCAGGACGTACAGCACATCGAGGACGACCGCCGTGTCGCCCAGATTGCGGCCGATGTGGACATTGCCCGCCCCGGCCGGTTCCTGAATGGTGCTGCCCTTCGGATACACGCCGTCGGACGCGCAGGTGGAGTCGTGGTGGCTGAGCGTGCCCTGCTGCACGACGGCGTACAGCGGACCGTCGTGGTAGTGCCAGCCGGTCGCCTGCCCGGGCGGGATGGTGATCTCCCGCAGGATGTAGTCGGTGCCGCCGACCGTGGTCTGGGCGATCACCTTTCCGGTGACCCCCGGACCGGGCGGGGTCGCCACAGCGGCACCACAGGTCGCGAAAGTGGCGGCTGCGACCGCCCCGGTTATGGCGGTGCGGAGGAACATGCGCATGGGAAACGGCCTCCCGGCGTGAGCGGACGATCGACGACGTGCCGCTGTGAACATAGAGGCGCGGACGGCCAGTTGGGGGCAGAATCCGGTGACGGGCATCGGGGAATGCCGGTCAACCCGCCACGCGGTCCGGCACACGCTCCCGTACGACATCCTTCGGACGCTTGTCGTCGCGCAACCCGAGGTACCGCGGATGACGCAGCATCCCGTCACGGGTCCATTCGGTGAAGGCGATCTGCACGACCGGCGTCGGCTCCACCCAGCGGGCTCCCGACTCGCGCACCGGGTCGTCGAAGGGCGATGACGAGGTGCGCAGTTCGTCGAGGCGTTCGCGGAGTGCGAGCAGCGTACGGCGGTCGAAGCCGGTGCCGACCTTGCCCGCGTACCGGAACCTGCCCTCCTCGTGGTAGCCGAGCAGCAGGGCGCCAAGCCCCACGCGGGAGCCGGCCGGTTCGGTGAAGCCGCCGACGACGAACTCCTGTCCCTGGGAGCACTTGAGCTTCAGCCAGTCCGTGGACCTGCGCGGACGGTAGGGGCCGTCGGCGCGCTTGGCGATCAGCCCTTCCCAGCCGCGGGCGCAGGCGTCGGCGAGCAGTTCGGCACCGCCCTCGTTGCGGTGGGACGTCACCCGCAGCGGAGCGCGATAGGTCAACGCGCGGCGCAGCAGGGACTTACGGGTCCGCAGCGGCAGCCGGGTGGTGTCCGACCCGTCCAGCCTGAGCAGGTCGAAGACGTAGTACGTCACGGCGACTCCGCTCGCCGCGATGTCCCGCGGCCGGGTCAGCCCCATGCGCTGCTGGAGCCGGGAGAAGTCGGTGCGGCCGTGCGAGAACGCCACGATCTCCCCGTCGATGGTGAAGTCCGTGCAGTCCTGGGCCGCGAGCGCCTCGACGACCTCCGGATAGGTGTCGTTGAGGCGGTGCCCTGCACGGGACAGCAGCAGCGTCCGGCCCTGCTCGCGGACGGCGAGCACCCGGACGCCGTCCAGCTTCCGCTCGAAGATCCACTCGCTGGAGAAGTCCCGCCGGTCACTGAGCGTGGCGAGCATCGGCTGCGCGGCCAACTCCGCCCCGGGGCGCGCCTTCCGCAGCAGCCGACGCTGCTCGGCGGGCAGCGTGGCCGGCAGGCCCGACACTCCGTTCACCCCTCACGGTCGTCCGCGGCGACCTGGGCAAGGGTACGGCCGGTGCGTGCCGAGCGAGCCCGCCGGGGATCCGGGGTGCCATGCCCACGGGCCCGTCCGCCGGACGCCTTCACCAGAAGCCACGCTTCGCCCTCGCCGTCGTCCTTCCCGCCGCGGAACCGGGTGAGCGCGTACTCGCCGTGCAGCTTCGAGCCGTTGAGGCGGAACGTGGCGTGGCCGTGCGCCAGCGACTCCTCGAAGTCGACGGGTCGCCCCTTGCGGTCATGGCTGAGGGGCTCGTAGGTGCCGTGGTCCCACACGATCACGGTCCCGCCGCCGTACTCGCCCTCCTGGATGACGCCCTCGAACTCCTCGTACTCCAGGGGGTGGTCCTCCGTGGGCATGGCCAGCCGCTTGTCCTGGGGATCCGCCGATGGCCCCTTCGGCACCGCCCACGACTTCAGTACGTCGTCGACCTGCAACCGGAAGTCGAAGTGCAGGGTGCTCGCATCATGGATCTGTACGACGAACCGGGGCTTCTCACCGGAGGGCGCCCGGTGGCCCTCGGGCTCACGGGTCCGGTCGAAACGGCGCTTGCCGCGGTAGTCCCGCAGCCGTTCGTGATGGCCCATGGGCCCCGGGTACCCCTCCTCGAGGAGCTGACTCAGAACTCCTCGTGCACCTCGGGGTCCCCGCCCAGGCGCCGGTGCGTGCGGTCGGCGAGCGCGTCCAGCTGCGCGGCAGCGAGTTCGAAGCCGAAGATGTCGAGGTTCTGGCGCTGCCGCTCGGGGCTGGCCGACTTCGGGATGGGCAGCGCGCCCAGCTGCGTGTGCCAGCGCAGTACGACCTGGCCCGGCGTCACCCCGTGCGCCTCGGCGATACCGATGACGACGGGATCGTCGAGTAGCTGGGAGCCACGGCCCAGCGGGCTCCAGCTCTCGGTGACGATGCCCTTGCCGGCGTGGAAGGCCCGCAGGTCCTCCTGCGGGAAGAGCGGGTGCAGCTCGATCTGGTTCACGGACGGCAGGACCCCGGTCTCCTTCTCCAGCCGCTCGATGTGCTCGGCCGTGAAGTTGGAGACCCCGATCGACCGCACGAGGCCGTCCTCGCGGAGCTTGATCATGGCCTTCCAGGAGTCGACGTACTTGTCGACGCGGGGGAGCGGCCAGTGGATGAGATACAGGTCGACGTAGTCCAGGCCGAGCCGGCCCCGGGACTCCTCGAAGGAGGCGAGGGTCTCCTCGTAGCCGTGGTGCCGTCCCGGAAGCTTCGTGGTCACCACGACGTCCTCACGGGGTACGCCGCTGTTCGCGACGCCCCGGCCGACTCCGGTCTCGTTGCGGTAGTTCGTCGCCGTGTCGACGAGCCGGTAGCCCATCTCCAGCGCGGCGCCGACCGCCTGCTCGGCCTGTGTGTCGTTCATCGGCCAGGTGCCCAGGCCGATGGCGGGGATCTGCGTACCGTCGTTGAGCGTGTGTGCCGGGATGCTGAGCACGGTCGGACCTTCCCGTTGACTGTGTCGTCGTCCAGCCAGTATGCGATTTCCCGCCGGAGCGGGCAGGGCCGATGCCTCCGGGTGCCGGATAGGCTGAGGAGTGATCAACCGGACGGGTGGGGGATGAGGGCGGCGGACGGCATGGGCAGCGCCGAGGACAGGCAGACGAACGGCACCGCGCGTCCCACGTCACGGGACGTGGCCCGGCTGGCCGGCGTCTCGCACACCGCTGTCTCCTTCGTGTTCAACGGCCGCGCCCAGGGCAACCTCTCGCCCGCCACCCAGGAACGCATCCGGCAGGCCGCCGCCCAGCTCGGCTACCGGCCCGACCCGGTCGCACGCGGTCTGCGCCGCAGTCGTACGGCCGTGATCGGGCTGGTCACCGACGAGATCGCCTCGTCGCCGTTCGCGGGCCGGCTGCTGCGGGGCGCGATGGAGACGGCCTGGAGCAGCGAGCACCTGGTGCTGACCGTCGACTCCGGCGGCGACCCGGCCAAGGAGGACGCGGCCGTCGCCGAACTCCTCGACCGCAGGGTGGACGGCATCATCTACGCGGCCATGTCCCTGCGCCGCGTCCGTGTCCCCGAGGGCCTGCACCGCACCCACTCGGTGCTCGCCAACTGCCTGCCCGAGGACGACTCGCTGCCCTCGGTCATCCCCGCCGAGCGCGCCGGCGGCCGTACGGCGGCGAGGCTGCTCCTTGAGCAGGGCCACCGCAGGGTCGCCCTGGTGGGAGGGCAGGACGACATGGCGTCGGTGGAGCGGCTGCGCGGCTTCCGGGACGCGCTGCGGGCCGAGGGAATCACCGTCCCCAAGGAGTGGGTCGTACGGACCGGAGGCGAGATCTCCGGCGGCTACCGCGGCGCCGAGCAGCTGCTCGCCGACGCCCCCGCCGCACGGCGGCCCACCGGCATCTTCTGCTACAACGACCGCGTCGCGGCGGGCGTCCTGCACGCCGCGACCCGGCTCAGGATCACCGTCCCCGACGAGCTGTCCATCGTGGGCTACGACGACCAGGAGCACATGGCCGCCTTCCTGACCCCGCCCCTCACCTCGGTCGCGCTGCCGCACCGGGCGATGGGCGAGGCCGCCACCCGGCTGCTGCTCGACGCCATCGACACCGGCCGCACCCCGCCCGCCACCACACGGCGCCTCGCCTGCCCGGTGATCAGCCGGGCGTCGGTGGGACCAGTTCCCACCCGCTGACGGAGGCCCCCCACCCCGTCACGACCAGCTCGGCCACCTCGTCCGGGCGCCGGTAGACCCGCTCGGTGACCACGGCCCGGTCACCGACGAACAGCTCCAGCAGCGAACCGTCCACGAGGATGCGCACCTCCAGCCGCTCCCCGCCCGGCACCCGCACCACGATCGGCGCGGAACCCTCCTCCCCGGAGTCGAACACCACGGTTCCCGCGTCCGGGTCCAGCCGCACCGTCGAGCGCGGCAGACTCACGCTCGTCCGGCCGACGGCGGTGACCGTCACGTCGTACGACGGTGGAAGCGGTACCCGGCCCGGCGCGGTGACGAACGGCTCCGGCGCACGCAGCAGTTCGAGCTCGGGGGCCGGGGCGACGCGCAGCGATCCGTCGGGGTGTACGTCGACGACGCGGGGCGCGGTCAGGACACCGGCCCAGCCGGCACGGTCCACCTCGCCCTGCTCACGGGACTCCCAGGACCAGCCCCACATCAACGCCCGGTCCGATTCCTGGAGTACGGCGGGAGCATAGAAGGCGCGACCGTGGTCGAGGGGGCCGCCGGTGTACGGCCGGAAGCTCAATCCCCGTTCGCCGCTGGTCTCCAGACGCCCCGTCAAGTAGCCCGTGGTGCACGGGTTCCCGTCCCACAGCGACACGACCAGCACCCACTCTCCGGCCTCGGTCGCGAACAGTTGCGGGCACTCCCAGCCCGTCGCCCGGTCGCCGAACGCTTCGGCGGCCACCTGGTCGTTGCCGTCCAGGAGCACCCCGGCGAACCGCCAGTCGGTCAGGTCGTCGCAGTCGTAGAGCAGCACCGACGGAGTGCCGTCCCCGTGACCCGCGCCGACCAGCGCCCAGCGGCGGCCTCCGTGCCGGAAGACGAACGGGTCGCGGAACATCACCACGTCCAGACCGGCGGGCGGGCCGCTCACGACGGGTGTGGGCAGCGGCTTCCAGTCGGTGAGCGTCTCGTCCTCCGGGACCAGCGCCCGCGCCAGGCAGATCGTGCCGAGGCCGGTGTGATGGCGGTCGACGCCCGTGTACACGGCGGTCGGTACGCCGTCGTCGTCGACCACGCACCCGGACCAGCAGCCCGCCTCGTCCGGGCCGCCGGGGTTCGGGGTGAGCGCCAGGGGGTGGTGCTCCCAGTGCGCCAGGTCGGGGCTGGAGACATGGCCCCAGTGGACGTTCGCGTGGACCGGAGCCTCGGGGTTGTGCTGGTAGAAGAGGTGGTAGCGGCCGCGCCAACGGAAGGGCCCATTGGGGTCGTTGATCCAGTTGGCGGGCGGACGGACCCGGAAGCGGGGGGCGTTGGGGTCCTGGGGTGGAGCGGCGACGCTCAACGGTTGACTCCTGCGGACGTGATGCCCTCACGGAGAGGGCGCTGGCCGACGATGAACACGGCGACGGCGGGGAGCATGGAGAGGACGACTCCGGCGAGTACGACCGAGATGGAGCCGGTCCCGAGATTGCCCTGGAGGGAGACCAGGCCCAGCGGGAGCGTGTAGTTCTGGCCGGACGTCTCGAGGATCAGCGGTCGGAAGAATTCGTTCCAGTGGTAGTTGAAGGCGAGCACACCGACGATCGCGAGCCCCGGTGCGGCCAGCGGCGCGTAGACGGACCGGAAGATCCGCCAGGGCCCGGCGCCGTCCAGCATCGCCGCCTCGCCGAGGTCCTTCGGCATGCCGAGGAAGTACTGGCGCATCAGGAAGGTGCCGAAGGCGGTCGGGAAGGCGGGGATGATCAGGCCGAGCAGGGTGTCGGTGAGGCTCAGCTGCTTCAGCACCAGGAACACCGGCACGATGGTGACCTGCAACGGCACCATCATGGTCGCCAGGACCAGACCGAACAGCGGCTTCTTGAACCGGAATTCGAGGCGTGCGAAGGCGTATCCGGCCAGCCCCGCCGTGATCATCTGGCCGACGGCGATCAGCGCGGTGACCAGTGTCGAGTTGAGGGCGAGCAGCCAGACGTCGATCTGGTCGAAGACGCCGCTGTAGGCCTCGGTGGTGGGGCTGGTCGGGATGATCTGCGGCGGCAGGTCGAAGGACTCGGCCGGGGTGCGCAGCGAGGTGGAGACGGTCCAGATGACCGGGCCGAGGGTCAGCAGGGCGCACACCGTCAGGGCGGCGATCCGCGCCCAGGGCGCGAGCGAGTACCGCGCACGGCTCAGGGACAGGGTTGCTTGGCTCAAGGGACTCACCCGGCTCACTCGTAGTGGACGAAACGCCGGCTGAGCCGGAACTGGACGGCGGTCACCGCCATGATCAGCACGAACAGCAGCACGCCCACCGCGGACGCCTCGCCGAAGCGGAGCTGCTCGAAGGCGCTCTCGTAGATCACCATCACGACGGTGCGGGTGGAGTCGCCGGGCCCGCCGTTGGTGAGGACGTACGGCTGCTCGAAGACCTGGAGCGCGTTGATGATGCCGACCACCGACGCGACCAGCAGCGTGGGCGACAGCAGCGGCAGCGTGACGTGCAGGTGCTTGCGCAGGCCGGTCGCGCCGTCCAGGGCGGCGGCCTCGTGGATCTCCTTGGGGATGTTGTTGAGGCCGCCGACGAACAGCAGGAAGGAGAAGCCGAACTGCTGCCAGACGTAGACCAGGACGACGGTCGCCATCGCCGCGTTCTCCGACGTCAGCCAGGGCACCGGGGCGATCCCGACCGTGCCGAGCAGCCAGTTGACGAGGCCGAAGTCCTGGTTGAACAGGTACTTCATCACCACCGAGATAGACGCGGCGGACAGGACCAGTGGGAAGAAGAACGCCGAGCGGAACACCGACCGCAGCCACACCGGCATCCGCCCGTTCACCGCGAGCGCCAGCACCAGGGCGATCAGCAGTTGCAGCGCGACCGCGAACACCATGAACACGAGCGTGTTGCGGAAGGACACCAGCACGGTCGAATCGCCGAACACCTCACGGTAGTTGGCGGCTCCGGCGAAGCTGGGCGAGTCGATCACGTTCCAGTGGAAGAGGCTCAGCACCACCGAGCCGACAATCGGTACGACCGTGAAGACCACGATGCCGACGATCGTGGGCGCCAGGAACAGCGTCGCGAGCAGCCGGGTGCCGCGCTCGCGGGCGGAGGCACGCGGTGCGACGGGCGGCGGGGCCGCGGGACGCGAACGTACCGGCGGAACCTGGGTGTTCGTCATACGTCACGCTCCATGGCCTTCTCCAGGTCGCCCTGCATCCGGCGCAGCGCGCCACGCACCGAGCGCGGCGAGGCCAGGGCGGTTCCGGTGTGCTTGAGCAGCACCTGCTCGACCTCGGCGACCTGCGGCGGCGCGGGGATCGGCCCGGTGTCGGGGAACTGGTCGAGGGTGTCGTAGAAGACCTGCCACTGGCTCGGGCCGGACTCCCGGTAGCGGTCGGCGGTCAGCATCGAGCGGCGGGCCGGGGTCGTCTGGTTCGTCTCGAACAGCCGCATCAGGGTGTCCCTGCGCGCGGCGAACTTGATGAACTCCCATGCCTCGTCCTGCTTCTTCGAGGTCCGCAGTAGCGCGTAGCCGGCGGCGCCGTACTGCATGCGCTGGGTGCGCCAGCGCGGGAAGTACTGCACGTCGAAGCCGTCGGACTTCATGCCCGCCAGATGCAGGCCGCCCGCCCAGAAGCCGCCCGCAGGGGTGACGCCGACCCGGCCGGTGGAGAACACGCCGATGAGGTTCTGGCCGTTGCCGCCCTCGGGCCGGGTGCACAGGTCTTCCTGGATGAGGGAGGCGAGATAGTCGTACGCCTCCTCCACCCGGTCGTGGGTGGCCTGTGGCGTCGTCCAGCGGAAACCGCCCCCGCGCCCCTGCCGCTGGGCGGCCGGGTAGAAGGAGTCCCAGAGCCAGGCGCCGCCGGGTGCCTTGGACTCGGTGAGCAGGTTCGTGTCGTTCGCGAACAGCCAGGGCACGACACCGCCCCAGAGCCGGTTGGTCCAGAAGTACGGGGTGAACTGGGAGCCGCTCGACTTCTTCATGTCCCGCAGCAGCGTGGTGAAGTCGTCGCGGGTCCAGTCGGCGGGCGGCAGCTCCGCGCCCGCCCGCTTCAGCACCTGCGTGTTGAAGTACATGTCGGCCGCGTTGAACTCGACCGGCAGCTGGTAGAGGCTCCCCTCGTACATCATCGACTCCACCAGCGAGGGATGGACGTCGGCGAAGTACTCGCGCAGCTCGGCCGCGTCCCGCTTCACCCAGCGGTCCAGCGCGACGCCGAGGCGCTGCGCGAACAACTGGACGCCCTCGGTGGCGACATAGACGAGGTCCGGGGCGGTGCCCGCGGCGATCTGGGTGAGGATCTTCGCGAAGAAGTCCGACCAGTCGACGGCCTGCACCGCGTTGATGCGCAGCTTGATGTCGGGGTGGACCTCCTTGAAGCCCTCGGTGAGCGTGCGTATGGCCTCCGGTCCGTAGGCGGGGCCGAGGGTGGCGACGACGAGGGAACCGTCGTCCCGGCCGGGAATGTCGGCTCCGGTGAGCCGGTCCCAGCTCGCGGCGGTACCGGCCAGCGCCGCGGCCCCCGCGCCATAGGCGCCGTACCGCAACAGCGTGCGGCGAGTGACGTGCGAGTCAGTCATCCAACGGGCCTAACTCGTGTTAGTTCAGGGTTGATGCCCCAGATGATGCGAAGCGGTGCATGAGCCTGTCAATACTCGTGAACCACTTGACCTTTAACGAGTTAGGTCGCACAGTCCTGCATCACATGAGCCGCCGTCCCGACGAAGGGAACGATGTGTGATGCGCATGATGTCCAGGAGAGCCCTGCTCGCGGGCTCGGCCGCGGGGGCCTCGGCCGCGCTGCTACCCGCCGCGCACACGGCCGCCGCGAGGCCCAAACCCGCGGCCACCTGCGCCAGTTACCGCGCCGAGTACCACTTCACGGTCCCCGACCAGTGGAAGAACGATCCGCAGCGGCCGATCTGGATCGACGGGGAGTATCACTACTACTACCTGTACAACCCGGACTACTTCACGGGCGGCACCACAGCGGGCACCGCCTGGCGCCTTGCCACCAGCAGCGACCTGGTCGCCTTCACCGACCGCGGGATCGCCGTACCGAAGGACGCCACGCCCAACGGTGACGTCTGGTCGGGCTCGGCGGTGGTGGACTCGGACAACACGGCGGGCTTCGGCGCGGGGGCGGTGATCGTCCTCGCCACGATGGCGCCCGACGAGGTCACTCAGGCGCAGTACCTGCACTACTCGACGGACGGCGGCCGTACGTTCACCAGCCACGGCACCGACCCCGTGCTGCCCAACCCCGGTGTACGGGACTTCCGCGACCCCAAGGTGATCCGCGACGAGGAGCGCGGGCGGTGGGTGATGACGCTCGCCGAGGGCAACAAGGTGGGCTTCTACCACTCCGCCGACCTGAAGTCGTGGACGTACGTCAGCGGGTTCATCAAGGACGGCATCGGGGTCCTGGAGTGCCCGGATCTGTTCCGCATCCGGGCGGCGGACGGCACCTGGAAGTGGGTGCTGGGCGTGAGCGCCAACGGCAAGGGTGCCGGGCTGCCGAGCACGTACGCCTACTGGGCGGGCACCTTCGACGGGAGCGTGTTCACCCCCGACGCCGCCGACCCGCAGTGGCTCGACCACGGCTGGGACTGGTACGGCGCCGTCACCTTCGAGAAGCGGAACGCGAACGGCGCCCTCGACCCGGCCGCCCGGTACGCCATCGGCTGGCTGAACCACTGGGACTACGCGGGCACCACGCCCACGATCGACTGCGACGGCTTCAACGGCACGGACTCGATCGTCCGTGAGGTGACGCTGAAGCGTGACGCCTCCGGCAGGTACTACCTCGCCTCCCGACCGGTCGCCGCCCTGGACGACCATGTCTCGCGCACGGTGAACCTCGGTGACCTCGAAGTCGCCGGCACCCGTCTGCTCGACTACACCGGCACGGCCTACGAGCTGACCACCGAGATCACCTGGGACCAACTCACCGGCGCCGGGCTCCAGTTGCGCCGCTCCACGGACGGCGGACGCCACATCGACGCCGGGATCTACGGCGACTACGCCTTCGTCAACCGCCGCAACACGGTGAACCCCGACGCCTCCGGCAACTGGCAGGAGAGCAAGAGCCCCTTCGACCCGTCGGCGCGCACGGTCCGGCTGCGTGTGCTCGTCGACCGCACATCCGTGGAGATGTTCGTCGACGACGGCCGCTATGTGCACTCCAGCGAGGCCTTCCCGTACCTGGTCGACACCGGCCTGGCGCTGTTCACGATCGACGGCAGCGCGGTGTTCCGGAACACGGTGATACGGGAGTTCACGGTCAGGCGGTGAAGTCCCGTCGCTGTCTCTGCTGCTCGGGCCGGGCCGCTTCCGACCCGAGCAGCGCCGTCGCCTGGTGCACGACCTGTTGGGACGCATGGCGGGCCTCCGCCATCACGTCGCCGCATTCGCGCACCAGACCCTCGTAGATGGGGAGCTGATCGTCTTGCCGTCGGTCACGTGTCACAGTGCGGCTCCTTTCCTCAAACGCGGTTCAGTCGAGCGGCGATTCCGTGACCGATCAGCAAATACATCGCGGCCGGCAGACCGTAATTGAGGACGACCCGCAGACCTTCTGTGTTCATCGTGAAAATGTCCTGTGACCACCAGGCCAGCAAGTCGGCCGTTCCGCGTACGAATTCGACGAAGACATTGGCCTGGTTGGCATCGAGCAGATACAGCAGAACCCAAAGGACCAGGAAACCGGCGGCGAGGTCGACGATCGTGCAGACAGCCAGGGCTCCCCGCCGGGCGGCGGCTTGGCTGCGGACGGAGCGGGCCGAGCCGCTTTGGTGCTGGTCATACGTCTGGTATCCGGGTACCGGGTCAGTGCTGCTCACAGGACATCCAATCTGGGGGCTTTGCATTCGACAGGAGAAACGCTCTCCCGTATGTCTGCGCCATGCCGGTGCTGCTGCGTTACACGCGGGCCGCGATATCCCGATTAGGGGTACCCATTCCGGCACTTACCCACATCGGCTCAGAGGGCGCCCAGGCTCCACGGGCCGGTGATCGCGAAGGTGACGCCGGGGGTCTGGATATTCACGAACAGCCAGTTTCCGTTCTTCGGTTCGAAGACGGAGCCGGCCCACTCCGAACCCCGGTGGTCGGCCGCGGGGACGTTCTTGCCCGCGGTGCCGCCGCGCAGGTCGACATTGTTGGTGGCGAAGCGGAAGATCTCGCCCTCGGTGGTCAGCCCGTGCACGTACTCGGTTCCGCCGCCGTCCTCGCACAGCACCAGACCGCCGCGCGGGCTGACGCACATGTTGTCCGGCGCGTTGAGGACCTCGGCGCCCGGGGAGGCGAAGAGCACCCGGAACTCGTCGGTGGCCGGGTCGAGTTCGAAGACCTGGCCCTGACGAGCCGGACCGCCGTCGGTCGTGATCACGTAGATCCGGTCGTTGCCGTACCAGGCACCCTCCAGGCGGCTGAACACCGCGGCGCCGTTCGCCTGCGCCTGGAGCCGCACCGTGTCCGTCGCCGGGTCGACGTCGTCCACGGGCACCCAGGAGACGGTGCCGTACGCCTTCTCACCGTCGAGGCGGGTGTCGTACGTCGCGGCGCCGATGCGCAGGGCCTCGAGACGGCCGCCCTTCGGCAGATCGCCCGGCACCGCCGGGATGAACCGGTACAGCGAGGCGTCGCCGCGGTCCTCGGTCTCGTAGACGTAACCCGTCGCCGGGTCGATGGCGACGGCCTCGTGGTTGAACCGGCCCATCGCCTTGTACGGCTCGGGATTGCCCTTGCCCTCCGACGCCACCTCGAAGATGTAGCCATGGCGCTTGCCGGCCGTCGTGGAGAAGGTCTCCTCGCAGGTCAGCCAGGTCTTCCACGGGGTGGGGCCGCCGGCGCAGTTGCGGATGGTGCCGCCGAGGCTGCCGTACGACTCCAGCCACCGGCCGGCGTCCGGGTCGAAGACCAGGGTGGTGGTCCCGCCACCGGCCTCGGGGTTGTAGGCGGGGGCGGTGAAGGCGGGTCCGGCGCCGCGCTCGTGGTTGCGGACGATGTGGACCTTGTCGTCGTACCGGAAGGCCGCCATGCCGTCATGCGAGCCGGGGGTGCGGACCCCGTCGTCCATGAGGTCGTTCGTCCAGCCGTAGGAGATGTACTCGAACCCGCGCGGCAGGTGCAGCAGTTCCAGGCCGGTCGCCTGGTCCTTGGCCGGGCGCAACGGGCCGTAGCCGGCGTCGAATTCGAGCTTGACCGGCTCGGCTGCCGCCGTGCGGGTGGCGAGGGCCTGGAAGGGGACGGAGGCCGCCGCGGCCACCGCAGCTCCGCGAAGGAGGGTACGTCGTTCGAAACCGGGACCGGTCGGTCTTCCGGCGGACATGCCTGACATGGGAGTCCTCTCGATGCAACGAGCGGGGAGAACGGGGGGCGGCGCCCGTCACCCTAGGAGCGAACCCTTGGTCCGTTTCCCAACGGAACGTGAGCATTGGAAGAACCTCTTCCAGCCACCGGCCTCGGCCTGGACGGCATGTAGGCGGACGTGTGTCTCGCGGATGAGAAACATGAGAACCGCACATTCATGACTTCTCCTTGGCTTCCGCTGAGGTTCGTCCCGGCTGGCCAGCATGGCGGAGCGTCGGCCTTCACCGGTGGCCGAATTCCGCTCATCACTCCGAACGTCCGGGAGACGAACGAGATGCCGCTGAACCGCAGGGAAATGCTGGGCCGAACGGCGCTGGCCGGCGCCGGGGTCATGCTCATCGGCAGTGTGGAGGCGCTGCTCACGGCGCCCGGTGCCGTCGCCGACACGGCCGCGACGGGCGGCGCCGTCGGCTACGGCCCGCTGGTCCCGGACCCCAAGGGCATCCTCGCCCTGCCCGAGGGCTTCTCGTACCGGATCCTGACCCGCACCGGTGTCACCACCCTGGAGTCCGGCCAGACCACCCCGAGCAACCACGACGGCACGGGCGCGTTCGCGGCCGGCGGCGACGATGACGACGCCGTGACGCTGCTGGTGAACAACCACGAGATCGACGACCCGCTCGGCGTGGCCGGCGACCCGGTGCCGCACCTCGACGGCCTGGTCTACGACCCGGCGGCGGCCGGCGGCTGCACGGTCGTCGAGGTGTCCGACGACTCCGTGCGCGAGTGGGTCGGCATCGCCGGCACCTCCACCAACTGCGCCGGTGGCGTCACCCCTTGGGGCACCTGGCTCACCTGCGAGGAGACCGAGGACAAGGCCGGCATCAACGGCATGACCAAGGACCATGGCTACGTCTTCGAGGTCGACCCGAAGCACGGCAGCGCGGCCAACCTCGACCCCAAGCCGATCAAGGCCCTCGGCCGCTACGCCCACGAGGCGGTCGTGGTCGACAAGTACCGCGGCCACCTGTACCTCACCGAGGACGCCTCCAAGCCCAACGGCCTGCTCTACCGCTGGACCCCGCCGGTCGGCTTCACCCACGGCCCCGGCAAGCTGCGCGCCCTGGCCGACAACGCGGGCGTGCTGGACGCGATGAAGTGCTTCGACGCCGCCGGGCAGTACGTCGACGACCTCTCCCGCGCCACCAAGGTCGGCACCACCTACCGCGTCGACTGGGTGAAGGTCCCGGACCGGGACGCCGTCACCACCTCCGTGCGCAAGCAGTTCCTGGCCGGTGAGATCACCCGCTCCCGCAAGCTCGAGGGCATGTGGTGGGGCGACGGCGGCGCGTACTTCGTCTCCAGCTACGCCCGCACCGAGAGCCCCGGCACCCCACACGACGGCCAGGTGTGGTTCTACGACCCGCGCACCGGCACCATCACCCTCAAGGTCCTGCTGGCCGTCAACACCGACGTCTCCCAGGACGGCGCCTACGACGGCCCGGACAACATCACGGTCTCCCCGTTCGGCGGCCTGGTCATCGCCGAGGACGGCGAGGGCGTCTCCCACCTCTTCGGCGCCACCGCCGACGGCCAGACCTACCCCATCGCCCGCAACGAGCTGAACGTCGGCACCGTCGAGGTCCCGGAGTACAGCGAGTTCGCCGGCGTCACCTTCTCCGCCGACGGCAGGACGCTGTTCGCCAACATCCAGGACCCCGGCATCCTCCTCGCCATCACCGGCCCGTGGACGGGCGACGACGGCGACGACGGCTGATCCCCACCTGACCCCCACCCCCCATGCACGACGGCAGTGGCTCAACGGCGCGCCACTGCCGCCCCTTGCCAGTGACACCTCTCCTCACGAGGGAACTGACATGCAACCCTTCATCGCACACGCACGCACCTTCGCCGGCTCCCAAGGCACCGAACTGGGCAGACTCGCCGCGGGGCAGTCGCCGTACGCCCTCTTCATCACCTGCTCCGACTCCCGGGTCGTCCCCTCGCTCATCACCGGTGCCCGCCCGGGTGAGCTCTTCGAACTGCGTACGGCGGGCAACATCGTCCCGCCGTACGACGCGGGTCCCACCTCCGAGGCCGCGACGATCGAGTACGCCGTCGAGGTGCTCGGGGTCCGCGACATCGTGGTCTGCGGGCACTCCCACTGCGGCGCGGTCGGCGCGTTGGTCCGCGGCGACGACCTGTCGGCCGTACCGGCGGTGCGCGACTGGCTCGGCCATGCCGCCCGGCAGCCGGTCGGCGCGTCGGACGACCCGCAAGTCGCTGAGGCGGTCCAGCACCACGTGCTGGGGCAGATGCTCCGCCTGATGTCGTACCCGTGCGTCGAGCCCCGCCTGAGGGACGAGGAACTGCGGGTCCACGCCTGGTTCTACGAGGTCCACACCGGCGGCGTGCTGGCATACCGGGCCGAATCCGACTCCTTCGAGGCGCTGTGAGGCATCCGATGAACACCGCTTACTTCAAGCAGGACTTCGCCGCCTCCGTCGTCGTCTTCCTGGTCGCCCTGCCGCTGTGTGTCGGCGTGGCCGTCGCCTCCGGCGTGCCGGCCGAACTCGGCATCGTCACCGGGATCGTGGGCGGTCTCGTCACGGGCATGCTGCCCGGCAGCAGCCTCCAGGTGTCCGGCCCGGCCGCTGGTCTGACCGTGCTGGTCTTCGAGGCCGTGCACGAACACGGGCTCGGCACGCTGGGCGTGATCGTTCTGGCCACGGGTCTGCTGCAACTCGGCATGGGGGCGCTGCGCTGGGGCCGCTGGTTCCGGGCCATCTCCGTCGCCGTGGTCGAGGGCATGCTCGCCGGAATCGGGCTGGTGCTCATCGCGGGCCAGCTGTACGCGATGACCCGGAGCAAGGCTCCCTCCTCCGGCCTTGACAAGATCGCCGGGCTGCCGGAGATGTTCGCCGACGCGCTGGGCTCCGGACCGGCCGTGGCGTCGCTGCTGCTGGGCGTGGGCACCATCGCCGTACTCGTGCTGTGGCCGAGGCTGCCGAAGAAGGTGCGCCTCGTGCCCGGACCGCTCGCGGCCGTCGCGCTCGCCACCGCCGTCTCGCTGGCGTTCGCGCTCCCCGTCACCAAGGTGACTGTGGAAGGGCTGGTCTCGGCGATCCAGCCGCCCGCGCCCTCCGCCTTCGCGGACCTGGCGGACATCGGGGTGGTGAGCACCGTCCTGGCGTTCACGCTGATCGCCTCGGCGGAGAGCCTGTTCAGCGCGGCGGCCGTGGATCGGCTGCACGACGGTCCGCGCACCGAGTACGACAAGGAGCTGATGGCTCAGGGCGTGGGCAACACGGTCTGCGGGCTGCTCGGGGCGCTGCCGATGACGGCGGTGATCGTGCGCAGCGCCGCCAATGTCCAGGCCGGTGCGCGAACCAGGGCCTCCCGGGTCATGCATGGCGCCTGGCTGCTGCTGTTCGCGGCGCTGCTCCCGGCCGCGCTGGGCGTCATCCCCATCCCGGCGCTCGCCGCCGTCCTGGTCTACTCCGGCTTCAAGCTGATCCCCGTGAAGGGTCTCGTCGCCCTGTGGCGCGGACACCGCGGCGAGGCCGTGATCCTCGTCGTCACCGCGGTGTCGATCGTCGCGATCAGCATGTTCGAGGGCGTACTGATCGGCCTCGCGCTCGCCGTGGCCAAGACGGCCTGGGAGGCGTCCCACGTGAAGCTGGAGATCGTCGACAAGGGCGCGGGTCCCGTGCAGGCCCACCTGAGCGGCAACGCGACCTTCCTGCGGCTGCCGAAGATCCTCGACGCCCTGGAGGCGATCCCGCAGGACCGCCCCGTCGAGCTGAGCCTGTCCCGGGTGCACCACCTCGACCACGCCTGCCGTACCGCCCTGGAGAACTGGGCGGAACGGCACGGCGCGGCCGGCACCGCTGGGGCCCGGGTCACCATGCCCGTCTGAGCGTGGTGCGGGGGCGGCGCCGTACGGGATGCCGCCCCCGCACACCGTTGTCGCAGGTCGCGCACACAAAGTTCAAGAGCAGGCCATACGGCGAGAGTGCCGCGGCCGGGCCCCCTTGGTACCTCTTCAGGCTGAGCCCGACGCCGGAAGGCCCTGGCCGAGAACACGAGAACACCGAGGAGGTCGTATCCGCGTGACCCGCAGCCAGCGTGTCGCCGCCCTCACCGTGGGTGCCGTACTGGTCGTCGGCATCCCCGTCGCCGGTGCTCATCAGGCGCCGCCACCCGATCTCGGCGGTCCCGTCGTCGTCGGCCGCACCGACCCCGCCCCGGCGACGGGCTCCGAGGCATCCCCGGGCGATGGAGCGACGGAGCACGACGCGCCGCGGTCACCGTCCCCGAGCGCGACGAAGAAGCCTTGGCACGAGGACGGGGACGACATGGAGGATGTCGCCCCCACCGTCGATGCCGGGAGCGACTACGAGGACGCCGACCGGTCGCCCTCCGCGCAGCCCGTGTCCCCGAAGCCCCCCGCCCAGGCCGGGACGGAGGCTGACGACGACACGACCACCGCGGGCACGCCCGAGGCGACGGCCGTCTCCGTGACCCCGAGTGCGTCCGCGTCCGACGACGGAGGCGAGGGAGATGACGACGGAGGCGACGACGACTCCGGCGAGGACGGCTGAGCCCGCACCGCCGCAGCCGGCGGCCGGCCCGACCGGGCGCCCGCCGCGGCAGGCCACGCGCGGGACCGGACGTCACCCGCTCCGGTCGATCCGCACGCGTCTGCTCGGGCGGATGCTGGTACTCGTCGGACTGACCCTGGCGAGCCTCACCGGCGCGGAATCGTTCATCCTCACCGCTCGGCTGAACGAACGCGTCGATCGTGAACTCGCCCATGACATCGACGGGTTCCGGGACTTCGCGGCCGACAGCGCGGCAGGCGCGGGGCCGGGCTCCGGCGGAGTCCGTGAGCTCTTCGTTGCCTACCTTCAGGGCGCCATACCGGAACACGGCCAGACCCAGATCACTCTGGTCGACGGGACACCGTACCGCCGCTCCGCCGAGGTACCGCCGGCCCGCCTGGACACCGACCGCGCCCTGATGGACAGGGCCGCCACGGCCCGCGCGCCCTCCTACGGGGACGCGCGGAGCACGGCGGGCGCCGTACGGTTCGTGGCCGTGCCCGTCTCGGTGGCGGGCGACTCCGCGCGGGGCGTCCTCGTCATCGCCACCTTCACCCAGCAGGAGCGCGACCACATCGACGAGTCGATCCGCATCCAGATCTATCTCGGGCTCGGCGCCATGCTGCTCTCCGCCTGCGTCGGCTGGATCTTCGCCAGCCGTATCGTCGCTCCGCTGCGGCTCCTGCGGGACACCGCCCGCTCGATCCACGAATCGGACATCACCCGCCGCATTCCGGCCCAGGACCGCGACGAGATCGGCCAACTGGCCAGCACCTTCAACGACATGCTCGACCGTCTGGACGACGCCTTCTCCACCAAACGGCAGTTCATGAACGATGTGGGCCACGAACTGCGCACCCCCATCACCATCGTGCTCAGTCAGCTGGAGACCCTCTCCGACGACCCGGCGGACCGCGCCCAGACGGTCGCGGTCGTCACCGACGAGCTGCACCGCATGCACCGCATGGCGGAGGAACTCCTCATGCTGGCCAAGGCCCGCCGCCCGGACGCCCTGCGCCCCGAGGACCTCTCCCTCTCCGAACTGATCGAGGAGGTCTACGTCAAAGCCGCCGCGCTGGCCGAACGCCGCTGGCTCCTCGACTTCGCGGAGAACCCGTACCGCGACACCCTGCACGCCGACCGCCAGCTCCTCACCCAGGCCATGATCCAACTGGCCCAGAACGCCGCTCAGCACACCGAGGAACACGGCCGGATCTGGATCGGCGGCCGGGCCGGACCCGACCTGGTCGAACTGTGGGTCAAGGACACCGGCCCCGGTATCCGGCTCACCGACCAGCAACGCATCTTCGAGCGGTTCACCAGGGCGGAGGGCAGCCGCGGCAGGACCGGAGCGGGCCTCGGACTCGCCATCGTCAAGGCCATAGCCGAGGCGCACCACGGCGAGGTCGACGTGGACAGCAGCCCGGGCCGCGGAGCGCGGTTCACCCTGCGCATCCCGTACGTCACCCACGCCCTGAACGGCGGCCCCCCGAAACCATGAGCCGGAGCAGAAACGCCCGCCGACACCTCCTCATAGCAGAGGACGAGGCCCACATCGCCTCCTACCTCTCGGAACGCTTCACCGCCCATGGCTTCCGCACCACCGTCGTCACCGACGGGGAGGCGGCCCGGCGCGCGGCCATGTCGGGCCGATACGACCTGATGGTTCTGGACATCGGACTGCCGGGCGAGGACGGCTTCACCGTGGTCAGCCGCCTCCGCGCGGCGGCCGCCGCCCTGCCGGTCATCATCCTCACGGCTCGCGACACCGTCGCCGACACGGTGCACGGCCTCGAGGGCGGCGCCGACGACTACATGACCAAGCCCTTCAGCTTCGACGAACTCCTCGCCCGGGTCCGCCTCCGCCTACGCCTCCGCGAGACCGACAGCTCCGTCCTGCGCCGCGCCGGCATCGCCCTGGAGACCCGCACCCGCCAGGCCTATGTAGACGGCCGCATCATCCAGCTCAGCGCGCGGGAGGCGGCCCTGCTGGAACACCTCATGCGCAACGCCGGCACCGTGCTGGGCCGCGAGGACCTGCTCTCGGTCGTCTGGGGCTATGAGGCGTCGGAGGGCTCCAACGTCGTCGACGTGTACGTCCGCTACCTGCGCCGCAAGCTGGGTGCGTCGAGGATCGCGACGGTGCGTGGACAGGGCTACCGCCTGGAGGGGGACGACCTCGCGTGACGGGCCGAGTCAGTCGACCGACGTCAGCTGGGTCAGCGCGCACCGCCACCGCTCGCCGTCCCACACGAACACGTCGGTGGCCCACTCGTCCGCGGTGAAGGGTTCGCCCCGGAAGGCGCCGCTGTTGGTGCCACGGGTCGTCACCAGCACCGTCGTGTCGGACAGCGACGCCACGCGCTCCACCTTGAGGTTCATGGTGTCGTGGGTCAGGTCGCCGGCGGCGACCAACTCGAGGAACGTCGAGCCCGGTGTGATGCCGTTGGTGGCGATGAGCACCCAGTCCGGGGTGGCGAAGCGCCCGATCGCCTCGGCGTCGTTGGCGACGATGGCGGCGGCCCAGTCGTTGAGCAGGGCGGCGAAGGTCTCGCGATCGGCCTTCGGCTCCGCGCCCTCGCCCCGGTAGGTGCCGAAGCTCCACAGGTTGCCCTCGATGTCGCGGACCGTGAAGCCGCGTGAGCCGTAGTCCTCGTCGCGGAGGCCGCGAACGATCTCGGCGCCGGCGGCGACGGCTCGGTCAAAGAGCGTTTCGGGCTCGTCGCACACGACGTACACCGCGTCGTTGCCCGGCGCGCGTCGCCCCCAGGCCGACTCGTCCTTGGCGGCGGTGCCCAGCATCACGCCACCGCCGTGCGGTCGGCGCAGCTCGGCGTGTTCCACGATCGACGGGTCGTCCTCTCGGGCATGGACCGCGGTCTCGCGGAAGCCGAAAACGTCGGTCAGGAAGGCGATCGCGCCGCGCGCGTCACGGTAGGTGAGGCACGGCCAGACGGCGGTTGTGGTGGTCGTTGTGTTCGTGGTTGTGGTCATGCGGCAACGATGACCCAGGGCCACCGGGGTGGTCTTGGACGGATGGAACATCTCCCGCGAGCAGTTCGGTCGGCGTGCACCCCGCCAGCGCGGCGAAGTCCCGGTTCAGATGCGCCTGGTCGTAGTACCCGCACACCGCCGCCACCTGGGCGATCGACACGAACGGCGGCGAAAGCCGCAGCATCTGCCGGGCTCGCTCGAACCGCACCACCCGGGCGGCGAGTTTCGGCGTCAGACCGAACTCGCCGCGGAACCGGCGGGCGAGGTGCTGGCGGCTCCACCCGGTCTCGTCGGCCAGGTCACGGACCGACACCTCTCCGCCGGAGGCGACCACCGCTTCCCACGCGAACCGCAGCTCCGGCGCCGGCCCGCCGTCACCCGCCAGGCGGCCGAGGACAGCGTCGCAGACGGCGAACCGCTCCTCCCATCCGGCGGTGTCCTGGAGCCGTTCCCACAGCTCGCGGCCGACGGCCCCGACCACATCCGCGAGCTCGACGGAGACGTTCCACAGCTCACCCGCGGGCATGCCGAACAGTGCCCGGCTGCCGAGAGGGGTGAGCTCGACCGCCACTCCCTCCTGGTCGCCCCTATGAGAGATCAGCGCCGCCGAAGCCTGGAGGCCGCTCAGCACGCATCCGTAGCGCTGCGGAGACTGCGCCGGATCCGTCTGAGTCACCACGTCGATGTCGTCGCCGATGCTGACGACGAACGTCATGTGCCGCGAGGGCAACCCCCGGTGCAATGCCGGCGGGAACCCCGTCAGCCGGTAGCCGCAGTAGCGCTCGATGAACGGCCGCAGCGGCGGCGCCGGTGCGGCTGCCACCCACTCCTCGTACGGCTCCGCCATCCCAAAAGCATACGAGCCCTCCCGAAGGCATACGAGCCGAGCTTCGCCGGGGGTGCGTCAGGCGCCGTGGTGGCCCCTGCGGGGATCGGCTGTCACCCTCTGATGCGTAGCTGATGTCGGCGATCACCGGAGCGCGTATGACGACGGACAGGACCACGGCGGGTATCGAGGTGAACCCCGTCGCGGGTCACATCGGAGCCGAGATCACAGGTGTCGACCTGGCCGGGGACGTGGACGACGCCCAAGTCGCCGCGATCCGGGCGGCCGTACTGCGCTGGAAGGTGGTGTTCTTCCGCGGACAGAAACTGGATCACGCCGGACATGTGGCGTTCGCGCGGCGATTCGGGGAGCTCGTCGTGCTCGGGCGGCGGGGGAAGGCCTCGCCGCCCGACGTCCCGGAGATCGAGACGACTGCCGACCGCCTGGAACTCGGCGGACGCTTCGGCATGGAGCACGATGAATGGCTGCGGCGCCGGCGGCACACCCTGCTGCGCGGCTGGCACTGCGACCACGGCGCCCGTGTCGACCCGCCCGCCGCGACGATCCTGCGCGCCGAGACGGTTCCGCCGTACGGGGGCGACACGACGTGGTCCAACCTGGCGGCCGCGTACGCCGGACTGTCCGCCCCGGTCCGGGAGTTCGTGGACGGGCTGAGGGCCGAGCACCGGCTGGGCGTCGGATATCAGCCCCGGCCGGGCGACGACGCGTATGTCCGGCATCTGCTGGATCATCAGGTCGCGTCGGTACACCCGCTGGTGCGTGTCCACCCGGAGACGGGGGAGCGGGTGCTGTTCGTGAACGGCTACTACCTGGAGCAGATCACGGACGTCTCCCGCGCCGAGAGCCGGGCGATCCTGGACATGCTGCTTGAGCAGGCGGTCCGGCCCGAGTACACGGTCCGCTTCCGCTGGGAGCCGGGCAGCGTCGCCTTCTGGGACAACCGGGCCACCATCCACCTGGCGCCCAGCGACAACGTCCACCTCGGTTCCCCGCGGATCATGCACCGGGTGATGCTGGCCGGTGACGTACCGGTCGGCGTGGACGGCAAGCCGTCCGAGCCCATCGTCGGTACCCAGCCCGGGCGTTGGTGAGGTCAGCCGGTGTTCGGCTGCCATCCCAGCGCCGGGCCGAGCTTCGTCGCCATGTCCGTGAGGATCTGCACGTAGTCCTCGTGCTCGAAGGTGAACGGCAGCGCGAACGCGACCTCGTCGATCTCGCGGAACGCGGCGTGTGCGTGCAGCCGTTCGGCGATCTCCGCGCTGGTGCCGACGAGGTCGGGCGCGAACATCAGACGGGCCGGGCCCTGCGGTGATGTCGTACGAGGGGTGCGCCGGTCGGCGTACTCCTCGTATCTGGCGCGCTGTTCGGGCGTGGCCGAGTCGGTGGGGATGACGACGAGGCCCTGGGAGACACGGGCGTCGTCGCCGTTGGGGTGGTGGGCGCGGAAGGCGCGCACGTGAGAAAGCTGGATCTCGGCGAAGTCCGCCGGCTCATCAGGCCCTTCGGCCTTGACGACGCTGCTGGTGAGGAAGTTCATGCCGTGTTCGCCCGCCCACCGCGCCGATCCGAGGCTGCCGCCGCCGTACCACAGTCGGCGGCCCAGGCCTGGGGCATGCGGCTGCACGCGCTCCGAGAACACCTCGAATCCTTCGACCCCGCTGAAGTCGGTGGCCGGTTTGCCGCGTACGAAGTCCAGCAGCCGCCGCACCCGTTCGTAGCCGAAGTCCTCCGTGTCGGCCGTGTCCGGATACAGGGCCTCCTTGACCTGGTCGTAGTGCATCGGCGGGCCCACGCTGACACCCGGGTTGAGACGGCCGCCGGACAGCAGGTCGACGGTCGCCAGGTCCTCGGCCAGCCGCAGCGGGTTCTCCCAGCCGAGCGGGATGACCGCGGTGCCGAGTTCGATGCGGCGGGTGCGCTGTGAGGCGGCGGCCAGGACGGCGACGGGGGAGGAGATGCCGTACTGGAGATGGCGGTGGCGCACCCACGCGCTGTCGAAGCCGAGCCGCTCGCCCAGCTCGATGATCTCCAGGGTCGACTCGTGTCCCCGGCGCGGGTCGGCCTCGTCGAACAGCCCGATGGTCAGGAACCCGAGCTTGCGCAGGGGACGTGAGGTCGGCGGCACGGGATCCTCCAGCGTTCGTCGATCAGCTCGTACCGCGATGACAACCGGATCGCGCCCGGCGGTGTTCCAGTCTCCGGGCCTCAGACCAGCGGAATCGTGACCTCGTCCTCGACCGGCGGGTCGGTCTCCTGGGCCCGGTTGCCGGTCGCGGCGTAGCAGCGCAGCCGTACCGACTCCGGGGTGACGTCCAGGCGCAGGAAGCACTTGAAGAACGGCGGGCTGTACGTCGCCGAGCTCGGCGAGAACAACTGCGTGTAGATCTTCCGTACGGGGAGACGGAACCGCTTTGCCCGGTCGGGGCGGCGCCCGGTGCCCAGCAGGCCGGCGACCAGGCGGGTGCGCCAGGTGATACGGGCGTCCGGCGCCGGAGAGCGCCCCGGCCGGAACTCCAGCCGCTCGGCGACGACGGCCGTCGCCTCGGCCTCGGTGAGGGTGAAGAAGCGGCGCAGGCGCAGTCGGCGCCCGTACAGCTTGCTGTAGAAGGCCAGGGAGTCGCCGCGCAGCGGATAGCAGCGGAATTCCTCCTCGGTGACCTTCGCGATGTCGACGCGCGGGATGGTGTGCGTGGCATGCATGAAGGCACCGCCGCCGCCCGCGACGACGTACTGGATGGTGCGGCCGTCCACCGGCACCGGGTAGCGCTGGTAGTTGTGGATGTCGCCGCCGATCGCCGCGACGTAGTGGTGGGCCGGATCGCGGACTATGTCGTCGACCGTGCCGCCGCCGTCGATCGCGCAAGGTTCGTGTTTGCCGTCCACGTAGAGGGGCGAGCCGGTGATGAGGATCTTCGGGCGGGGGCTCTGGGACACTTCCCGCAGCCAGGCGCCCTGTTCGGCGGCGACGGTTCCGAGCAGGCCCGTGTCGATGCCTATGATCCGCACCGGTCCGGCGTCGATCGCCCAGTACGGGCCCGGCTGGGCGGCCTGTTGGGCGGCGGAGGAGCGCAACTTCCTGGCCTCGGCGAGGCGTTGGCCGTCCTTCGGGCGCGGCCGGTGCCACAGCAGCGACCGCAGCCGGGCCCGGCTGAACGGGCGGGGCCGCGGCTCGGGAGTGAGGGGCGGGGCGTCGTCGCAGAAGACGCGCATGAAGGCGGCGAGGTCTTCGTACCAGTCGTGGTTGCCGGGTATCGCGTAGATCGGCGCCTGGTAGTCCTGGTACGGGCGGAAGAACTTGGTGCCGTAGTCGTCGGCGCTGCCCACCGGATAGATCACGTCGCTGGCCACGACGGCGAAACGCGTGTCCTGCCCCACCTTCAACAGGCCCGGCACGACAGCGTATTGGGGGTCGTCGCCCTCGCCCGTGTCGCCGATCACCAGGAACGAGAACCGGTCCGGATCGTCGCGCCGGATCACCTTGTCGGCGGGCACTCCGGCCGCCGCCCGCTGCGCCACCCACCGGCTGCGCGTCCCGCCCGTCGGGTCGCCGAACCAGGAGGCCAGCACACCGTTGCGGGCGGCCCACAGCATTCTCGGGTCGAGCCACGAGATCTTCTCGACCTTGGACGGCATCAGCCGCTGGTACAGGCCGGGTTCGGCGCTGCCCCAGCCGGCGCCTTCGGCGGTATCGCGTGAAGAGTCAGACACCGGTGAACCGTAGCAATGATCTAGGAGAGGTCAGTTCGGGCATGCGGGCCCAGTGTGTTCACCACTGGTGGCGGCTGGGTGGTGTCGCCTCGGGTTGCGGGCGACGCCATACGGGGCCGTCCTGGGCTTCGGGGAAGGGGTCCGGGTGCGCTGCCGCGGGCTTCGGCGGGTCGGCGGCCTTCTTACGCGGCCCGTGGTTCCAATCGCCGTCGCCCAGTACCAGCAGCGGGTCGAACATCACCACCACTCCGGCCAGTACGAGGAAGATGAACGGCCCCAGGAGCATGGGAAGCAGCAGGGAGTGCGGCGAGTCGCCGGCCCAGGAGGCGTCGGGGTTGCCGTGGAGATGGACACCCACGGCGGCCATGCCCGTGTAGTGCATCCCGGACACGGCCACGCCCATCACGAGGCTCGCACCGAGGCTGGCGACGAAGCCCCGGATGCTGACCGCCGCCCACAGTGCCGCGGTCGCGGCGAAGATCGCGATCAGTACCGAAAGGACGACGGTGAAGACGTCGTAGTGGATGCTGCCGTTGAGCCGCATCGCCGCCATGCCTAAGTAGTGCATCGCGGCGACCCCGAGACCGGTGATGACGCCCGCGACGGACAGCGAGGCCTTGCTGGCGCCGCGGTAGCCCACGATGAACACGCCGATACCGACCACGACAATGGCGACGGCGAGACTGAGGACGGTCAGGCCCACGTCATAGCCGATCCGGGTCTCCTCGACCTGAAAGCCGATCATGGCGATGAAATGCATCGTCCAGATGCCGCAGCCGATCGACGCGGCGCCCAGCGCCAGCCAACCCGGCTTCCACGACACTTCGTTGAGCAGGGACCGGACGATGCAGCGCAGTCCCAGCGCCCCTCCCAGGCAGGCCATGACATAAGCCGCCACCGGGGTCACCGCGCCATAGCGGAACCCGTCTACCGTGCCTTCCATATTCCGAACTCCCCCCAGAGCCACGGTTATTGTGAAGGAAGGTCTACGTGTGAAGGGCACGCAATAGCAAGCCCTTACCGGTGGTTCGCGGGTTAACTCTGAAACAGGCCAGTCGAATGAGGTGACGCGGGGTCGAAAACCGGCCATCGACCCCGCTTTCCGTCCAGCCGGTGCGGTGCTCGGGGCACGTCGATCCGGACGCGGTGGCTGTCGCCGTCGGAGAGGAACGAGGCCAGTTCCCGCCCCTCTTCGGAGACGGCGGCGCGGTCGGCCCCTGAGAGGGGACGCAGTGGAGTGACCGTCACGGTGCTGTCCCTGACGTTCCAGGTCGCGGCAACCCGGCCGTCGACCAGGACAACGCGCTCGCCCGCGACCGACAGGCCACGATGGGCGTCGTCGATGATCCGGCTGCGGTCGTGGTAGCCGAGAATGGCGTTGTCGAACGCCGGCAGGAAACGCACCGGGGCGGGCGTGCCGGGGTCGGGACGCGGGGCGTCGGGGAGGTCCAGCAGCTCACGGCCCCGCTCGTCGCGGAACGAGACCAGTTCCTCGCGGGAGGCGGCGACCGCGGCCGGCAGCCCGGCCAGCCCGCACCAGGCACGCAGGTCGGCCGAGGCGGCCGGGCCGAACGCGGCCAGATAACGCCGTACGAGCCGCTGGCCGACCGGATCGGAGCCGTCCGGGGACGTCGAGTCGATCTCGCGGCCCAGCCAGGACGACAGCGGGACGTTGCGCACTCCCGCCTTCGTGCGCCACAGCCCCCGCGGCGGCAGCTGCGCCATCGGGACGAGCGCGGCGATCACCATCTCGCCCAGCGCCCGCGGCCCCGGCGCCGGCCAGCGTTCCGCCAGCGCCCGCGCCAGCTCGGTCATGGAACGGGGCTCGCCGTCGGCCATCACCGCCCGCCCCGCCGCCGCCAGTTCGTCGAGATCCACCCCGTCGAGCTCGCGCCGGTAGACCCCGAGTACCCGCTGGCGCAGCATGGCGTCGTGGCGGGCCCGCCAGGCGAGGGCGTCGTCGGCGGTGACCAGGTGGACGGTGCGCCGCATGAGATGGGTGCGCACCACGTGCCGCCCCGTCAGCAGGTCCGAGAGCATCGTCGGGTCGAACGCGCGCAGCCGCGACCAGAGTCCGACGAAGGGTTCCTGCGGTTCCTGCGCCTGCAGACCGCCGAGATGCGCCACGGCGTCGAGGACCGGCAGGTCGGCGCGATCGAGCAGCAACTGCCGGGCGAGCGTCGCGCGATTCAACGCCCGGGTGTCGAGAACGGCCATCCGACGCCTCACGCCGCGGCGCGCTCGTCGACCGGGCCGAGGTCGCTTCCGGGCGCCACGATCTCGTCGATCCGGTCGAGGACCGCGTCGTCGAGAAGGTTCTGGATTGCGGTGCGGCCCGGTGCGCGCGTCTTCATTGCTGCGTCCTTGTCGTTGTCGTCGTGTGGAGGATGGGTCTGCCCGGGCGGCGGAGATCCGCCGCCCGGACTCAACCGGTCAGGACGCGCTGTACTCGGTGGCGACGTCCACGACCCAGGTGACGCCGAACCGGTCCGTCAGCATCCCGTAGAGGGGCGCCCACTGCGCGGGCTCCAGCGACTGCACGATCTTTGCGCCGTCGGAGAGCTTCTCCCAGTACACCGTGATCTCCTCGGCCGTCTCGCCGCGCAGTGAGACGAAGAACGCGTTCTCGCCACGGTTCCACGGCAGGTGGGAGGGAACGTCGTACGCCATCACGCGGAAACCGCTGTCGGCGGCCACCTGGCCCCACA
Source organism: Streptomyces sp. NPDC050211 (assembly GCF_040656035.1). Classification (NCBI taxonomy): domain Bacteria; kingdom Bacillati; phylum Actinomycetota; class Actinomycetes; order Kitasatosporales; family Streptomycetaceae; genus Streptomyces; species Streptomyces sp. NPDC050211. The sequence continues at coordinate 79,878 of NZ_JBFALC010000040.1, forward strand.
TCACCTGGTCCGCCTCTGACGGGTCCTTGACGTTCCCGGCGTCCTTGTACGTGACCATGACCATGTGCCCGGTGAACACGGACTGGTAGAACGTGAGCGCCGCGCGGGCGTCACCTCGGAAATTCAGGTGGGTCACAGCGTTGACGGACATGACTGGCTCCTTGCCTCTCGATCGGTGGTGAGCATCGGCTCGCTCGGCCCCGCTCGGTGACCACCGTCGCAGCAGAAGCGGACAGGATGTGGCCGCTTCTCCGGGCACCATGGGGACCATGCAGAAGACCTCAGCGCGACTGCTGTCGCTGCTCTCGCTGCTCCAGGCACGCCGGGACTGGCCGGGGGAGCTGCTCGCCGAGCGGCTGGACGTCAGCCCCCGTACGGTGCGCCGCGACGTCGACCGGCTGCGTGAACTCGGCTATCCCATCGTGGCGTTCAAGGGACCCGACGGCGGATACCGGCTGGAAGCGGGCACGGAGCTACCCCCGCTGCTGTTCGACGACGACCAGGCCGTCGCCCTCGCCGTCGCGCTCCAGATCGCGATCACCACGGGCGCCGGTATCGAGGAAGCAGCGGCACGCGCGCTGACCACGGTCCGCCAGGTCATGCCCGCGCGGCTGCGCCGCCGTATTGACACGCTCCAGGTCACCGCCATCGAGCGCCCAACGTCCCGCCCGGCACCACAGGTCGACAGCACTGTGCTCATGGCACTCGGTGCGGCCGTCCACGCCCGCGAAGTGCTGCGCTTCGACTACACCTCCGCACCCGCACCCGGCGCGGCTCCTCCGCGCCGGGTGCAGCCCCATCACCTCGTCACCTGGGGCGGGCGCTGGTACCTCGTCGCCTGGGACCTCGACCGCGAGGACTGGCGCACCTTCCGCGCCGACCGGATCACGCCACGCACCCCCACGGGGCCTCGCTTCACCCCGCGTGACGTGCCCGGTGGCGATGTGGCCGCCTTCGTCGCCGACAGGTTCCGCGGCTCCGACGGCTCCGGCGACTGGCCGTGCCGCGGCGAAGTGATCCTCGGCCTGCCCGCCGCCGAGGTGTCCCGCCACACCATCGACGGAGTGGTCGAGGAACTCACCCCGAACCGCTGCCGGCTCGTCCTGGGCTCCTGGTCATGGCCTGCCCTCGCCGCCACCATCGGCAGGTTCGACGCCGACATCGAGGTCGTCGGCCCGGCCGAACTCCAGGACGCCTTCGCCCGGTTGGCCCGCCGGTATGCCGACGCCGCGAGCGCTACGACACGTTGACCGGACCCACGGTGTGGATTCTCAACTCGCCCGGCCCTTAAGGACTTTCGCGGTGTAGGCGGCCAGCTCCGCCCGCAGTACTTCACGTGACATGTTCCGCCGGTCGGCCAGGTGGGCGACCAGGTCCGCGCGTACGGCCGCCAGCAGTGCATGCGCGGCGAAGTCGCCGCCGATGAAGCCCGGGAGCCGGTCCAGCACGTCCCGGAAGACGCCGTGCCACCACTCGTAGTGCGCGGCCTGGTACGGGCTGTCGGAACCCGTTCCCTCCAAGGCCAGCGACAGGTGCCGGTGGTCCAGCTTGAAGCAGAGCAGGGCGTCCAGCAGAGCGGGGATCCGCTGAGCCGGTGGGGTGTCGGGGCCGAGGGGAGGGGGGCCGTCGGTCACGGCCTGCCGGAGCGGTTCCAGGCGGGCGGAGTAGAGCGCGTGAATCAGGCCGGTGCGATCGCCGTATCCGCGGAAGAGGGTCGCCTTGCCCACCCCGGCCGCGGCCGCGATGTCGGCCATGGTCACGGCGTCCGGGCTGTCGCACTCGGCGAACAGCGCGTCGGCCGCCGCCAGTACGGCCTCGCGGTTGCGGGCGGCGTCCACCCGGGGTTTGCGCTCGGGCACGGGAGTCCTCTCTTGCGAAAACGGACCCGGAGTCCGTATCGTTGAAGAAGCGGACCCGGGGTCCGTATTCTACTGGACGGAGTCCTCATGCCCACCCCTGCGCTCCCTGGCGGACCTCTTCCGCCACGGCCTCACCCTGCTGCTCGACAAGAACATCCCCGCCTGGGTCGACCTGTGGGCCGACGACGGTGTCATGGAGTTCCCCTTCGCCCCCGAGGGCTGGCCGCGGCGGCTGGAAGGCAAGGCCGCCGTCGCCGACTACATGCGCGACTACCCCGAGCACATCGACCTCCACGACTTCCCCTCGCTGAAGATCCACCAGACCACCGAGCCCACGACCGTCGTCGTCGAGATGCGCGGCACCGGGCGGCTGGTGAAGAGCGGAGACCCTTTCGACATGACCTATATCGCCGTCGTGACCGTCGAGGACGGCCGCATCACCCGCTACCGCGACTACTGGAATCCGCTCGCCCTGCCGCAGGACGGCGCGGCCGACTTCGCCCGGAGTGCGGCCTGATGAACGTCCCCGCCCACACGCTGGTCATCGGAGCCACCGGCACCACCGGCAGCCGCCTGGTCTCCCGACTCGCCGCCCGGAACCACCGAGTGGTGGCGGCGAGCCGCACCGCCACCGCGGTCGACGGCGCCCGGGCCGTGCGCTTCGACTGGTACGACCCCACGACCTTCGCGGATGCCTTCAGCGGAGTCGACCGCGTCTATCTCGTGCCGCCGCCGGGCTCGACGGCACCCGCCGCCACCGTGCTGCCCTTCCTGGAACAGGCGCGCACCGCCGGAGTGCGTCGCGCCGTGCTGCTCAGCTCCTCGGCGGTTCCCGCGGGCGGCCCGGCCACCGGAGAGATACACCAGGCCCTGCCCGGCCTGTTCGAGGAGTGGGCGGTCCTGCGGCCTTCCTGGTTCATGCAGAACTTCACCGGCGATCACGTGCACGCGCACAGCATCCGCGCGGACGGCACGCTCTGGACGGCGACCGGTGAGGGACGCGTCGCCTTCGTCGACGCCGACGACATCGCCGCGGTCGCCGCCCACGCGCTGACCGACGACCCCGCGCCCAACACCGACCTCCTGATCACCGGCCCCGAGGCGCTGAGCCACAGCGACATCGCGGCCACGCTCACGGCGGTGACCGGGCGCCCGGTCACCCACCGGCACCTGGCGTACGGGCAGTTGCGCGACCGCCTGGCGACGACCGTGCCCGCCGAGTACGCGACCTTCCTGGCCGGCCTCGACAGAGCCATCGCCGACGGTGCCGAGGACCACACCACCGACACCGTTCAGCGCATCACCGGGCGTGCGCCCCGCACCTTCCGTGCCCACGCCGAGCTGGCGGCGCTCAGCTCAACGGATCCAGCGTGAGATACGCCTGCTGCGGATTGCCGTCGTGGACGAGTGACTCGTGGTGGCCCACATCGTCGAAGGCGAACGCGTACGCCTTCCCGTCGGCCATCTGGCCATGGATGAGCCGGGCGTAGTGGTTGGTCACCCCGTCCTGGTAGAAGTTCGCCGACGAGGTGTCCGGCTGGTTCGGGTTGACGAGCAGCGTGGAACGGTTGAAGCTCGCACACAGGGTCCGTGAAATCGGCCCGCGCACCTGGTCGTTGGGCGCGTCGAGCAGTTTGTGGCAGCCGAAGACGCTGTCCGCGTCCGGCTTCTGGAAGCTGGTGACGACGGCCCCGGAGCCGCTGGTGAAGTTCATGACCCCGCCCGAGACCCGGCCGAAGTACTTGGTGTTCGGCTGGTCGGCGAACGGCGTCACGGTGAGGGTCGACGTGGCGTACCGCTGCCAGACGCGATTGATGTAGTCGTCCATCACGGACGCCGGAAGGGCCCCGTTCCCGACCCCGTGACCGGGAGAGAGCGCCCGGACCACGGTGCCGTCGGAACGCGTCTGCACCAGCCCGGCCCAGCCGCCCGACTGTGCGCGCAGTCCGTTGAACACCGCGTTGTAGCCGCCCGACTTGAGGTGCCCGGTCGTGCTCGTGCTGCCGTCGGCGCGCCGGACGCCCACCGCGTACGGCGCGGAGAACATGTCGACCTGGGTGCTGTTGAGCCACAGCCCGGAGTCGTTGAGTGTGTACTCGGACCAGTTGAAGAGGATGTTGCGGTTCGGGTCGCTCGGGTTCTGTACGGCCGGCTGCACCAATCCGCCGGTCGTCAGCCTGAAATCGAGCTTCTGTCCGTACGAGAAGTAGATCCGCCCCGAGAACTTGGGGATCCGGATCGTCTTCGACTGCCCCGCGGCCGGTCCGGCGATGGACGCGTCCGGCGCGGGCGTCGGCGGGTTGCCGCCTGCGGGCCACGCATGGAACGTGCCGTTCGCGTCCGCCCAGCCCTGCTGACCCGTCGTCAGCAAGGTGCCGAGGTTGTAGACGTAGACCGGCTCGCCGCGGCCGGAGTTGTTGGTGATGTTCAAGGGGATCGTGTCGGGCACCGCCTGTGCGGGCGACGGTGCGCCGAACACGAACAGCGCGCCGAGCAGGGCGGCCGTCGCGGCCAGGGCCGGGAATCGGGGGGCTGGACGTCGTAGCACTCTCCACCTCCGTGTGTGGGGTCACTTGAGGGGGCTGCCGATCTGGTCTGTACCTATTCTGAGAGCGCTCTCAGCGTTGCGCCGCGGCGCGGGCATGTCAACAACTGGCACAGAAAACGGCGGCACGCGCGCGTGCCGCCGTCTCTGGGAAGGGTGACCCGGGCGAGGCCCTCAGAAGGTGCGCTTGAGCAGGTCGAGCAGCGCCGCCCAGTGCCGCTCGTCTCCCTCGCGGTCGTACGCGGACGTGTCGGCCTGCGTGAACCCGTGGTGAGCGCCGGCGTAGACCTCGCAGTGGTGGCGCACGCCGGCCGCGGTCAGCGCGTCCTCGAGACGCTGGATCTGCTCGGGAGGCAGCGACGGGTCCTCGTCGGCGTGGCCGAAGTACACCTCGGCGGTGATGTGTTCGGCCACCAGGTGCGGACTGTCCGGGCTGTCGCTCGCCAGCCGCCCGCCGTGGAAACCGGCCGCCGCCGCGACCCGCTCCGGATAGGTGCCGGCGGTGCGCAGAGCCAGACCGGCGCCCATGCAGTACCCGGTGAGCACGACCGGTCCGTCGGCCGCCGCCGGGCTGTCGGCGAGCCAGCGCAGATAGGCGCCGGCGTCCGCCATCGCCCGGTCGGGCGTCAGGGACTGCATGATCGGTCCGAGGCGCTCGAAGACCGCCGGACGCGACGTGACGTCGATGAACTCCGGCAACTCGACGACCGGCGCACGCCCATGACGGTAGAACACGTTCGGCACGAGCACCGTGTAACCGGCCTCGGCCAGCCGGTCGGCCATGGCCTTCAGCCGCGGACGCAGACCGAAGGCGTCCATGTACAGCAGGACCGCCGGGTGAGGGCCCCCGGCGCCGGGGTGGCTGAGGTAGGCGTCAGCGGTGCCGTCCTCGGTGGGGATGTCGACGGTGGTTCCCTGTACGGCGGTCATGGCGGGGCTGCCTCTCTGCGTGGGGAGTCGGCGGGGCCGGTCCGTGCGAGCGTCCGGCCTGGGCCATCGTTGCACGCACGGTTAAGGCGACCCGTGGGAGATCCTCACCGCCTTCTTACTCGAACCGGGCGAGGTCGCCCGCCCCGCGCCGTACGATCTCGGCCTCACCGCCCGAGAAGTCGATGACCGTCGTCGGCTCGGTGCCGCAGTCCCCGGAGTCCACGACCGCGTCCAGCATGTGGTCGAGCCGGTCCTTGATCTCCCAGCCCTGCGTCATCGGTTCGTCCTCGTCGGGCAGCAGCAGCGTGCTGGACAGCAGCGGCTCACCCAGCTCGGCGAGGAGGGCCTGGGTGACCACGTGATCGGGGATGCGCACACCGACGGTCTTCTTCTTCGGGTGCTGGAGCATGCGCGGCACCTCCTTCGTCGCGGGGAGGATGAAGGTGTAGCTGCCGGGCGTCGACGCCTTGATCGCGCGGAACACGTCCTTGTCGACACGCACGAACTGGCCCAGCTGCGCGAAGTCCTCGCACACGAGGGTGAAGTGGTGCCGGTCGTCCAGGTGGCGGATCGTACGGATCCGCTCGATACCGTCCCGGCTGCCCAGCCGGCAGCCGAGCGCGTAGCAGGAATCCGTCGGGTAAGCGATCAGCGCACCTGAGCGGACGCTGTCGGCGACCTGAGCGATGGTGCGCGGCTGGGGGTTGTCGGGGTGCACGTCGAAGTACTTCGCCATCCGCCGAGCTTATGCGGTCGCGTCACGGTGTCGGCGCAGGCTCGGAACTCGGCGGTGCCGTCGGCCGCCGCTCACCCCGGCTTGCGGGCGCGGAACGCGAACTGGCCGCAGAAGGTGAGCTTGCGGAGGTTGACCAGGGCCGTTCGGCGGCGGCTTCGGCGTGCCCAGGTGTCGATCTCGGCATTGAGCGGGGACTCCTCCTCCCAGTACCGGCCGTACTCCGACGGGCGGCCGTGGTAGGTGCGCATGATCAGGGCCACCCCGTCGAGCGAGGGCCGCACCTCCTCCAGGGTCAGCCCGGCCTCCTCGACCAGGACCCGGAATCCGTACGGTGTGTAGTTCCACAGGCTGTAGGAGTGGTACGGCTCCAGCTGTGAGGTGCTGCCGATGAACAGTCCGCCCGGCCGCAGTACCCGGCCGATCTCGGCGAGCAACTCGCGCGGGCGCGCGACGTGCTCGAAGACCTGGTGGGAGTAGATCAGCGGAACGCCGTCCGTACGGAAGGGCAGGCGGAAGCCGTCGTAATACACCACCGGGTCGTCTCCGGGCGACCGCTGGGCCGCTTCGGGCGAGTCGCGGATGTCGACCCCCACCCACCGCACCTTCGGATCGTGACGGCGGAACAGCCGGGCCGAGGTGCCGCGCCCGCACCCGAGATCGATGACTCTGTCGGGGGCGCCGGGAGAGCGCATGGCCTCGTCGAGGTAGTGGCGCGAGGTCACCTGGCGGGCATGGTCGCCGGGGATGCAGTCCCGCATCAGCTCCCACAGGGTGGCCATGCGCGTCACCCGCTCACCAGAAGGTCGGTCCAGGTCCGGGCCACCCGCTCCAGCGAGAACTCCTGCCGTACCTGGGTGCGGGCCAGCTCCCCGGCGGACCGCCAGGGCTCCGGTTCCCCGAGCTCGGCGATCGCCTCCGCCATCGCCTCCGGGCCGTCGTGGATCCAGCGCCGGTCGTAGATCTCGTCCGCCCCCGGCCACGGCAGCAGCGCGGGTACGGCGCCTGAGGCCATGCCCTCGGCGGGGGAGAGGTGGAAGCTCTCGTCGTCGCTGGTGGACAGCACATGCCCGACGCGCCGGAGCCAGTTGGCCACGTCCGGCCCGAACGTGTCGAAGACGACGGCCCCTTCGAGCAGCGGCGCGGTCTGGATCCGGCGCAGTACGGCGTCGTAGTGCTCGCGTTCCTCGGGCTTGTTCCAGATCCACCAGTACTCCCACGGCGGCTTGGACTTGACCGACAGATGCCAGCGCCGGTCATGGGCCCGCAGCTTCTCCAGGACGTCGATGCCGAGATCGAGGCGTTTGCGGCTGGGCGCGATGCCGATCATGCCGAGCCGGAAGTGCGCGCCGGGCGTCTTGGGACGGTCGAGTTGGCCGGTGTCGACCCAGTTCGGGATGACGGTGATCTTGGACTCGGGCCAGCCGGTGACCTCCCGGGTGCGGCGGGCGTAGTACGGGCTGACGCACACCACCCGGTCGACGGCGTCGATGTCGACCTGCCGCGGCCAGTCGGCGTCCAGTTCGAACCGGTGCAGCCGGACGATGAGCCGGCTGCCGCGCCGTTTGTGGCGGCTGAACCAGACGGCGGCCGGACCGCACCATTCGACGACCATCACGTCGGCCCAGTCGGCGAGTTCCCGGCTGGCCGCCGGGTCGTGGCGGGCCAGCGCGGGCCAGCTGTCCAGCCGTACCTCCAGGCCGGGCAGGGCGCGGAAGTGGTCGAGGAGCCGGGTGAGGAATTTCAGGTCGTGGCCCGCGACCCCGACCCGCAGCGGTCGCGACCGACGGGTGACGGCGGCCGGCATGGACGGGAAGGCCCGGTCGAGGTGGGTACGCCAGCGCTCCGACGCACCCCGCAGCGTGTACTGGCGGGCGGCCTGACGGCAGCGGTCGGCCGCCAGCAGCCGGGACTCGGGCTCGCGCACGGCACGGGCGACGGCTTCGGCCGCATCCGGGAGTTCGGCGCGTCCGGGCACGAAGAGCGGGTAGTCCTCGCCGAGCAGCGCCTCGTGGGCGGGCGTGCGGTTGAGGACGACGGGCAGCGCGAGCGCGCCGAACTCCAGGACCTTGGTGGACAGTTCGAGACTGGCGTCGAGGACGGTGTCGCGCCAGCCCAGGCCCAGGTCGCAGTCGGCGGCGATGCGCATGGCCTCCGCACGCGGCTGCCCGCCGTGGTGCGTGACGCCGGGGGCGGCGCCGTCCAGGGCCCGTGCCATGGCCGCCCGGAAGTCCGGATGGGCGGGGTCGTGGTGGATCTTGTCGCCCACGGTGTGCAGTTCGGCTCGGATGCCCCGCTCCGCGAGCAGCGCCGGCAGCCGGGTCATGGGAAGGGTGTTCCAGCGGGGCGCGAACTTGCCCGTGTAGACGAGGCGGAAGGGGTCGTGCGGGCGGTCGTGTTCCGGCACGGTGAAGCCGGGGTCGGGCACGGCCGGCGGGCTGAGCAGAGAGCGACCGCAGGCCTCGGGCACCCAGGTCTCCAGGAAGCAGCGCAACTCCTCGGTCTGGCACAGCAGTCGCGCGGACGCTTCGGCGATACGGGTGAGGTCTTCCCGGGCCTGTTCCGTCATCTCGGCGGGCGACTGCGGGATGTCGGTGAGGTAGGCCCAGATCCGCCCGTCGAAGTGCCCGTCGGCGACCATGCGCGTGACCAGCCGACGGCCGCGCAGCACCAGCAGATCGCAGGGGTCGTCCTGGTCGAGCAGGGCGAGCACCCGCGAAGCCTGCACCGGCGACAGGGGGCGGTCGTCCGCGGAGGACAGCAACCGGTCCTCGTGCGGTCGGACCACCGCGACCCCGGGCAGCCCGGCGATCGGGTCGATCAACCGGCCCGTGCGCACAGGAGCCTTGAGGACCAGCCGGGTCGCGCAGCCCGCTGCCGACAGCGCCTCCACCGTCGACTGGGCCCACACCGCGGAGCCGTCGATGAGGTTGAGGTCCACATCGCCGTAGACGAGGGCACGTGGCGTACGGCTCATGACGACTCCTTCCCGTGCACGGCGAACAGGCGGTACCCCAGGGCCAGCCAGTCCTCGGGCGGTGCACCGGCGAGATGCAGCGACCGGCGGACGAGGAGCGGGGTCAGGGACGGTACGAAGAGGTAGTCGTCGTCGGCCCCGGTGTGCCCGACCGCGTCGGCGCCGGAGTACTCCTGGGCGCACATCAGGTCCAGCAGCAGCGTGTCCGGACGGTCCACGGACAGGTCGGTCCAGTCCGCGACCCAGGGCGCGGTGGGCGGCCCTTCCCGGACGGTCACACCGGCGCCGGTCAGCTCGTCGAGGACGCCGTCCGCCGGACAGGGAACGACGACCTCGGCGGGCCGATGGATCTGCCCCAGTACCTGGCCGACCAGCCGTGCCACCTCGTCCCGGTCGCCGGGCGCGGCCAGCACGGCGACGCGCCGGGCGGCCAGCGGGTCCGGGCCGCCGACCCGCCGCGCCAGCTCCGCCAGCCGTACCCGGGTGCTGTCTTGCAGGAACGCCTCCCGGAGCCCGTCCCGCCCGCACCTCTCCGGGTCGAGGCGGGAGAGCCGTACGCCGGTGTCCGTATCCAGCACGGCGTCCCAGGCGAACTGCGCCAGGCCGGGGGCGCCGGTCGCGGGAGCGTCCCGCCACAGGACGGCCGCCCGGCCCAACGCCCGTGCCTCGGTGAGGAGTTCGGCCAGCTGCCGGTCCAGGTCCGGCGCCAGGCCGGTGCCCGCCGGTGACCAGGGGCCGTCGCCCGTGCAGGCGCTCAGCTGTACGACGACGGCGTCCGGATCGGTGCGCCGCACGAGCAGACGCCCGTCGTGCGGCAGCAGACGGTTCACCACGGCGTCCGCCGCGAAGTCCTCGGCTGTGCGGTCGGTGAGCACGCCGGCGACGACCAGGCGGTCACGCGGAGCCGAGGACAGGGCACGGTGGGCGAGGTGGAACCGGCCGTCGAGCACCTCCGGCATCGCGGTCCCCGGCGCACTCCGCCCGGCCGGATGCGGCCGGGACTTCGCCCGCCCCCGCCACATCCCGTACAGCTCCCGGGGCAGCCGCGCCGTCCCCCGGCCGGGCGAACGGGCCGCCGTCACCAGCGCCCGCCCGACCCGGAGCGAGGTGGAGCCCTCCAGCATGGCCACCCGCGCCTGCAGCACATCGACCCGCTCGCGGGCCCCGCGCAGCGCGGACGCCAGCTGCTCCCGCTCCCGCACGGCGGCGGCCAGCCGGTCGGCGAGCCCGTCCTGCCGGGCTCCGGCACCGTGTTCCGCTTCCTCGACCTCCTTCTCCAGGTCCAGGACGCGGGCCCGCAGGGACCGGGAGACCAGGTCGGCGAGGACGTACTCGTTCGCCGTCCGCAGTGCCGTGGGCAGGCCCTCGGACGGTGCCGGTCGCCCGAACCAGTCGTGCGGCGGCAGGAGTTCGTCCGTGCGGGCGAACACGGCGCCCGCACGGAGGTGGACATAGTCGAGCGGGACGGCGCGCAGCACCTGACAGCGCCGGGTGACCAGGGCGTCCAGGAGGCGGTGGTAGGGGAGTTCGGGCGCGGGGTGACCGAACACGATGAGTCCGCGCCCACTGGGCGGCATCCGCTCCAGGACGGCGAGACAGTCCGCCTCGGTGCCGTGCAGAGCGGGGTCCGGGCCGTACGAGAGCAGCACCAACTCACCCGCCTCCACGGGGCTTTCGTCAGCCGCGCGCAGCGCGACGCCGTCCGGCAGGTGCAGATAGGGCGCCAGGTTCAGTCCACCGCCGGTGGTGGCGTCGACGACGGTCGTGACGCCGTCCAGGTGGGGGTGGAGCAGATCGGTCAGGCGCATCATCGGGTCCTTGTGAAGACGTGGAAGCCGACCTCGTTCTCGCGGAAGTCGTACGGCTCGAACAGGGTGTGCCGCAGGCCGAGGGGTTCGAGCTCCGCGCGGTACGCGGCCGTCGGGCGGTGGACGATGTAGTCACCGCGCGGTCTGCGCTCCCCGATGTCCTCGTCGGTGACGATCAGCCGGCCGGTGAGGCGGACCAGGGAGGCGAGGTTGCGCAGTCCGGCGGACCACTCCGTGTCGTCGAGGACGTGGAAGAGCACGTCGACGCAGAGCACGACGTCGTACGGCCAGGGACTGCGCCAGTCGGCGAGCGAAGCCACCGCGTACCGCGGGCCGCCGCCGTCGGCGCGGGCGTGGGTCACGGCCTCCGCGCTCACGTCGAATGCGTCGACGCGGTGGCCGCAGCGGGCCAGTGCGCGGGCGAAGTGCCCTTTGCCGCACCCCGCGTCGAGGACGAACAGCGGTGCCCGCGGGCTGGACAGGTCGCCGATCAGGGTGAGGAGGGTGCCGAGCCGCTGTGCGTAGAAGATCTCGTTGCCGGCGTGATCGAGGCCGATGTGACCGCCGGAGGTGAGGCCGACGTGCTCGCGGTGGCGGGAGTCCCAGTACGCGCGGGCGCGTTCCGCCGTCCGGGTGGCTGCGCGGTCAGTCATGGTGATCCAGCCACCTGGTGACGATCCGGGCGATCCGGGCGCCCGCCTTGCCGTCCCACAGCGGCGGGCCCTCTCCGCGCGCCGTCTGCTCGCCGTCCAGCGCCTTGCGCAGCGCGGGAATCAACTCGGCGTGCCCGACTAGGCGGTTGGTGCCGTCGGTGACGGTGACCGGGCGCTCGGTGGTGGTGCGCAGGGTCAGGCACGGCACGCCCAGGATGGTGGTCTCCTCCTGAACGCCGCCGGAGTCGGTGATCACCGCGGCGGCTCCCCTCACCAGGCTCATGAACTCGACGTATCCCAGCGGTTCGAGCACATGCACGCCGGGAGCGCCGCAGAGGCCCGCCGCCTCCAGCGCCTGCCGGCCGCGCGGATGCAGGGGCACGGCGAGGTCGAGGTGGCGGGCCGCCTCGGTCAGGACGAGGGCGGCGGCCCGGGCCGCTTCGGGGTCGTCGACGTTCGAGGGGCGGTGCAGCGTGACCACGCCATAGCGCTCGGGGACGTCGTGAGCGGCACGCGCGGCGGCCGGGTCGAACAGGTCCAGATGGGTGAGCAGGGTGTCGATCATCGGGTTGCCGACGAGATGGACACGGTCCACGTCCATTCCCTCGCGGGCGAGATGGCCGATGGCCTCCGGGCTGGTGACGAACAGCAGCTCGGCCAGCTGGTCCACCAGGCGTCGGTTGACCTCCTCCGGCATCGTCATGTCGAAGCTGCGCAGGCCCGCCTCCACATGCGCGACCGGTATGCCCAGTTTGGCGGCGGCGAGGGCACCGGCCAGGGTGGAGTTCACGTCGCCGTAGACCAGGACGAGGGCGGGTGCGCGTGCGGTCAGTTCGGTCTCCAGCGCCACCAGGAGCTCGGCGGTCTGCCGGGCGTGGCTGCCGGAGCCGACGCCGAGGTCGGTGTCCGGTGCGGGCAGGCCCAGCTGCCGGAAGAAGACGTCCGACAGGCGTTCGTCGTAGTGCTGCCCGGTGTGGACGAGCACCTGCTCGCATCCGGCCGAGCGCAGGGCGGCGACCACCGGCGCCGCCTTGACGAAATTGGGCCGGGCGCCGACGACATGGAGTATGCGGCCGGTCATGGTGTCGGTTCTCCGCTCGGTCGACCTAATGTGCCGGTATGTCACGTCATGTCCCCCGTGCTCTCAGTCTGGCTGCCTCCGTGGCTTGGGGCGAGTTGCGCCAGGACCCCGTCCGGGC